>NZ_JAYFQR010000004.1:0-258781 GCF_034926885.1 Aminobacterium sp.
AAGCCGCAACTTCCATTCCGCCACTACTATTGGACAGGGTGAGCCCATTTATCTTTGAATTGGCGGGAGCCAATCGTACGGACTGGGATTCCCGCCATTCACTTTATCACGTTATCAGGAAGCAAACTATGGCCCCTTACATATCCCCCCTTATATTTTAAAAAATATTCTTAACATATTATTAAATTATTTTACATGGATATTTTTACTTTGTAAAGCAATTCCCTGGCTATGAGAGCAATAAGGTTATCAAAAGCCCAGACAGTTTGCGTTTTGTCTTCTTGTTCGTATCCTAAGAGACCTTTATATTTGCCTTCATCAATAATGAAATCGCTCAATTTAGAATATGCTTTTTCGGCAGCTTCATCAAAACCGCAGTCTTTAAAAAAAAGAGAGGCAAGGGCATAAACAGTAATATTTTCATTGCCGCTTTTATCTGTAATTTTCCCAGTGGAGAGGAGTTCGATAGCGTATTTTCTCCCATATGATGTAGGAATTATTCCAATTGACGATAAGAAGTGTAGGTGAAGCATTGTATTTATGAGGTTTTCCTCATTATAAGTAAATTCTTTTTTTTCAAAGGAATATCCCCACGCATTTTTCTCTTCAAGAAAAAGCCCTGTTATGACGAAACCAGATGTTTTGACAAGTATAGGGAGCCAATTTTCATCACGTTTTGCTAGCATATTCATAGCGCGCAAATCTGCGTATGAGAGAGTCAATTCATTTGTATTTTTAGTGATTGCAAGAGGCTTAAACCAGGATTGTTTCCATGAAGCTCCGTCGAGTAAGGTGTCATTTTCTGTGTTGTATATTCGTATTTTTTCAGCCAAAGTTATAAGAGGTTTTTTAAAGTTTTCTTTTGGCCATAGTTCATCTGCAAGAAGCAGGGCGTAACATGTTCTGAGGTCATCTATACTTGCGTTTGATGTCGCTTTCTTTCCTGTAGATGAGAGTTCCCACGCCAGAAGTCCACTGGGAGAAACGAAATATTTCTGCATAAGCGAAACTAGTGTTTTAAATCGTTTCAGGTCTCCACGCAGAGCAGCAAGTTCCATTTCAAGGGAATGAGTTTCTGAAAGAAAGGTTTTCTTGTCGTTGCGCGTATAGAGAAGCCCATTAGGGGCGCGAAGAACACGTTCCAGGCCTATTTCAACAGCAGGCCCCCAGTCGGGTGATGGCAGCACAATATTATTTGCATAGGCTGGATTACATAAAAACATAGAAAGGCATATACAATTCAAGATTAACATTTTAAGTCTTTTCATAGGGGTTCTCACCTTATAAAAAAGATTTAGAAATAACCATTGATCATATCATAACTCAGGAGAAGAACTCCTGAGTTATGATATGTCTTTATATGTATTCTAAACTAATTTTCTGCGAATGCATCTGAAGGGGCAACTGGCAAATCAACAATACTTTCTCTGCCCTGTTGGATTTTTTGTGCTTCCTCTTTCATATATAAAGAAAGCTTATTTTTTACGTGGTCATCTTGGCGGGCTAAAATGCGAATAGCCATGAGAGAAGCATTTTTAGCGCCATCTATTCCGGTCGCTGCTACAGGTACACCAGGAGGCATTTGGGCTATGGAAAGAAGGGCATCTAATCCGCCTAGGGTTCCAGCTGAGATAGGAACACCTATAACTGGCAGAAGCGTATGGGCAGCAAGTACTCCAGGGAGCGCTGCTGATAATCCAGCCATAGCAATAAGAACCTCAATGCCTCTTTTTTCTGCCAGAGATGCGTATTTTGCAGCATCTTCAGGCGTTCTGTGAGCAGAAGCGATGGTTACTTCAAAGGGAATTTCAAATTGTTTAAGGATGTCTGCCGCTTTATGGGCTGCAGGCAGATCTGATTTCGATCCTAACACAATTCCAACGCGGGGTGTTTGCGCATTCATGCTGATCACTCCTCGTCTGGCTTTAGCCGTTATATCGTTACGATAATGGGCTCCTTCGAAATGTATCTTGGCAACACTGTCATACGACCGTTTCAAAGCCTCATCTAAAGTATCACCAATACCTATTACATTCAGAACTCTTCCTCCAGAAGTAACTATTTCTCCTTTTTCGTTCAGAGCTGTTCCAGCATGGAAGACCATAACGTTATCTGTCTTAGCGACCTTATCCAGCCCCGTTATGGGTAGGCCTTTTGTGTATGGACCAGGATAGCCGCCTGAAGACATGACAACATCAACAGCCCACTTTGCAGAAACTATTTCAGGCAATGTATCAAGTTCTTCATTGCAAGAGGCATTTATAAGCTCTGCGAAATCTACGCTAAGAAGCGGTAAAATGACTTCCGCTTCAGGATCACCGAAACGAACGTTGTATTCTACAACCCGAGGAGACCCATTATTATCTATCATAAGCCCAAAATAGAGAATACCGCAGAACGGAATTTTTTCAGATTGAAGCCCCTTAAAGGTAGGAAGAATGATCTTTTCTTCAATTTTCTGAAGCAATTCTTTTCCCACCCATGGTACTGGAGAATACGCACCCATTCCGCCGGTATTGGGACCTTCATCGTTATCAAAGACCCTTTTATGGTCCTGGCTGCAAGGCAGAATGCGGTAACTTTTCCCATCGCTGATACAAAGTACCGTTAATTCAAGGCCGGGCATAAAGTCTTCTACAACGATCTTTTCTCCTGATACTCCAAGTTCTTTTTTCACAAGGAGATTGGAGACTGTTGTCAAAGCATCCTCTTTTGTCTTTAAGACAAATGCGCCCTTACCTGCTGCCAGACCATCTGCTTTAACAACAAATGGGACAGTGCGTTTATCCAGGGCTTTCTGGGCTTCTTCTACAGTAGTACAAACATCAAAAGGTGCTGTAGGAATAGCGTTGCGCAACATGAACTGTTTAGCAAAGATTTTGCTTCCTTCCAGTTGAGCACCTTTAGAACCGGGACCAAAGACGGTAAATCCATTTTCTCTTAAAACATCTGCGGCCCCATTGACCAACGGAACCTCGGGGCCAATGATGATCACATCAGGATGAAGTGAATTTGCTAAAGAGAGCAGGTCATTGTTATTTGACACGTCAACTTTATGCAAGGTGGCAAGATTTGACATCCCTGCATTTCCTGGAGCGACGTGTATCGTCTCTACATGTTGCGATTGTGATAGAGCCCACACAAGAGCATGTTCCCGGCCGCCACTTCCTATAACGAGAAAGTTCATAGAGCTCACTCCTTAATGACGGAATGTTCGCCAGTCACTGATAAACATACTTAAGCCTAATTCTTCGGTTCTCTTGAAAACTTCTTCGTCTCGTACTGAGCCACCTGGTTGAATAATAGCTACAATCCCAGCTTTAGCAGCTGCTTCTACGCCATCTGCGAAGGGGAAGAATGCGTCACTGGCCATAACTGCTCCCTGCGCTTTTTCTTGTGCCTGCTGTGTAGCAAAATCAACAGCGAAAACGCGGCTGCAGAAACCCATGCCAATACCGACTGCTTCTTTATCTTTAACAATAGCAACCGAATTGCTCTTTGAAAGAGCTGCAACTTTCCATGCCAGAAGCATGTCATTCCACAGATCATCACGACGTTTTCCAATCCATGTGCCTTTATCAGGATTTGGAAGGGGAGGTAACATGTCTTCCTGCATGAGGAAGCCGCTCCACGTACTTGTGATTTGCCATGGAAGGACTCTGCCGCCCTGCCACTTTAAAATACGTAAAGAAGGTTTTTTCTCTTTGAAATAGTTAAGAGTGTCTTCGTCAATATCAGGAGTGAGGATTACCTCTGTGAAGTGTTCAGAAATAACAAGGGCCGTTTCCATATCAAGAGGACGGGAAAGGCCGACAACTCCTCCAAAGGCAGAGAGAGAGTCGCATCTGAAGGCTTTTTCATAAGCTTCCTTTATTGTAGCTCCATATGCCATTCCGCATGGAGTTGTGTGTTTTATAACAAGAGCTCCAGGCGCATCCTGTAAAAGGGAAGCACCTCTCATGGCGCAATCCAAGTCAAGTATATTATTGTAGGAAAGAGGTTTACCAGAAAGTTGCTCCCAAGGCAATTCTTTCAGTGCGGGTGTATATAACGCAGCTTTCTGATGAGGATTTTCTCCGTAACGAAGCTCCTGCTTTTTCTTCAAGGAGAAGTTGAGTTCCTCATGTAATTCTTTTTCTACGCCAATTTCTGCAGAGAGACCTTCTGTGATTGTTCCATCATAGGTGGCAGTATGGGCAAATGCCTTAAGAGCCAGTTTTTGGCGTGTTGCTGTGCGTACGCAACCTTCCGCATCAAGTTCATCAAGCACCGCTTTATAGTCTGACGGATCAGTAAGAATAATAACGTGAGGATAATTCTTTGCGCTGGCACGAATGAGTGTAACGCCACCAATGTCTATATTCTCAAGAAGCTCATCAATGGTTGCTCCCTTTTTTGCAACTTCTTCGAATGGATAGAGGTTACAAACCACCATATCGATAAGAGGAATTTTAAAGTTCTCAACATCCTTTAAGTCGCTTTCTAAATGGCGACGTGCGAGAATTCCTCCAGAGATAAGGGGATGGAGTGTCTTTACTCGTCCACCTAAAATATGGGGAAAACCTGTAAGATCTGAAACTTCAATAACCTCAAGTCCAGCTTCACGAAGTTTTTTAGCGGTTCCAGAACTTGAAACAATTTCCCAACCTCTTTCTACGAGGCTTTTAGCAAATTCTTCAATGCCCTCTTTGTCAAAAACAGAGATAAGGGCTCTTTTAGTTGCAGCCATCGATAGATCTCCTTTCACAAAAAGAATATGAACCTTCAAAAAGTTTTTTCAGAGTTTTCCAATATAATAAATGCTCTGTCTCATGTATTTTCACGGTGAGACTTTCAAGAGTATCTTGATTTTCAATGGGTACTGCCTTTTGAGCCAGAATAATTCCAGAGTCAACACCATGGTCGACTAAATGGATTGTAACACCTGTGATTTTTACCCCATAATCCCAAGCATCTTTTATCCCATTTGTTCCCGGGAAAGAAGGCAGCAAAGCCGGATGTATATTAACAATTTTATTTTCCCAACGACGCACAAATTTTGATGAGAGAATTTTCATGAAACCAGCAAGAACGATCCATTCAATATGTTCGGAAATGCAAAGTTCGTGCAAAAATTCTTCCGCATCTTCTCTTGATTGCGCTTTGTAAGGAAGAACAACTGTTTTTACGCCTATGCTCTCTGCATAGTGAAGTCCTCCGGCATTCGGATTATCACTTGCAACAAAAGCAACATCACATGGGAGGTCGCCTTTGTTAATCTTGTTGAGTATTGTTGCCATATTCGTGCCAGTTCCAGAAATGAGGATGGCTACACGAGTCATGACCGACAAACCTCACCGAATAGTACGGGATGTTCTCCTTCCTCAGTCAATATCTTCATAAAGTCATCAGCTTCTGAGGCAGGAAGAATAAATGTATATCCAATTCCAAGGTTAAATACGTGACGCATTTCTTTTTCTTCAACACCTGCATTGGCTATAACCTCAAAAATAGCAGGACGTTTCCACGATGAAAAGTCGACGTGTAACGTTAAACCTGAGGGAAGAACTCTCTGTATGTTTTCCTCAAGTCCGCCTCCCGTTATATGGGCCATACCATGAATTGGTGCCTTTTTAACGGTTTTCATAACAATTTTAGGGTAGAGGCGAGTAGGGCGAAGAAGAGCTTTCGAAAGAGGCTCTCCAAGCTCTGGAAGCGTAACGTCTATCGATAGGGCATTTTCGCCTTCTAAAAGGACTTTTCTTACAAGAGTATAACCATTGCTGTGAACGCCGGAACTCGGAAGGCCGACAAGCACGTCTCCTTCTTCTACATTGTGCCCATCTATTACATCTTTAGGGGAAACCATTCCGACGGCAAAACCTGCGAGGTCTATGCCTGTTTCGGGATATACGTCGGGCATTTCTGCCGTTTCTCCTCCAAGTAGGGCACATGTACTTTCCTCGCAAGCTTCGGCAACGCTTTTGACAATAGGTTCAAGAACGGTCTCATTGAGACGACCGCACGCAATATAATCAAGAAAGAAGAGAGGCTGGGCTCCGCATGTAATGAGGTCGTTAACGTTCATGGCAACGAGGTCTTGACCAAGTCCGCTGTAATCAGATGCAAGTTTGGCAACCTCAAGTTTTGTTCCCACTCCGTCGCAACATCCAGCAAGGAGAATGTCATCATTTATCTTGTAGAGGCCGCTGAAACCGCCGATTCCACCCACTACGTTCGGATTTTTAGGCAGAGATGACATAATACGGCCAATGGTTTTAACCCATTTGTTACCACCGTCAATATCAACTCCGGCTTCCTTATAACTCAAGCTCATCCTGTGTGTCTCCTTCCATATATTCTCCTGTAAAACAGGCAGTACATAATTCATTTCGGGGCAATCCTATCGCATTGATAAGATCTTCTTGGGTAATATATTCGAGAGAATCGGCCCCAATAATTTTACGAAGTTCCTCTATTTCCATTCGAGCTGCTGCCAGTTCCACCCTGCTGGGCGTATCTATGCCGTAATAACAGGGGAAACATACAGGTGGAGAAGAGATACGTACGTGAACTTCATCTGCTCCTCCGTCACGAATCATGGCGATAATTCGTTGACTTGTTGTCCCTCTAACGATGGAATCGTCGATGACAACCAATTTACGGTTTTTAATAAGATTGCAGATTGGGTTTAATTTTATACGTACGCCAAGTTCTCTTACCCGTTGTGTCGGATCAATGAAAGTACGTCCAACGTAGCGGTTACGAACAATAGCTTTTTCATAAGGAATAGTACTACCTTCAGCGAATCCCATAGAAGCAATAGTTCCGCTGTCTGGCATTCCTGTAACCATATCAGCGCTCGGACAAGGAGCTCTTTTTGCTAAGCAATGCCCCAACGCTTTACGGACGGCGTAAACAGAACGACCTGCAATAATACTGTCAGGACGAGCAAAATAGACGTACTCGAAAGAACACTGGTAATGTCGTTTTGTCTGTACAGGAATTTTAATGCTATGGATTCCTTCTTTATCTATGACAACAACTTCACCAGGAGAAACCTCCCGAACTAATTGAGCCCCAACAAGATCTAACGCACAAGTTTCAGAAGAGACATAAATAATATTGTCACGCTGACCTATTGAAAGGGGACGGAATCCCCAGGGATCTCTTGCAGCTACAAGTTTTCCCTCTAAGATCATTGCCAGAGAGTACGCCCCTCTAAGTCGTCGTAACGAATCGACAAAGGCGTCAATAGTTGGTTTATGGGGCTGATGAGCCATTAGGTGCAGAAGCACCTCTGTATCTGTGAGAGACTGAAAGATAGAGCCCCTATTCTCTAAATATTGTTTTAACGCTTCAGCATTCGTTATGTTTCCATTATGAGAAACAGCTACAGAACCTTTTGAGTTACTAGCTGTTAAAGGTTGTATATTTCGAGGATCGGAACCACCGGCAGTGGAGTAGCGAACATGACCAATTGCACATCGAGTGTCTATCTTTGCAAGTTCACTCTGGTCAAGGGCTAAATGGACAAGCCCGCTTCCCTTTTGTGTTCGTACTGCATTGTTTTCGTCTACCCAGGCCACTCCTGCAGATTCTTGCCCTCTATGCTGAAGAGCATAGAGGCCTAAATAGACATCTTCGAGAACGGGGCCTCCGTTTCTAGTGTAAGCGCCGAAGATTCCGCACATTTAACGACCCTCCCATTTTTCTGTAAGAACGGGAACGGGAAGATCAAAAATATTTTCAAGTGTAAGGTAGTTTCCACCAATCCTTCCCAGCTCAACAAAGGGGAAACCATTCCATATAAGACGGAACTGAACAACTTTGTTTGAAGGAACGGCATAAATAGCACGAGGAGTTCCTTCTCCAAATAAAAATACATCGAGACGGGTGGGGAAAGACATCTTCATGGCGGCACCGATTCCTGTCATGATTGCTTCTTTTGCCAATGCTACGGCAAGGCCTCCACCAGCTAAAGGACGACCGCTATGAGCTAATTCCTCATGGGCTACCTTAAGAGCTCTATCACGAAAATCTTTTTCTGTTTCTGGAGTAAAGGGCAATGGACGTCCTTGGTTTTTCCCAGTGGTGCGCAGAAGATATTGGCTTCCATTCAACGGCGCATTCATAGCACCGACAAGGAAAAGATGATCGCCTTCCTGCCAAGCGCCACTTCGGAGGTAATGTTCTGGAGTATCTATAACCCCTACAGTCCCTACAACAGGTGTGGGGAGAATTCGCTGAGTGGAACTTTCATTATAGAGGCTTACATTTCCTGAAACGACAGGACATTCAAGCTCTTTGCAGCAGTCAGACATTCCGTGAACAACTTCTTCCAGTTCCCAATATTGTTCGGGATTTTCTGGAGAGGGGAAATTCAAGCAGTCAGTCAAACCGAGAGGGGTAGCTCCTGCTACGGCGAGGGCTCTGATTGATCTCGCCACTGTCTCAGCTCCGCCACGATATGGATCAAGATAGCATTTCCAAGGATCCGACTCCATATCCATGGCAACAAGGCGCTTAGAATCTTTTATTCTAATAACGCTGACAGGAGCGCCAGGGCCCTGAACCGTATTAACCTGCACCATCTGGTCGTATTGTTCGTAAACCCATTTTTTGTCAGAAAGAGATGGAGATGTTACGAGATTCAGAACTGTTTCATTGAAATCTTCTGGTAATGGCAGGGTCTCAATTTCAAAATCCCATCGTTTTTCAAGGTCTTCCGGACGTTTTGAAGGCCAGTGAATGCCGGGACACTTATCGCCAATCAATGAAGCAGGCATTTGAGCAACTATTTCTGAATCCCATAAAATAGTATATTGATCACCTGGAACAGTTTCTCCTATATCAGTACAATCGAGTCCCCATTTTTTGGCGATTACTGCGACTTCGTCAAAATCATCAGGCTCGATAATGAGCAACATTCGTTCTTGTGACTCGGAAAGTGCTATTTCCCATGGAGTCATTCCTTCTTCACGAAGGGGAACTTTATCGAAGTGAAGAATCATGCCGACACCGCTTTTTGCGGCGATTTCACTGGATGATGATGTAATTCCTGCCGCACCCATATCCTGCATACTGACGATTAGATTTTTATCTCTTAGCTCAAGACAAGCTTCAATAAGTAATTTTTCTGCGAAAGGGTCTCCAATCTGTATAGATGGGCGACTTGACTTCGTATCATCAGAAAGCTCTGCAGAAGCAAAAGCTGCTCCGGCTATGCCGTCGCGTCCTGTTTTTGAGCCAAGAATGAGTACGCGGAGGCCAGGCTTTGCTGTCTGTGAACTAACGAGCTGATCAAGTCGAACCAGACCGAGATTAAAAGCGTTAACAAGAGGGTTGTCAGTATAACATGTATCATATGCTGTCTTCCCGCCTACTGTAGGAACGCCGACTGCGTTTCCATAGCCGCCTATTCCGGCTACGATTCCCTCAGAAAGGTTTTGAGTCCTCTTGTTTTCAGGATCTCCAAAGAAGAGTCCGTCCATGGAAGCTGCCGGTCTTGCACCCAATGCGAGAATATCGCGGATAATTCCGCCAACACCGGTAGCGGCTCCCTGGTAAGGGGCAACAGCTGATGGATGGTTATGACTTTCTGCTTTAAAAGCAGCTCCCCATCCGTCACCTACATCAACTACGCCTGCATTTTCCCCAGGCCCTAACACTACTTTTTCCCCTTTAGTAGGGAAATTGCGCAAAAGGTGTTTCGTCGATTTATAACTGCAATGTTCTGACCACATAACCCCCATGATTCTGAGTTCATTTTCGTTGGGTTCGCGGCCAAGAACACGTTTCATTTCTTCATATTCATCTTCACGTAATCCAGCCAGTCGATAATCCATATCAGACACCTGCCTTATTTATCCATGCATTGATTGATTGCCACATGAGTGCTCCATCCTCGCCGCCAAGAAGTTTTTCGCTCGCTCTTTCAGGGTGTGGCATAAGTCCGAGGATATTTCCTTTTTTATTTATAATTCCTGCAATATTGTTCAGAGCTCCATTAGGTGTGTGCTCTTCTGAAACTTCCCCGTTGACCGAAGCGTAACGAAATACAACTTGATTATTTTTTTCCAATTCGTTGAGTTCATTTTCGGGAAGATAGAAAAGGCCTTCATGGTGAGCTATGGGAAATTGAACGATCTGACCTTTCGTATAATTGAGAGTAAAGGGTAAATCGTTGCGTTCTACCCGTAAATAGCATGGCTTACAAATGAAGCGAAGAGTTTTGTTGGGGAGCAATGCACCTGGTAAGAGGCCAGTTTCTGTAAGAATTTGGAAACCATTACATATTCCTAAAACAAGGCCTCCCTCTTCAGCATATTTGTGTACGGCGTCCATGATTGGAGAAAGGGAAGCTATAGCGCCCGTACGAAGATAGTCACCGTAAGAGAATCCTCCAGGTAAAACGACAAGATCAGTGCCAGAAGGCAGCTCTTTCTCTCCGTGCCACAAGGTTTCTACTGTGGCTCCCACAACATGTCTGAGGGCATATACGACATCCTGGTCGCAGTTGCTTCCAGGAAAGACAATAACTTGTGCTTTCACGGCCCTAAGCCTCCACTGCGATGATGGAAAAGTCTTCTATAAGTGAATTGACAAGAAGATCATCACACATGTTCTCTACTTGCTTTCGGGCGTCTTCTGCAGTGTCGCTATTGATAGAGAGTTGAATATATCTACCTACACGAACGCTTTTTAAAGCTGTATAGCCTAAAGATGTAAGAGAGCTGGCTACCGCCTTGCCCTGGGTATCAAGTACGCCTTCTTTGGGATAAATGAGAAGTTTTACAAGAAATGACATTTATTTGCCCTCCTTTTCTGATACGCGACGCCAGATTTCTCTGTATGCGCCAAGAACATCTCCGAGATCTTTGCGGAATCTATCTTTATCAAGCTTTTGCATAGTTGTCTTATCCCAGAACCGGCATGTATCAGGGGACATCTCATCAGCAAGAATAATTTGCCCCTCTGTATCAACACCAAATTCCAATTTGAAATCGACGAGGATAATATTTAAAGAGTCAAAATATGCGCTCATTAGTTTGTTTACTTTTAAACTTGTTTCTTTCATAAAAACAATCTGTTCTCTTGTAGCCCACCCGAAGAGTTCTGCGTGATCTTCAAGAATAAGTGGGTCTCCCAGTTCATCGTTCTTATAATAAAACTCTACAAGAGGATGCGGAAGGTGGATGTTTTCTTCAACGCCGAGGCGTTTGCATAAAGTACCAGTCGTTATATTTCGAACGACAACTTCTACGGGAAGGATGCTAACTTTTTTGACGATCTGATGTGTATCGTCAACTTTTTCAACAAAATGATTAGGAATCCCGTTATTTTTCATGTAGGTGAAAAGAGATGAGCTAATAGCGTTATTGAGTGAACCTTTACCTTCGATAGAATCTTTTTTTTGAGCATTAAATGCTGTAAGGTCATTTTTGTATTCCACAAGAATGAGATTTGGATCATTGGTACTGTACATTTTTTTGGCCTTGCCTTCGTACAAGAGCTCTCTTTTTTCCATAAGAGGCACCTCCAGAAAGGTTATGTTGCTTACATTATCATTCCTTCTCTTTTAAATGTCAATGATAACAGGGTTGTTTTGAACACAATAAATAAAAAGTTTTTCCCTTACATTATGGATTCTTGTTCTTTATAAAGGGAATATGTTTGAAGCTTCTTTTCAGGTATAATTTCTCAGTACGATATAGGTGATGTGATATACTTCTGTCCCTTGGACAGAGAAGAAAGTAAGCCTTCGAAAAAGAAGAAGCGGAGGGAATAGTTTAAATATGGATCTTTCAAGAATTCGCAATTTTTGTATTATTGCTCATATCGATCATGGGAAATCAACGCTGGCTGATCGTCTTATTGAATCTACGGGTACTGTAGAAATAAGAAAGATGAAAGCACAGCTCCTTGATTCTCTTGATTTAGAACGAGAACGAGGAATTACCATTAAGCTTGTTCCGGTACGAATGCAATACAAAAGTAAGGATGGCAACAATTATATTTTAAATCTCATTGATACTCCAGGACACGTGGACTTTACTTACGAAGTGTCTCGATCTATAGCATCATGTGAAGGAGCGTTACTCGTTGTTGATGCTTCTCAGGGCGTTGAGGCACAAACAGTTGCAAATGCCTACATGGCTGTTGATCATGGACTAGAGATTATTCCTGTTGTTAATAAGATTGATCTTCCATCGGCTCATCCTGAAGCGGTGCAAAAAGAGATAGAGGAGATTGTTGGAATCGATGCTACTGATGCGATTCTGGCAAGTGCTAAAGAAGGTACGGGAATTGAAGAAATTCTTGAAAGAATAATAGAGCAGGTGCCACCTCCTGAAGGCGATCCTAATGCATCATTGCAGGCTCTTATTTTTGATTCTGTCTACAATAATTATCGAGGTGTCATTTGCTACGTTCGAGTTGTCAATGGCACAATCAAGGCAGGACAGACTGTTCGTTTTATGGTAACGGGCTCTTCCTATCAAATAGAGGAAGTAGGAGTTTTTAGACCATTATTCGAACCTGTAGAGAGTCTTTCGGCTGGAGAAGTGGGATATGTCATCGCAAATATAAAGACAGTTGCAGAAGCCCATGTGGGAGATACTATTACTGATGATGAAAGACCTGCTGTTAAGCCTTTGGCCGGGTATAAAAAAGTAAAACCAGTTGTGTTCTGCGGTTTTTATCCAGTAGAAAGAGACGATTATCCTCAACTTCGCGATGCTCTTGAAAAATTAACATTGAACGATTCGTCCATAACTTTCGAACCAGAGTCGTCTGAAGCTCTCGGATTCGGTTTCAGGTGTGGTTTCTTGGGGCTTTTACATATGGATGTGGCTAAAGAACGGTTACGTCGTGAATTTGGAGTTGAGCTTGTCGCTACGGCGCCTAACGTAATATATGAAGTAACGACAAAAGGGAAGACTGCTATAGAAGCTCATCGGCCTTCTGACTTCCCTGATATTTCTGATATAGAAGAAGTCAGAGAACCTATTATTCGCTTGACAATGTTCCTTCCATCTGAATTTGTAGGTAAGGTTATGCAGCTTTGTCAGGATAAGCGCGGGACATTTGTGTCGATGGATTATCTTTCCCCCGAACGTGTTCGACTTGTATATGATTTGCCTCTGGCAGAATTCATTCTTGATTTCCACGATAAACTGAAATCTCAAACGCGAGGTTTTGCTTCTCTTGATTATGAATATCGTGAATTAAAAGCAGCGGATCTTGTGCGAGTGGATGTTCTTATTAGTGGTGAGGCTGCTGATGCTTTTTCCTTTATTTGTCATAAAGACGCGGCTTTCCATAGAGGACAAGCTGTTGTAAGAAAGTTGAAGGAGCTTATCCCGAGACAGCTTTTCGAAGTTCCCATACAGGCTTCAGTGGGCCGACGTATTATTGTGCGGCAGAATGTAAAAGCTCTTCGTAAAGATGTTTTGGCAAAATGTTATGGTGGAGATATTTCTCGAAAGAGAAAGTTGCTAGAGAAACAGAAGGAAGGCAAAAAGAGAATGAAGCAGTTGGGAAAAGTTTCAATTCCACAAGAAGCCTTCCTTGCATTTCTTAAAGTTGACGAGGATGATGAACAATAGAACCATTATTTATCTATCTTCATGTTCCTTTTTGTTTTCAAAAATGCCCCTATTGTGCTTTTTATAGTATGCGAGGCACAAAAAATGACATTGATGCCTACCTAACGGCTTTGGAAAAAGAATTATTATGGTGGAAAGTGTATCTGGGCGACAAACCCAGGGCACTTTCCATATATATAGGTGGAGGAACTCCTACTTGCCTTTCTGTTGAGCAATGGCAGAGGCTTATTGATCTTTTACAAAGATATGTTAGAGTCAATAGCGATGTAGAAATTTCTGTGGAAGCTAATCCTGATTCCCTCACAGAGGAACATATGAAACTTTGGAAGGGATGGGGTGTCAAAAGGGTCAGTTTAGGCGTTCAAAGTCTATGTGATGAAGAGCTTTTGTGGTTGAAGCGAACTCATACAGCTAAAAGAGCTTTGTGGGCTATTGATCGACTTTTACATTTCGGATTCCACGTAAGTGGAGACCTTATGTTTGGTCTTGCAGGCCAGTCTTTAAGAAAGTGGCATACCTCTCTTTCCAACCTGGTTCATTCTGGAGTAACACATATCTCCATATATCAACTTTCAATAGAAGAAGGATCTGTTTGGGGGAAAAATCCTCCATCTGGAGTGCAGAATGGATATGTTCACTATAGATGGGCCCAATGGTATTTGGAAAAAAGTGGATTTTCCCAGTATGAAATAGCAAGCTTCTCTCGACCGGGATATGAATGTCGACATAATCAGGCATATTGGTTTGAGAAGAACGTGTTGCCTCTCGGCCCTTCTGCGTGGGGATATATAGATGGCACCCGTTTTTGGAATGTCAAAACTCTAGCAGAATACCTAAAAAGGGCCACTATGAATATTTCTCCAGTAGAGGGCAAAGAACGCCTGACTCTCGAAAAAAGCGGAAGAGAATCAGCTGTTCTCGCATTGCGAACTTCACGAGGAATACATATTCCTTCTTTTGAAGAACGTTACGGAGAAGATCTTATTAACTCTATTCTTTTTGAATTCGAAAATGTTCCGGAAGATTGTTTGTGTTGGAAGGGAGATTTTTTGAGCCTTTCTCGAAAAGGTATGCGTGTGGCCAATTCCATATGGTCACTTATTATCTAATAAAGAAAGGAAGAGGATATTGTATTGGTTACTGAAAATTACCGACGTTGACGAAGATCTTTTTCAACATCTCTTGTTTTTGATCCCCAAATTTTACGCAGAAAAAAGCAGACCACCTTTTGGATACGAGTTGAAGGTGAAAGAAGATTTTATGAGATTTATAGATCACATGGCAGATGTTTCAAGTGCCGTATCCTATTGTCTGAAACATATGGTGAGAGTTTATGCTGCTGATAATAAAGATGAGTTGATGGTTCTTTTAGTGGGCTCAGATGCAGAAAATATTGGGGCTTGGATTGAAAAAGATGAGCTTATGCAGAATGCTTCTGTAACAATAGGGAGTTTTTCCACTGTTCCTGAGGCTGATTGGACAATAATGGGCATTGCCTTCCCCGGATGGCTGGTTGTTTTTGATGATACGGCGGAAGTTGCCTGTAGGGATGATACAGATAAGGATTTTGACATTGTATATATTCCTCAAATAGAGAAATTTGAAGAACTCTTTGAGGATATGACTCCTGATAAAAATGCGGAAGAGGCTGCGTCTATCCTATTGGATATGACGTTTCACTCTCTCCCGCTACGTTTGTAATTTGTAAACGAAATAAAGTTACATTGAAATAACTTTTGAGGCTTTTAATAGGGTGTCGGTGATTTCAAACATATTTGAAATTGTTCCGACACCAATTTTTTCTGTAATTCCGAAATGATTAGAGCATGTCCCGCATACGAGAATTGTTGTTCCTTTTGACGCTATATCCTGAAGGTGTTCGCATGTTGGGGTTCCTTTAAGAGCCAGTTTTACGCCTTCGTTCATAAGCGCTATATATGCCGGAGGAACATCAAGCTGGGCCAACGTTCCTAAAAAGCCTTTAATTAAAACTTCCCCTAGCTCTTTGTCATCTCCACCCATTACGTTATGTGAAATAAAAATGGCATTTTTTTCTTCAGGGCAGGATTTTGCCTGAGCTGATGCAGCTTTTTTCTGAGGATCTTGGGAAAGGTTGCCTGTTAGCTGTGCTTCTACTATAAGATCGCCGTTATCATCACGAAGTGATACTGAAAATCCCTGTTTTGATAGAAAACGTTGTACGTTAGATGCAGCTACAGGGTTATCAAGAAAGACTGTCACATCTTTTGCACCGTTATCAACAGCTTGTTTTGTCATCATAACAGGTTGGGGGCATGCTTTGCCACGGGCATCAATTTTGGTTGTCATTGTTTGTTTCCTCCTTTATAGCGTGTACAATGGTTTTAACATCAAAGATATGTTACTCTAACTTTAGGAATAACAGTTATGAATGTATCTCATTATCTTAATTTTTTCCAGTTATTTTTAAGAGCATTGAATAAACTTCAAGTTATCAGGAAGGTAGGGAATAGTGGTGGAATCTGATAAAAACAAAATATTAAAAAATCTACCCGCCATGGATGTTTTGCTTAATCAAAAATGGGTTTCCCCCTATGAAAAAGAGCTCGGAAGAGACATGATCAAGAAGGTTTTTACCTCTTTGTTGGCGGAGACGAGAAAGGCAGTTCTTCAGAACGAACATGTAGAGACATCTATTGAGGGTCTGAACCAGAAAGCCCTTTCAATCTTTAAAAGACGAGTTGCTCATAGCTTGCAGTCTGTAGTTAATGCAACAGGAGTGACTGTTCACACAAATCTTGGACGTTCTTGTCTTCCTTCGGAAGCGGTGGAAGCCGTATGTAATGTGGCAGCGCACTATAATACTCTCGAATTTAACCTGGAGGAAGGAAAAAGAGGGCAAAGGAATTCTCATGTGGAATGGCTTCTTTGTGAAGTGACAGGTGCTGAAGCAGCCATTGTTGTTAATAATAATGCAGGAGCGGTTTTACTCTGTCTTGCCGCTTTGGCCCGTGATAAAGAGGTTATCGTTTCCCGTGGAGAGCTTGTGGAGATTGGTGGTTCCTTTAGAATTCCTGATATTATGACTTTTTCGGGTGCGCGGCTGGTAGAGGTTGGAGCTACGAACAGAACTCATCTCAAAGACTTTGTTCAAGCTTTTTCAGAAGAAACGGCTATGGTGTTAAAAGTACATCCATCCAATTTTAAAATAGAGGGATTTAGTTCTACTGTTCCCCGAGAGGATTTAAGCCGTTTGGCAAAGGATAAAAACGTTATCTTCATGGAAGATTTGGGAAGTGGAGTGCTTATTGATCTCTCTCCGTGGGGACTTTATGGTGAGCCCACAGTTAGGGATTGTATTGCGTCAGGCGTTGATATCGTTACTTTCTCGGGAGATAAAATGCTGGGAGGCCCTCAGATTGGAGCAGTGGTTGGCAAAAAAGAGCTGATAGATAAATTAAGAACGTATCCTCTTCTGCGAGCAATGCGCGTTGATAAGATGACTTTGGCAGCTTTTGAATCTGTTCTGAGAATGTATTTGCAGGGAAGGTGGCAAGAAATACCCACTCTTAATATGCTGACTGCTTCTTTGAAAGACCTAAAGAAAAAGGCACAACGACTTCGTCGGAAAATAAAAAGGGCTTTTCCTGATCTTGATGTTTCGGTTGTTGAGGTCAATGATGCTGTAGGCGGAGGAGCCTTCCCCGTAACGGAGTTAAAAGGGTACGGTGTAGCTCTTAGAAACACGAACAGGGGAAGCGCTGGAACCCTCCAAGCCCTTCTCAGAGAGGCGCCAGAGCCAATAGTTGCAGGTGCAGGTGAAGATACCCTTCTTTTCCATGTTCGAACGCTTTTAGATGGAGATATGGAGCGAATACTCAGCGGACTAGCATGGATGTTGGAGGTGAAATAGTAGTGAATGAACAGGAAATATCCCTTGTTTTGGGTACGGCTGGTCATATTGACCATGGCAAAACAACACTTGTTCGAGCTCTGACAGGTCTTGATTGCGATAGACTCAACGAAGAGAAAAAACGTGGAATAACCATAGAATTAGGGTTTGCTCCTTTAAAGTTGTCTGATGGTCGGATTGTCAGTATTGTGGACGTTCCGGGGCATGAGAAGTTTATTCGACAAATGGTTGCAGGAGCTTCAGGCGTAGATGCAGTAATGTTGGTTGTTGCAGCTGATGAAGGCGTTATGCCTCAGACTCGAGAACATCTAGCTATCCTCAACCTTCTGGGTGTGAAAGATGGGCTGATTGTCATTACAAAGTCAGATATGGTTGATGATGAACTTTTGGAACTTGCAGTAGCTGATGTAGCTGACTTTGTTCAGGGGACCTTTTTGCAAGGGAAGGCAATTATACCGGTCTCTTCTGTAACGAATAAAAACATACCTCTTCTTATGGAAGAATTAGCGAAGTTGGTTGATAGAGTTAATCCTCGAACTCGTAGCGGTCCCTTTTTTATGCCAATAGACAGAGCTTTTCCTATTTCTGGTTTTGGAACGGTAGTGACTGGTACTGCCTATAGGGGGCAGGTGTCACCAGGAATGGATCTTTCTATTTTGCCCGCCGATCAGGAAGTTCGCGTTCGGAGTGTACAGGTGCATAGTCATGGTGTTGAGGTGGCCTGGGCCGGTCAACGTGTTGCTATGAGTCTTTCTGGCGTATCCTTAGACGATCTGACGCGAGGAGACGTCGTGTGTGCTAAGGATATTTACAAAAAGACAAAATGCTGTGACGTAGAGTTGAGGCTTCTTCAATCTTCTCCCGAGCCCCTGAAACACTGGCAACGAGTTCGACTTCACATTGGAACAGCAGATGTTATTGCTCGAGTTTCCCTGTTTGATAAGACTACTCTTTTACCAGGGGAATCGACAGTTGCGCAACTTGTACTGGAAGAAGATATTGTTGCTTCTATTGATCAGCGTTTTGTAATTCGGTTTTACAGTCCCCTTGTTACAATTGGAGGGGGAAGAATATTATTTGCCTATGGAAGAAAACCGAAGGGGAAAGGTGCAAAAAACAGTTACAAGCATCGTCTTGAAAGTTTGATGAGCGCCAATGATTTACAAGAGAGAATCAATATCCTTGTTAAATCTCATGGCTCCATTTCACGTGGAGACATAATATTCGACCTGCAGGAGTTGCCAGAAGATATTATAGTAATGGCCCAAAAATTGGAAGAAGAAGGGGAAATGGTGATACTCTCAGCTTCGACTGATTATTATATGTCCCCAGAAACTTTCAAAGAATATCACGATGCAGTAGAACAATTCTTGACCAACTTCCACAGCGAACGCCCCCATCAGGCGGGGTGTATTATAGATGATATCTTAACAGGTCCTTTAAAGCTGCTTGAGAGAAAACTTGCACGAACATTGCTTGATACGATAAGTCAAAGAAATCTTATTGTCATTGACGGTAATTTTGTACGGTTATCAGATTTTACTCCACAGGATGATACTCTTTTCTTTAAACGTCTTGAGGAATTCCACGCATATTGCGAAGAACTTGGATTTCAACTTCCGCTTATCGAAGAAGTGCAACAAAAGATGGCTATGAGTGAAAAAGATTTTTCGCTCTTCTTAAAAGATCTTCGTGAACGTGGAGAATCCTTTATTGTTGGCAGTAAGTATATTTTGTCAAAAAAAGTTGAGGAAAGACTTCTCTTTATCTTGAAAGATATTAAAGACAACATAACAATTGCTACTGTTCGCGATGTTACTGGAAGTAGTAGAAAATTTGTTTTGCCCCTTCTTGAGTATATGGATGCCAGGGGATATACCCGAAGGGTCGGGGAGAAAAGAGTTTTACTCTTACACAAATTGGAAGCAAAAAGTTAAAAATAAGGTAACAATTTCGCGAGGTTTTAGCCACATTGTTTGTGTTTTATGTATTTTTGTGTTATAATTCATAAAACTTAACAGTAGGAGTGACCCTTTATGGCTGGAAACCTTGCTTCGATTCGTGAGCAAGTGGCATTGTACAAGGGATTGCGCGTGAAATACCGGACATCAAAAGGACGCCGAAAAATTGAAGAAAAACAGGGTGTCGTACTAGAAACATATCCGAACCTCTTTACGCTTTATGTTGAATCTCAAGATAGTAAAGTATCGTTCAGTTATGTGGAACTTCTTACAAAAGAAGTTGAATTGGAGCCGATGTCTGGAGACAATACATAATAAGCCTTGTATGTAACCTTAAGCCCCTGGCGCTGTAATGCGCCGGGGTATTTTTTTTGTCTAGGGAGGAGCATTGATGCGATATTCTGTCTCTTCTGATGGAAAAATAAATTTGACTTTACGGCTGACCCGAAAATTAGAGAATGGATATCATTCCTTGGTTTCTCTTTTTGGGCGGTTACCGGCAATCGAGACATTGACAATTTCCACTAGTAAAGAAGATAATGTCAGGGAATTAGAGCTACGAAGCAATATGAAGATCAATGGAGAAAATTCTGTAGAAAAGACAATGCGCTTTTTAAGAAATGATGGTTGGCTTCTTCCTCATCTTAATATTTATCTATCAAAGCGTATTCCTCCAGGAACTGGCCTGGGGGCGGGAAGTGGAAATGCAGCTTCTTTTGCTCGTTGGGCTCGCTTTTTTGAGGGAAAGCCTGTTTCTCCACATATTTTAGAAAAAGTTGGGGCTGATGTTCCTTTTCTTTACAGTGATTCTTCTCTAGCTCTTGTGCAAGGAGTAGGTGAGAAGTATACATATAAAGCATCCTTTCCACCCTTTAAGATACTTGTTGCCATACCAGAATGGAGGGTGTCTACTCCTTGGGCTTATGCGGAAGTAGATAAATTTTATAAAATAGCTGAGGGAGGAAATTTTCCTCTCGACGAAGAAAAGAGTCTTGACGAAGCAGAAAAGTATTATGAAGCTTTGTCACGGGGCGAAAATGTAGGGCTTTTACCCAATGATTTTTACCCATGGTTGTTTGGAATGCATTCTGAATACGAGGAATTTTTTAATGCGTGTAAACAAAGTGGCGCTATCGCCTATGGACTGTCGGGGAGTGGAAGTAGTGTCTTTGCTTTATTTAACTCTGAAGATGCGTGCGTAAAACTATCCGACTTTGAAAAAATGCAGTGGATTCAACAAATTCTATTTTGGAGTGATGATCGTTGAAAGGACAGAGAACGGAACGTCTTATCAGGACTGTATGCCGTTTTTTGACAACGCCGTCTCGACAAATTTCCCTTACAGCACTTTCGAACGATTTTGGCGTTTCAAAAACCGTTATTAGTGATGATGTGGTAATGATCGATTCGGCTTTAACCCAGGAAGGTCTGGGGGGAATTCAAGTCGACAGGGGGAGAACCGGAGGAGCTTCTTTTGTTCCGGCAATGTCGCAAGAAGTAAAAGATGAACTTTTTAACGAAATAATATCTCTTCTTTCTCACGAAGATCGAATTTTACCTGGAGGACTAATCTATTACAGTGATATCCTCTTCAATCCATATTATACTTCTCGTCTTGGGCTTGTTATGGCGAGCCTTTTTCAGGCATCTAAACCTGACATAGTGATGACATCTGAGGTAAAGGGAATTCCTCTTGGACTTTTTACAGCCCATGCTCTTGGAGTTCCTCTTGCGGTTTGCCGCTTTAGAAATCGTCCCAGTGACGGTTCTGCTGTTGCTGTTCATTTCCCGACAAAGACAGGGGAAGTGAAGGCTATGTATATGGGAACAAAACAGCTTCAGCGAGGCAGTAGAGTCTTAATAGTAGACGACTTCATGAGAGGTGGCAGTACGGCTGCCGGAATGTTGCTTGTTGCGAAAGAGTTTGGAGCAGATGTTTGCGGCATTGGCGTCTTCCTTGCTGCGTCGGAACCGGAAGTAAAGGCTGTTTCTGACTATGTTGCTTTATTCCATCTAAAAGGGATCGGGAAATCAACCCCTGAAGTTACTTTTTCAAAATAAGCTCAAAATAAGATTGAGAACAAAGTTTGACTCTGAATCTGACCTGATATAAAATCCTGCTTCAGGAGGAGGTGACCGGTCTTCATGCGTGTAAGTCTCGACAAAAACGAGTGCATAGGTTGCGGCGTATGTGCTCAGATTTGCCCAGAGGTATTTTCATTGGACGAGGATGCCGGGGTAGCGAAAGTAATGAAGCCGGAAGGTGCTGAGTGTGTTAGCGATGCAGCTGAAAGCTGTCCTGTAGGCTGTATTACAGTTGAGGAATAGATTCTTCGGTTGAAAAATCCCCCTTTAGTTGTGAAAAAAGATATTTTAGTGATTTAGGGCTTGCAATTAGAGGGGAGTCGGGCGTATAATGATCAGCGTTCTTTTCGGGCCTATAGCTCAAGTGGCTAGAGCCACCGGCTCATAACCGGAAGGTTCCTGGTTCGAGTCCAGGTAGGCCCACCATCGAAGATAAGAGCCGTTTCCCTGCAGGAAGCGGCTTTTTTTGTATGGTGTGAATGGCGTAAGAGATTTTGGGAGGTGAAATAATGAAAGTAGCTGATTTGCTTCGTTATATTGAAACTTTTGCCCCCATGAAAATTGCTGAGCCTTGGGATAATAGTGGCCTTATGGTTGGAGATAGAGATTGGATGGTTTCAAAAATCGGGCTAGCCCTTGATCCTTCTTTAGATTCAGTGGAGAAGGCCATTTCAAGAGATTGCGACTGCCTTGTAGTACACCACCCACTGATTTTTTCTCCGCTGAAAGCAATAGATTTAAGTACGCCGATAGCGCGGATTATCGAAAAAGCCCTTGCTCATAAATTAACCATTATCAGCATGCATACTAATTGGGACAAGGCTGACAGAGGTGTAAATACCCAACTTGCCAAAACCTTTTTGCGTGAGGATTTTTCGGCTCTTATAACCGATGAAAATAAAGTTGGGGTAGGGGCATGGGGATGGTTAAAAACGCCATGTTCTTTAAGAGAATTAATGGTTTTCTTAAAGAAAGAGTGGAATCTTACTTGGATTACAGCATATGGTGATGTTGACAGAGTAATACATAAAGCGGCATTATGCGGCGGTTCTGGTGGCGATTTATGGGAAAATGCTTTGGAAAAGTCAGTAGATGTGTATATTACGGCAGATATGAAATACCATCAGATTTTAGATATTTGTGCTTTGGGAATGGCTCTTTGTGTCGTAGATCATGGAGAAATGGAAAGATATTCTCTTCGCGCGCTTAAAGACATTTTTGAAAAACAAGGTGTTTCTGTGGAAATAGTAAGAGAGAATGGGCCAGATAGGCTGCAAATCGAGTAAAATAAACCAGGATATCAAGGTAAAGTGATATATATAAATTTTTACTAAATAAATAATAGAGGTGGGAAGAACATGGCAAAAAGAGTTTTCAGCGGTATGCGTCCTACGGGAAAACTTCATCTTGGCCATTTGGCTGGAGCGTTGACAAATTGGGTTCGCCTTCAAAATGAATACGAGTGTTTTTATAGTATTGTCGATTGGCATGCCCTAATGTCTGATTATGCTGATAGCAGCAAAATTAGAAATAATTCTAGAGAGGCTCTTTTAGACTGGCTTGCAGCTGGCTTGGATCCTGAAAAGTGTACAATTTTCATGCAATCTCATGTTCCTCAGCATGCAGAGTTGCACTTGGCTTTATCGATGGTGTCCCCTCTTGGATGGCTCCAGCGAAACCCCACATATAAAGAACAGATTCTGAATATCCAAAATAAAGATTTGAGTACCTATGCTTTCTTAGGATATCCTGTTCTTATGGCTGCTGATATTTTATTGTACAAGGCAGAGCTCGTTCCTGTTGGAGAAGACCAAAATGCTCATCTTGAGATAAGCAGAGAGATGGCTCGCCGTTTCAATAATTTCTATGGCGAAATTTTCCCAGAGCCTCAGATGCTTTTGACACCAACCCCTAAAGTGCCCGGCACTGATGGACGTAAGATGAGTAAGTCTTATGGCAACGGTATCGATATTGCAGATACCCTTGAGGAAATGTGGGAGAAAATAAGAACGATGATGACGGATCCAGCTCGACAGAGAAGAAAAGATCCAGGCGATCCGGATAAATGTCCTGTATGGGATATTCATAAGGTATTTAACGAAGATAAAGAACAGCATAAAGAGATTGTTCACGGGTGTAAAACGGCAGGAATCGGATGTATCGAGTGTAAAAAGATGCTTATGGAGCATATTACTCACATAATGGAACCAATACATGAACGTCGCCGTTATTTTGAGGCACATTCAGATAATTTAAGAGATATTCTCTTGAGTGGTGCTGAGCGTGCTAAGGTAGTTGCCCAACAAACCATAGATGAGGTCGTAGAGGCTATTGGTTTTGTGCCAAGAGCTTAAAAGGAAATAGCTCGTGGAAAAGGGTACCTTTCCTCTTCGTGTAGAAATAGAGGGGTTTTCAGGGCCTTTGGACTTACTCTGCTATCTTGTAGAAAGTCGCCAATTTGAAGCGACGCAGATAAAGGTGTCAGACTTAGTACATATTTATGGGGCCTATTTAGCTAATTCTAAAAAAACATCGCTCTATGTTATAGCTGAGTTTCTTTCTTTAGCTGCTGGCCTTGTTCTTGAAAAGATACTTGCACTTTTGCCTGGACAGGTAAAAGTGGATCAAATAGAGTCTGAGGGGCCTATATCCGAAGAAGAATTAATGAATAATCTTTCTCGCTATAGGCCCTATCGTCGGGCTGCCTTTTGGCTTTTAGAAAAAAAAGAAAAACACGATAATTTCTTTAAACGAGAAAGTCCGATTGAGGAAACGCCCACATATGATTTAGGAGATTTATATAGTTTAAGTCATCTTTGGTGGCATATGATCGCATCTTATTCTCCTCAGGAGTCAGCAAAAACTTTAGATGAGAGATCAAATATAAATTGGCGAGGAATTCCCGTTGCTGTGCCAGAGGAATTCCAAATTGATAAAAAAATTAAAGAAATTGAGATGTACTTTGAAAAACGTTCTTTTTTGTTGCTTTCTGATATTGTCAAAAACACTGCTTCCCGATCAGTTGTCGTCGTAACACTATTGGCTCTTTTAGAAATGTCCAGAATAGGACGTGTATCCATTACGCAAAAGGAGATGTTTGGTGATGTTATCGTCTCTAGCAAAGCAGATTGAAGTAATTCTCTTCATAGCGACATCCCCTGTCTCAGAAAGTGAGTTGTCTGATCATTTAGGCGTCTCCCTTAAGGATATACGTTCTACATTGAATGAACTGGCAAACCATTATTTAGAAGAGCATGGTCTTGTCTTGTGTAAAGTTGCTGAAGGCTGGGAGATATATACTGATCCAGAATTTTCAGATGTAGTTTCAGCTTTTAGGGAAACATCTTTGAGGCAAAAGGTGCGGTTGAGCAGGGCTGCAGTAGAAAGTCTTGCAGTGATAGCATATAACCAGCCTGTAACGAGGTCGGAAATAGAAGAGATACGAGGAGTACGTTGCGAGCGAGTTCTTGATACACTTCTTTCATACGGACTTATTCGTATTGCGGGGCGTAGAAAAGGAACGGGTTCGCCTCTTTTGTACAGGACTACACCTGTTTTTCTTGAACATTTTGGTCTTGAATCTATATCGGATTTACCAACACTCGAAGAAGTTGAAGAGTTTGTTGCAGAGGAGTGTAAAAAATAAATAAATGGGAATAAGACTGAATAAGTATCTTGCCTCATGCGGCCTTGCTTCACGTAGAAAAGCGGAAGAGCTTATCTCTTCTGGCCGCGTTGCTATTAATGGAAACATTGTACGGGTTTTTTCGACAGTTGTAGAAGATGAAGATACAGTAACTCTTGATGGAGAAGCTATTTCCCCGGATAAAAAAATATATGTTGTTATGAATAAACCTATAGGTGTAGTTTGCGCTGTCGAAGACCGTTTTGATACAACAGTCGTCGATATCCTTCCTACTCAGTATTCGAAACTGAGACTTTTCCCTGTCGGTCGCCTCGATAAAGAGAGCGAAGGATTACTTGTCTTGACCAATGATGGTGATTTCGCACATTTTCTTATGCATCCTTCTTCGAATATTGCGAAACTTTACGAAGTCTTATTGAATAAAGAAATAACAGAAGAAAAGATAGAATCCTGGTTGAAGGGGGTTGAAATAGAAGGAGGGCTCGTTCGTCCTTTAGCAGTGTGCCCTCTTCGAAGATCTCCTTATGGAAGATGGGTCTCTGTTACTATTTCGGAAGGATTGAAAAGAGAAATTCGTCTTATGGCTGAGCAACTTGGATTCAGGGTGAGGATGCTTATTCGTCGAAGAATTGGTAGAATGGAATTGCGAAATCTTAAAAAAGGACAAACTATCGAAATTTCGCGGAGTGAGCTTTTAGAAAAGATACAGCAGGGCGGAGTAGTGTAGGTTCTTTCAATAAGGATATGGGGGGCATGCCATGAACACGATGGACGATCGGTCCAGGGAATTGATCAAGTCGCGCATTATTAATCGCGTAAAGGAAATTAAATCGTTCCCTCAGTTTGTTATCGAAACCCTTAGGTTGTTGAATGACCCTGAAAGTAGTGCTAAAGACGTTGCTCGAAGCCTGGCGCGTGATGAAGGATTAGTTATTCGAACTCTTCGACTTGCTAATTCTGCTGCATATGGGGTATCCCGTGAAATCAGCAGTGTTGCAGAGGCAATAGCTCTCTTAGGGTATAAAAATATTAGTAATATTGTTTTGGCTGCAACCGTTTATTCTTTCATGGATAAACCTTTAAGCGGATATGCTTTAGATCGGGGAGAACTATGGAGACACTCTTTAACAGTTGCTTATGCTTCACGATATATAGCGCAACGAACAGGGAAAGTTTCTTTGGAAGAAGCATATGTTGCAGGTTTGCTTCATGATATCGGAAAAGTTGTTTTAAATGACTATGTACGATTTGGCTACAGTATAATTATTAAACTTGTAGAAGAAGAAAAAGTACCCTTTCTTGATGCTGAAACGCAGGTTTTAGGTTTTGATCATGCTCTTGTTGGTGCGTTGCTTGTGGAAAAATGGGAGCTCCCAGAACAATATCAATACGTTGCCGCTTTTCACCACACACCAGACCGTCTTCCAGAGGAAGGGGAAAAATTTCAGCCTCTTGTCGATACGGTTCATCTAGCCAATGCATTATGTCTTATGCTGGGGGTTGGCATAGGTGCTGAGGGGCTACAGAACCCTCTCTATCCAGAAGTGTTTGAACGCCTTGGCATTTCAGATTATGAACTATTATTATCAGAGATAGTGGATTTTGTCTCAGTAGCAACACAGGAATTGGAAGAGATGGGAGATTTATAATAAATGGCGATGAAAAATCTTGTTGTAGCTATTGATGGACCTGCGGGTGCAGGCAAAAGCTCTGTCGCTAAAAAGGTAGCTGAACAGCTTGGGCTAGACTATCTTGATACAGGTGCAATTTACAGAGCTTTGGCTTTTTATTTAAACACAATGGGGTTTGAAGCGAAGGAAGAACCAGCTCTTATGGAGGTTCTTTCTAAAATAAAAGTTTCTCTCAGTGATGGATGTGTCTATATTAATGGGGCAGATGTCACAGAACATATACGCTCCCCTTGGGTTGATAGTATTGTCTCTGCTTACGCTGCACTTCCAACGGTGCGGCGCTGTTTGCTTTCTATTCAGAGAGAACAAGCTGAAGAAAGTGGATTAGTAGCTGATGGCAGAGATATGGGAACAGTTGTGTTTCCTGAAGCGGCAGTTAAAATCTTCCTTACGGCGACGGATGAGGTTCGAGCGAAAAGGCGTCATTTGCAGTTAATTGACAGGGGAGAGCATGTTTCTTTTGAAGAAGTTTTGCGACAGATCAGAACTCGTGATCAATTTGATTCAACACGAAAGGTTGCTCCCCTTCGCAAAGCTGAAGATTCTATTGTAGTGGATACTTCTTCTATGACTGAAAATGAAGTGGTTGCTTATCTTATAAAAATAGTAAAAGAACATAATAAACAGGTGGCTCTATGAAACGATTATTTTATGCAGTAGTGAAAAATTTTTGTTTGGTCTTTTTTAAACTTTATAATCGTCTTTCTGTTCGATGGATTGCGCCGATGCCTAAAGAAGATCCCGTTATTGTTGTTGCTAATCATTGTAGTAACCTTGACCCAGTTCTTGTAGGATCTGTTTTTCCAAGGCGTTTAAGATATCTTGCAAAGGCAGAGCTTTTTTCTTCGTGGATAATGAAAGTTCTCATTCGAACATTAGGGGCTATTCCAGTAAATAAACAGGATCAACAGAGCGCGGGAATGGCTTTAAAAGCGTTTTTAGAGCTATTGGAGAACGGGGAGAATGTTCTTCTTTTCCCAGAAGGTGCTCGTTCTTTAGATGGGAAGCTTCAATCTTTGCAAGGGGGAGCGGCTCTTATTGCTTTAAAAAGTGGTGCGCCAGTTGTCCCTGCATATATTAAAGGGAGTTTTGAATCAATGCCGCCGGGGGCAAAATTTATACGAGCGACATCGATTACTGTTCTTTTTGGCGAAACTATATATCCCAAAGAGATAAGTGAGGGCGAATCTCCAAAAGAAAGTCGGAAGAAGTTTTTAGATAAGATATCTGAGGCGTTGAGCGACCTTGAAAAGAGTGTTTGATCTTAGAAAAGAACATCGTCATCAGCGTGCAGTTATTGCTGCATTAGATATGCCTGTACAAGCCTATGATACACGAGTTCTTTTAGACGAGCTCGCAATGCTTTTGAGAAGTCTCAATATTGAAGTTGTTGGAGAAATTATTCAAAAACGAGATAAACCAGATCCTGCTTATATGTTAGGCAAAGGGAAAATTGCAGAAAGCGCTCTTTTTTGCAAAGAGGTACGGGCCGATATCTTTGTATGTAATGAGCAACTTACCCCAGGCCAACGTGTCAATATGCAGAAAATTTTAGGCATTGAAATTTGGGACAGGCCTTTCGTTATTATGAAAATTTTTGAGCGGAGAGCTAGAACTACAGAAGCACGTCTACAGGTAGAACTGGCCATGTGTCAATATGAAATCCCTCATTTAAAAGGATTAGGACGACAAATGTCTCGGTTAGGAGCAGGGATAGGAACTCGTGGACCTGGAGAAACCGAGTTTGAACGGCATCGACGGAAACTAGAAAGACGCGTTCGAGATATTAATGGTAAGCTTCTGCAAGTACGTAAGCGGAGAACTTTTCAACGTTATCGACGTGAAAAAGCTGGAATACCGACAGTTGCTTTAGCCGGATACACGAACAGTGGAAAGTCGACTCTTTTACAGCAGTTAAGCGAAGGCCGAGATCTTTATATAGCAGATCAGCTCTTTTCTACATTAGATACTTTTGTTCGAAAAGTTAAGCTCCCTGCAGGACATAATGTGCTTGTGTCTGATACAGTAGGGTTTATACGAGACCTTCCTCCAACGCTTATTGCGGCTTTCCGAACAACTCTAGAAGAAATATCTTTGGCATCGCTCATTCTTCTTGTTCTTGACGGAAGTATGCCTGATGTTCTGGAGACATTGGAAGTTGTTGAGGATACTCTTTTTGACATAGATGCGTCTACTATTCCTCGCATTGTAGTATTGAATAAAATAGATAAGCTTGATTCGACCCTCATACCTTTTCTTCAGACACGTTTGGAACTTCAAAGTAAAGCTTCTGTGAAAGTGATTAGTGCTCTTACGGGAGAAGGTATTGAGGATCTCTTGCAAGAAGTCGAATCTCAGCTTTTTAATAAAACAATTACGTAGCCCATAAAAGACGGGAGGATTTATTGTGCTTTTAAGCATGACAGGTTTTAGTCGGGAGAATCAAACATTTCCATGGGGGACACTCGTTGTGGAAATGTCTACAATTAATCATCGATATCAAGACATATCTATACGATTACCAAGAGAACTTTCTTATTGCGAACCAATCTTGAATAATCAACTGAGGCAATCTATCAGACGAGGTAAAGTTAGGCTTAATGTCGATGTTTCGTGGTCTTCATCGTTTAGGGCTGTTTCGATAGATGCTCAGATTTTGCAGGATTACTATTACCAGATACAGGATATACAAAAAAAACTAAGCGTCTCGGCACCAATTCGAGTAGAATCTTTACTTCATTTACCTGGCGTTACTGATTCTCCTGAGGGAAGAGAATCGATTGAGCAGGAAATACAGAAAACACTTTCTGAAATGGTTTCGAAAGCCGTCGACTCCTTGCAAAATATGCGAGAAAAAGAAGGGAATCATCTGGAAGTCGATATAAGAACACATCTTGATTTGTTTTCATCCTTGATCGATCAAATTTCCTCTCTTTGGGAAAAAGCTCAAGAGGAAGCCATGAATGAGACAAGAGAACGAATTAAAAAGATATTTGAAGATAACGGGCCAATAGTCGATGAAAATAGAATAGCTCAAGAAATAGCCCTTATGGCTGATAAGTGGGATATTTCAGAAGAGATAACCAGAGCACGAAGTCATATCGACAAATTTAATACTATTTTGAGCGGGAAAGTTTCTGAAGGACGGAAAATGGATTTTTTGATTCAGGAGATGAATCGAGAGATAAATACGATAGGGTCTAAAGTGACTCACGCAGAAATACGCTGGCTTGCCGTAGAGGCAAAGACGGCACTTGAGCGGATACGAGAACAAGTACAGAATGTGGAGTGATGGTGATGTCGTATCGATTAGTTCACATTGGCTTTGGCAATATGATTGTAGCAGAGCGTATTGTTGCCATTATTCATCCTAGTTCAGCTCCTATTAAGCGGTTGAAAGAGGAAGCTAAAGACGAAGGGCGATTAATTGATGCTACTCAAGGTAGAAAAACTCGTGCTATCCTCATTACTGATAGCAATCATGTAGTTCTTTCGGCCATTCAACCTGAAACTATAGTTAATCGATTTGAGGAAGAAGCGGACAATGAGGAGTACAAATAAAAAAGGGAACTTATTTGTTATATCGGGACCTAGCGGTGCTGGAAAGGGAACAGTTAGAAAGACACTTTTTCAGCACATGCCTGAATTAGTTTACTCTATCTCTTGTACAACTCGAGAACCTAGAAATGGTGAAATAGATGGGGTTGATTATAGGTTTTTGAATGAGACTACTTTTCAAGGGTTGGTTAAAGAAGAAAAATTTCTCGAATGGGCTAATGTTCATGATCATTCGTATGGGACGTTAAAATCGGATGTAGAGAAAGAGTTGCAGGCTGGGAATGATGTTGTTCTTGAAATAGATGTGCAAGGCGCACTTCAGGTAAAAAACGCTTTTGCTGACGCGGTTCTTATCTTTATAATGCCTCCTTCTACTGAAGAGCTTGAACGGAGACTACGAAAAAGAGGAACGGAAGAAGAGAAGACTGTTCAACTTCGTCTTCACAATGCCATAAAAGAAATGGCAAAGGCAGAAGCTTACGATTTTGTTGTTGTAAATGATTGCGTGGAACGGGCTGCACTTGAAATAAAAAAAATTATTCTCAGTTATAAACTAGAGTGCTGTTTATAGTGGGGAGGTTAAAAAATGAAGTTTTATGATATTGATAGTTTAGAAAAAAAGACTGGAATAGACAATAAATATTTATTAACAGTTCTTGTCGCTAATTGGAGCCGTCGGATAAGTGAACAAAAGAGTCGCATGCTTGAAGAAGACATAGAAGAGCATCTTTCATTAGCAATGGAGGATATCGCGAAAGGACGAGTCAAATACAGAATCCCTTCTTCACGGGCAAAGATATTGTTCCCTGGAGACTCCGATGCTAACGTGGAAAAATAAGCGACGAGTTGTTTTTTGCGTTACTGGCGGAATTGCCGCTTATAAGGCTCCTGAGATTCTTCGTACTCTACAAAAAGCAGACTGTGAAGTCGAAGTTATATTAACAGAGGGAGCAGAAGCTTTTGTAAGTCCAATGGTTCTTTCAACCTTGGCTGGACGTCGTGTATGGAGACAGCAAGATTTTCTTTCAGCAGATCGCGGTTGGGAAATTCCGCATATACATTTGGCAGATTGGGCTGAAATTGTGCTTGTTGCTCCATGTACTGCTGAAACTCTTGCTTGTTTAGCTCAAGGTCATGGAGAACGGTTGCTTGATGCTACTGTTTTAGCTACAGAGGCTCCTGTGTTGCTTTTTCCTGCAATGAATGAGCATATGCTTGTTCATCCTGCTACTGTAAAGAATATCGAAAGAGTGAAAGAGCTGGGATATGTAGTTGTGGAGCCAGATACTGGGAATCTAGCTTGTGGATATGAGGGAAGAGGACGACTACCAGACGCTACCGTAATTATGGAAGAAGTATGGAAAAGTCTCTCTCCTAAGAAAGATTTCTTGAATAGAAGCATACTTGTGACAGCGGGACCTACGTGGGAATTTTTAGATCCCGTTCGTTTTATCAGTAATCCAAGTAGTGGAAAGATGGGTTTTGCTCTTGCTCGTGCAGCTTGGTACAGAGGTGCAACTGTCAAGCTTATTTCGGGACCGGTCTCTCTCTCTGATCCCTATGGCATACCTTGTCAGCGAGTGGAGTCTGGTATGGATATGTATAAAGCAGTTATGGATGAAATGTCCAGTGCTGACATTATCATAAAAGCGGCAGCAGTAAGTGATTATAGAACTGCATCTATTGAAACTGAGAAGATGAAAAGAGAAGGGAAAGATACGCTTTCTCTTGACCTAGTTCAAAATCCGGATATTGCTGCTGAGGTTGGGAAAAGGAAAACTTCTAAACAGGTACTTGTTGGATTTGCTGCAGAAAGTAGTCATCTTATCGAACATGCTAAAGGCAAGATGGAAAGAAAGAACCTTGATCTTATCGTGGCTAACGATATTACGGCTTGTGATGCCGGTTTTGCCGTCGATACGAATCGGGTTAAAGTTATAATGAAAAAGGGCGATTTTTTTGAGCTTGAAGGAAGCAAAGAAGAAGTAGCTTGGGGAATCTTAAATACTGTTGCTGAACTGTGTCACAAGGAAGCGATCAATTGACGTTGATTGATGTTGTTGTTCCTGGGCCGTGGTGGAATTCTCTATCGTATGAGTATGAAGGGGATGTGAAGCCGGGTGTTCGTGTACTTGTTCCCATGGGGCCTTCAAAACGTGTGGGTTTTTCTCTTGGAAGGTCATCTGGCCCATCGGAAAACAAAGAAATATTCCGTATTCGTTCCCTTATTCGGCCATTAGATGAAGAAACTCTATTTCCAAATGATCTTTGGCTGTTGAGTCATTGGATAGGCGTTAATTTTCTGTGTGGTCGAGGAGAGGCATTACGGGTGATGTCTCCCTCTCAACTTTTAAAGGGAGAAGCGACAGAGCCTATCCCCCCTTCTGGAGTAGAAAAGCTCAATAGATCCTTTACGCAAAATTACTATTACTTTTCAGAGGATGAACAACGACATAAAAGGTATGTAGATATCTTACGGAATAACCAGGGCTCGGCTATTTTGCTTTTTCCTGAAAGAGTTTTAGCCGAGCTTTTTTATTCTCTTTTAGAGACACAAGGGTTTGAAAAAGTGCTGCTATGGCCTTCTGTTGGTGGCAAAAAGCTATGGGAAGCCTGGAACAAAGCTCGTATCGGAGATGTTAATATCATAGTAGGTGGTCCTGGTGCTGTTTTTGCCCCTCTATGTAACCCGGAGCTTATACTTGTAGATGAAGAAAGTAGCCCTGCATACCGCCTGCAATCTGTTCCCTTTCTGCAGATACGTTCAGTGGCTGTGCAGAGAGCACGTATAGCAAAAAGTTCTTTATATCTTTGTGGTCGATTACCTTCATCGAAAATATTCCTTCATAAAAAACCGGAGGAACAACTCGTTTCTCCGGAGAAAAGAGCCTTTTTTGTCGATACAAAGTTTGCTCCTAAACCTGATTTCCCGGGAATAAGCTCTTCTTTTCCACTAAGTGAGTCTTTGGTACGAGAAACGATGAAATGCTTGGGCGAGAAAAGAACAGCTTTATGGATTCTTGATCGAAAAGGGTATGCCGGAGAAATTACATGTGAGGAGTGCGGTGGCACACTTGTTTGTCATTCATGTGGAGTGGCATTGAGAGCGGAAGAAGAAGCAGTAAATGTCACCTGCCCGCTATGCGGGTACAAGGCTCCTTTCCCTAAAAAATGTCCAAAATGCGGAGGGTTTTTACTTAGTGGCAAGCGTCCTGGACTAGAGATTGTATTGAAAATAGCTCAGGCACTATGTGGAGAGGGCTATCCAGTGGTAGAATGGCATGCGGAAAAAAATACAAGCAAAAAAAGACTGAGAGAAATTAATGCGCATTTTGTTCATGGAGGAATAGTTGTTGGCTCACGAGCAGCTCTTTCACTTTGTGATTCTATGCTTGTTGGCATGATAGGTTGGATTGACGCCGATGCTGAGGCTCGTAAAGTGGTCTATCGGTCAAAATTTGATGCATATCGTATGGTACTTGAATCTTTCTGGCGTGGAAGAGAAGCGGCGCAAAGACGGGTTATCATACAATCTCGAAGGCCAGGAAAGGGTTGGCAGAGAGGAATTCTTGAGGGATGGACGTCCTTTTGGTATAAAGAGCTCAAAGAACGACAAGAATATGGTTTTCCACCCTTTAGTATTTTAGCAGAGATTACTCCGCCTCCTAACAAGAAAGAGGAGTTATTAGACTATCTTGTAGAGAAAAATATAATGGCTATGGATCCGGGGGGTAAGGAGAAAACTTTATGGATTTTTGTTGAGCGCCCCGGGAAGCTAAAGAAAGTTCTTGAGCCGTGGTTTAATATTTCAAAATCGAGAGAGGGCTTTCCGTTGGTCTCTCTTTGGATCGATTAAATAGAAATTTAAAGGAGGAATATAGGGAAAATGCCCATAATAGCAATAGTGGGAAGACCCAATGTAGGGAAATCTTCTCTTTTCAATAGAATTTTGGGTCGCCGTGATGCCATTGTAGATGATATGCCCGGTGTAACCCGTGATCGCATTTATGGAGAGACAGAGTGGAAAGGGAGAAACTTTTATATTGTAGATACGGGTGGGCTTCTTGTTCGTGACGAACATCCACTTGTTGATGGGATCAGAAAACAGGCGACGTTAGCCATTGAGGAAAGCCAGGTCATATTGTTTGTTATAGATGGTCTTGCGGGTCCTAATTGGATGGATGAAGACGTTGCACACATTCTTCGACGGTCGGGAAAACCAGTCATTGTTGTTGCCAATAAGCTTGATGATGGAGTGCATGAAGATAGAGTTTATGATGCTTACACCCTCGGTTTTGAACATGTAATAGGCATTAGTGCCCTCCATAAACGATATATTGACGATCTACTTGATTTAGCTGTTTCTCTTTTACCTGAAGAGGAAGAGGTGGAGATTGATCCAGAGGAAGTGCGGGTTTCGATTGTGGGGCGTCCGAATGTCGGAAAATCAAGCCTCGTCAATGCCTTTGCGGGCAACGATAGGGTATTGGTGAGTGATATACCAGGAACTACAAGAGATGCTACAGATACGATAGTAGAAACAAAGGAAGGAAAATTTCGTTTTATAGATACAGCGGGACTTCGGAAAAAGAGCCGCATTGATAGCGATATAGAGTATTACTCCTTTGTACGAACCCTTCAGGCGGTTGATCGGAGCGATGTTGCCCTTCTTGTTATGGATGCTAATGAACCAGCTACTGATCAAGATAAAAAGATGGCAGCGCAGGTTCTTGAAAAGGGAAAGGGCATAATTCTCATTGTTAATAAATGGGACACATTACAATCTACCGATAAGTTGGGGGATGCGATGAAAAAGAAAATAAGGGAAGAGATGCCTTTCCTTTCTCATGCTCCCTTGCTTTTTGTTTCAGCTTTGACAAAAAGAGGTTTACATAAACTTACGGAAACAATTATACAAGTTCGGGATAATCGCCGAAAAAGAATAGGGACAAATATATTGAACCGTCTAATACGCGACATTTTGGCTTTTCAGGCGTTGCCTACAAGTCGTAAGGGTAGAATTTTGAAAATCTACTATTGCACACAGACTGATGCGGAACCGCCAACCTTTGTATTTTTTGTAAACGATCCGGAAATTGTTACAACGTCTTTTGCGAGACATATAGAGAATAAGTTAAGAGAAATAGAAACTTTTGATGGGGTCCCATTACGTTTATATTGGCGAGTTAAGTCATAATTTGATATTAGTGAAATTTCTACTTGACCGCAGTGGCAGTTACTGGTAATAATAAATCAGCGCAAAGCTTGTCAATTACATGATTTTATATTAAATCAAAGAAAAGGAGGTAATTAGGGGTGACAAAGACAGATCTTGTTAATGCAGTAGCTAAAGCAACAGGTCTCAACAAGCGTGAAGCAGGTGCTGCCGTAGGTGCAGTGCTTGAGGCCATTGAGAATTCTCTTGCCAAAGGTGACAAAGTTCAGCTTGTTGGTTTCGGCACCTTTGAGGTTCGCGAGAGAGCTGCCAGAGAGGGAAGAAATCCTCAGGATCCTAAAAAAGTAATTAAGATTCCAGCAAAGAAAGTTCCAGTCTTCAGACCGGGTAAAGCACTGAAGGAGAAAGTGGAATAGGAATTTTTCGTTTTTTATTGTAGAGAAGAGGCCCTTTAAAGGGCCTCTTTGTTTTTTTAAAGGGAATTCAACGTTTTCCAGAGAGCGAGCCATTCCTCTCCAGTTAAATCTTCGGCTCTCAATGTTGGAGAAAAATTAAGGATCGAGAAACTTTCAATAAGGTTGTTTTTATTAATACCGTTGCGTGAAGCAGAGTTGATTAATGTTTTTCTTCTCTGAGCAAAAGAAGCGCGAAGAAGATTTCTCCAACTTCCATGTTGGGCTAAATCAAAATTTTTATCAATATTTATCTTTATAACAGCAGAGTCTACATTAGGCTGTGGGAAAAAAGCCTGAGGGGGAACTTTGCGCAATATTTTACTTTTCCCCATGAGTTCTAAAGTAATGCCAAGAGGGTAGCGGTCCTTAGTCTTAGGAGGGGCTATTAAGCGCAAGGCAGCTTCTCGCTGAACCATAAAGAGCATAGATTGTAATCCCCTACCTGAAAACACCTCTAGGAGGCGCCAAATCAAGGGAGTAGTTATATTGTAGGGTATATTTGCCACAACTTTAGTAGGAGTTTCAGGTAAAGAATCTTCATAATCAAAGGTTACGGCGTCACCCCAAAAGATAGTAAGACGAGGTTTATATTGTTCCTCTAACGGATCAAGATATGGATGTAATGATTTATCTATCTCTAGGGCAAAAACAGATTTACATGGAGAAAGAGCGAGTTGCTGAGTGAGGACGCCTTGTCCGGCTCCTACTTCCAAAATGACATCAGATTCTTCAATGGAGGCCCATTTGACAATCTGAGCCAAGATGTTTTTATCTTGTAGAAAGTTTTGTCCTAGACTTGATTTATGTTTAAACGTTTGGTCTTTCATTTCCCCTCCGTGTCTATTTTCTTATTTATCAACCGATTTTGTATTATGCCATAAATTATAGAGAGCGCGAACATTCTTAGAACAAAGAAGATGCATGTTCTCTTTTATCTGTTCCAGTGGCCACTCCCACCACGTCATTTCTAAAAGCATAGTTACTTCTTCGTCGGAGAATCTTTTTCGTATGAAACGAGCTGGATTTCCTCCGACAATAGAATAAGGGGTCACATCTTTTGTAACGAGGGCACGACTTCCGATGACAGCACCATGGCCGATTTTGACTCCAGGCATGATCATAGCTTCAGAGCCTATCCATACGTCACTCCCAATAACAGTATCTCCCATAGGGGCGTAGCCGTCACATGCTTCAGAGAAAGCAAACTTTTCATTATGTGTATATTCATCTTGCGTGTAGAAAAAGGGGAAAGTTGTTATCCAGTCATAACGATGACCCTGGTTACCTGCCATAATAAAACTAGCCCCTGATCCTATAGAACAAAAACTGCCTATAATCAATTTGTCGACATCATTTCGGTCTGGCGATAAATAACGAACACACTCTTCAAAAGAGTGTTCATGATAGTATCCGGAGTAGTAGCTATATCGTCCAACTGTAATATTTGGATTTGTTATTTGCTCGGCAATGGGTTTTCCCCTGAAGGGGCTTTCAAAATAGTTTTTCATTTGTTATTTTGCCTCCCAAATTTGCCAATAAAAAAAGCGGGGTAAATACCCCGCTTGTATACGCATGGTCGGGACGAGAGGATTCGAACCTCCGACCACCTGCACCCCATGCACCTTTGGGGCAAGGTCCTGATAAGAAAAACGCAAAGCCTTGCAAATACTGAATGTAAGGTATTGTTGTCCCTCTCAGCCCCAAAAAAAGTTTATCTGAAAGGAAAAAACGCACACAAACAGCGGCATCCGGCGTTTCTCTCAAATGTCAAGATTCACCTTCCGCATTGTTTACACAATTTTAACCATTCGTAGAGACGGAGTGAATTCCAAAGCGTGGTGTCTGGGAAAGTAGTATAGCATAAATATGGCGAAACGTTATAGATATGAAATATTGCTTATCTACTTTACGATTGGATAAATAATTAATTTTATAATAAGCATGGAGGGTATTTAATTTTGTTCAAAATAAGGTAACATATGGACAAAATACGATGAGATTTGTGCAAAAGGGAGGCAGGGAAGTGTCTTTGGGAAAAGATGAAAACGTTAAAAATGCAATATGTCCAAAAGCGGAAAGGATTCCACTTCTTTTAATTGGTTCAATATTAATAATAGGCCTGATATTGTGGATGAATATGGCAGATTCTTTTGGAAAATATATTCCCTTTGGCAGAAAGTGTGAATTAGTACATAGTTTTGTAGGCGGTTTTATAGGGATGTTGGGGGCATTTATGACATCAATAACAAAAAAAGAAACTAAGATTTACGGAGCCGTTTTTACTGCACTAGGTTTTTATTGGATTACAGCAGCATCTTCATTTTCTATTTTATTAGATAATATATGGCTTGCAGGGTCTTGGGTCGCTTTATGTGCCTTTGCGCTATTTATAGTATTACATATGTATTTTCAGAAAAAATTGGAACACAAGAAAGAAATAAGAGAGAAAATCAAAATAAAACGAATATACCGTTTTATTTTGATAATAATAGTAGTCATTGTAGGCATTGAGAGTTTTGTACTTATGTTAATGTCTTATTTTGAAATTGTTTCTTTTGATAATATTCAAAAAGTTGATTCGATATTGTTTTGTTGTTTGCCTTGGTAGCATAAAACTGTGAATACAAAAAATAACATCTATCGTTGCTTAGAAAACGAGAAGAGAATTTTTCATGTTAGCATCTACGTGATTTCAGAGGTTATATAGTGTCTTATAACAAAAAGCACAATGACTATTTATATTCGTACAAAAAACTAAGTTTGACAAATTGAGATTTTTATAGATAAACATATATTAATTACCCCTCATTGGCGTAATTAAAGCTTTTTCTCGAATTGTAGTGTTATAGCATTAATGTAAAAATTGTAATCTCTATTTTAGAGAACAAGATTTTTTTGTGTTACAAATGGTGTAGGCATAGCATCCCACGTTTTCCCCTTATAAAGTCGTCCCGCTTTCTTTTTGTTCGTGCCTCCCCATTGCTTAAAAAAGAAAAGTGTCCCATATTTTTGACACGAATGATAAACTTCATCTACCCATTTTTCTTCGAGTGGACGAGATCGTGGCCCGGATTCTCCGCCAACTATCGCCCAATCGATGTCTTCTAGATTTACGTTGCCAACAGAACCAATAAGAGGTTCAAAAGATACAAAACGAATAGTTGCTGGTATTTTTTTTAAGATATCAATGCGAGATATAACGTTTTTATTCTCAACACTAGTACCAAGCCAAAGATTAGGAAGTAAAGGAAGATTAAGCTTTTTTATAAGATAAAACATTCTTTGTGGTCTTTTAGTAAGAGTTTGAAACGTATGCCAATAAGCTTTAGACATAACATCCCAAATTTGGACGATAGCTTCTTCAGGAGCATTTTCATGAAAAAGGTCACTCATTGAATTGACAAAAATTAATTGAGGTTTTTTCCATGTTAAAGGTTTTTTTATTGAATCTTGATCCACGTGTATTTTCCCTGTCCAGATAGTTCGACCTTCCCTTGTTTTCTTCGTTAACCCGAAATATTTTTCATGAGACATTGATTCAAGACGGGCGGCCATAGCCATTGCATAACAATTCCGACAGCCTTCAGAAACGCAGGAACACCCTGCTAGAGGATTCCATGTCGAATTTGTCCACTCAATAGATGACTGCAAAGCCATAAAACCACCTCCTTAACAATTCTATTATAACGATAATCCCAGGAAATTACAGGCATTAAGAAAATTTAAGGAAAGCAAACGATGATATCATCTGCAAAAGTTTCTCCTCGAGGTTTTTTTTGAGGAGTAGAGATGCGATTTTCTTTATAAAGTTCATTCAGAGCTTTTTTGTAATTCTTTCTTATGTACTTTGTGTCAAGAGTATGTCTTTCATATATATTTTGCATTGATAGCGTCTCTCCTTCAAATGTTACAAGAAGGTCTTCCTTTAGATCATCAATAGGCGTGCAAAACAGGTTTAACTGATCATTTGGAGATGATAAATCGCATGGGTTAAAACAAAAACTGGGAACGCCTTCTATGTGGCGGCTGCTTTCTTTTGCCATTATTTCTTTCATAACATCATAGCCTTTAAAATTTTTCGTCACAAAAATTAAATGATGGGATGTTTTTTGGCCGTGGTCATCTTTGAAACAAAAAGGGAGAATGTAGTTACAACCACTATTTTCTTTTAAGGCTTCGCGCATTTGACAAATAATGAGTTTCTCCGCTTTTTTAGACCTGATATTTTTTTTAGATAGAACTTCTCTTAGCATAGAGAAACGTTTTTCTCCAAATAACGCTTCCATATGTTTTTTTACTACGTGGTTTTCGATCCCTGGGCGGATACGATTGTAATTGAAGAAAAAAACAGTATCAGAGCCCCATCCTTTTATAGAGGCACCTATCAAGTCTAAAGAGAGTCCTTTGTATCCCCAAGGATCTATAAAACATAATGATGGACAAGATAAGGGTTTTGTATTTAGATGCTGAACTATTTCTTCACCTACATCCATGCTAGTGTATATGGGGTTATTAGGAATATCCGGATAAAGTGCAGAAATTTCATTTTCTAGTTTTTTAATAGCAATGTTGTCTTTGTCATTAAAATAACATAAAAGGCCTCTCATAATCTCATGATCTTTGCTTGCTTTTTCTAAAATGAGCAAGGGGGTAGAGAGATTGTCATCATCGTATCGCCCTGGTCCACAAAAGAGGTCCATATAAATTATTTTTGAATTTATCTTTTTGTGTTTTTGTTTTGTGACTTTTATAATTTGTGCCCATTTTTCAAAATAGGCGCAAAGTATCTTTGTTTTGACACGAGATTGGAGACTTTGGTGTTTATAAAAAGTTTCTGTTCCCATCCAAATACCCCCTATTTATGAGTGTGAAATAAAAATATCTTGATATTCTCATGGGGTTATTCATTTTTAAGAGAAAAAGATAGATGTTTAATAAACGATATAGGAAAAGAGTTTTGAATGAAGGCTGTCGTTATTTTAGCCAAGAAAACTCCATGTTTTGTTACCTATTAAATATATTGGTGAAGTTCCTAGCCTTGTATTGAAGAGCAGTGAAATAAATCTTGACAGAGCCGTCCATGGGCGTTGTTTGGGTCTATAATAATTTCTTTATGATGTAGTAAACTGCAATAAGAAGAAGTGGGCCCCACACAATTACAGTTAGGCTTTTGCCTATGTCCTGCATTGCTTGCCCTACAGTTAAAACTGGTTCGCCATGTTTCCATTTCAATTCTTTTTTACAGTTCGGGCATTTCCGTATCCCGTCCTCAATGGTAGCTTTGCAGCTTGGGCACTTTGTCATGAGCTTCTCCCTTCTCCCTTTGTTACTTTAGAGTAACTAGATCTATTTCTTTATTTCTTTCATAGCTAATAACGACAGTGCGGCCTGCCCCTACACTTTTATCTATATACTGTATAATTTCATTGCTTCCCATTTCAAATACAGATCGGGCATTTATTTCTAAGATAACGTCTCCTTCTTTTAACCCAGCAGTAGCAGCAATGCTTTCCGCTTTAATGCTATTTACTAGAATGCCATTCCCGGACCTCTCTCCAAGGGTGATTCCGCTTAATCGTTTTTTTGATGTTTGTTCTGATGGTAAGGTCGCGAATGCTCCTTCCATTTCCATTATCGGAGTGCCATCAATTTCGTTTTTTAAATGCATGAGATAACTCTCTAGCTTCTTTTGCGCTTCTTTGTTAATGCCAGCTTCTATGCGTTCATAAGCAGTCCCCGCATTCATAACTATCAGGTAATGTGTGCTTACAAACGTATTCTCACTGATTTGAGCTAAAGAAAAAATAAGCCTGACTGTAGGCATTTGGCCAGTATGGATATTCATGAAAAAGATTCCTGTTATATCAGTTATTACTTTTTCTAGAACTATTTGGTTATCAGAATCAGTCTTAAGAGTAAAGCCCTGAGATAGCCAATCCATTAGTATGCGTTCCTTGATCTGGGATTTTGCGCAGTTATTTATCGTTAGGTTGAATATATTAGGACCTGATGCGAATAGAGAATAAGCTGATGAACTTTGCGAGGAAAAGAGTATGAGCAAAATACACAGGAAAGTAAACATAAAACCTTTTTTACTCCACTTGTCATACATTTCTAGATTCCCTCCCTACCAAAAACTTTTGGGCTTCTTCGTTGTTTTAACCTCCACGACTTTTCCTATAATCTTGAACCACATAGGATCTTCTGCCACATCAGCGGGAATCTCCAGATTATACTGGGGCTTCCCGGCGCGGAGAGTGACGCTCCCATCTTTGTTTATAAAGACACCTTTGATGCTCCATTGTCCCCTGTAGACGACCAGGGCGCATTCCCCGTTTCTAGGTTCTTCTGCAGGATTGACGTAAGCGACGGAACCGTCAGGGATATCCATTTCCTCCATGCTGTCTCCCTCGACATACACTCCGAAAGGAGGCCTCATGTCATCATAAGTAGCAATAGATTTTTTCCCAAGGAAATCCCATTCTTCAGCTTCCAGTTCTACATAGTCCAATCCGTTCCCTTCGCCTGCACAGGCAGGGGTACGCATCGTTATGACGGGAACGCGAAGGTAGTCTTTCAGATTGAGAGGGGTTGCTTTGGCGTTTTTGTTGATGTCTGCTTTCTCTTCATTATCAAAGGGAGCAAAGGAGTCTGTTTCTCCCAAGAGATAAGCTACTGAAACATTTAAAACTTTCGCAAGGGCAAGTAACTCCTCACTGCGTGGAGTCCTTTTCCCATTTTCCCATCTTGTTATTGTGGATAACGAAACCCCTATTTTTTCACCTAATTCTGTTTGTGATAACTTGTTTTTTTCACGAGATTCTCTAATTCTCTCTGCGAAAAGCAATTAAATCCCCCCTTTTCTTTATTATGCCAAATGGCTAAATAACCTCAATAGGCAAAATGGACAAGATAATAATGGCCAAACGGACAAAAATAAGGCTAAAGACCTATTGTTTTGGCTAAATAGACTAATATAATATAGCTGTAAGGAAAGGGGGTGGTGGCTAATGCTTTTGGTTCGTCTGTATAGAGAAAAAAGAGGTATATCGCAGGGCCAATTAGCTAAAGAAATAGGGTGTTCTCTTGATACTGTGCATCGTTGGGAAACAGGAAAACGTGAACCCCGTTTGTCCGATTTGCAAAAAATAGCCTCTTTTTTTAATTGCACCATAGATGATTTGTTAAACCCTCAGCCGACCCCGGCGGGAGAGAGCAGAGAAGTAAGAGTGGGGTAATTCGCATCACAAGGGATGGAACGAGCGTGGAGATTGATCTGTAGTAGCCCCGCTGGGGCGATTGAACCTTGAAAATATAATACAGAGAAGGTTTAATTGATTAAAAATGATGGAGGTTAGCTTATGGAAAATTTAGAAATAAACCTTTCATTTCTTTTGATTTTGTTGCTCCCTGGTTTTGTCAGTTTGTGGGTATTCAAAAGAATAACGAAAGAAAATATGGACAAAAGAGGCGAATGGATGGTATTCGTGCTTGGATGCTGTTTTGGAGTGGCAGATATTGCTTCCTTTTCCATACTAAGATCCTTATTAGAATCTGTTTGGCCTCTTCCTGTTTCTTTCCTAGCAGGCGGGAGTAACCTCAAAATTTTATTTTCTCCTCCGTTCTGGATCGAATATTCTTTTTTGTCAGGTATAGCTCTCTTTATGGGAGGATTTGTTGCGTTTTTAAGAGCAAAATCATTCTGGGTCCCTCAAGTTGTGGCAAATTGTGTTGGAAAAATTCTGAATAGGCCAGCATCAATAGATGAGTATGAAACGGGGTTCTCTTATGTTGTAGCCGATCCTGATAAAATCACAAAATCAACTATCATGAAAGTTTCCAATTGGCAAAGCAACAGGGCCTCGCTAGTCGGAACATTTGCTGGAGAATCACATAGCGATATTCTTCTTGCTCACACTGAACTTTTTGATCCTGACGGTTTCCCTTACGGATTTAAGACGGATGTATGTATTGACTGGGAAAAAGGAGTCGTTATCGAGTACGTAGTAAGCTCTATTGAAGATCAACAAAAATTTAGAAACCGCCTGATGGGGGCGGCTTCTAAAAGAGATTAAGATTAATTCTTTTTTTCGTCAGACTTCTTTGGCTTAGGTTCTTTCTTAACAGGATCTTCACGCGGAGGGGTAAAAGATTTTTTCCCGGGATTCTTTGGGGAAATCTTGTCTTGACGTTTATCCAACAAAAAAACCTCCCTTTCATTATGTAGTCCTTTCTAATTTATCCTAAAAAGAAAATGTAAACAACTCAAAAAATATGCGTACAGAAATGTTCTGTACGTTCTTGTACTGTTTTTGTGAAGGAGGTGTTCCCATGAGCGTTGAAACAGTTTGTCAGTGTGAGCAGTTGCAGGAAGCTCTTGAAAGAGGAGAGCGGATAACAGCACTGGAAGCTTTGAGACGTTTTGGATGTCTGAGGCTTTCGGCCAGAATTTATGATCTCAAAAAACGCGGCGTTCCTATAGAAAGTGAAACAGTCAAACGAAACGGGAAGCAGTTCAAGGAATATTTCATGGGGAGGGGGAATTGAAAGTGAGAAGAAGCATGCTGAAAGCTATTGTAAGAGGCGGTCTCATAACATGTCCTTTTAAGAGGAAAACCCTTATTCGCAAAAGCACCTCTTACTTCCTTGACCATCTTTGTTCTGCTGACGAACGCGGCCGTATGAGCGAAGCGGAAAAAAATCTTTCTCTGGCGGATGTAAAACGGCTGAGAAGAATGTGTGAAAACGATTGATAAAGGAGGTCTTTTTTGTGCTGGACAGACTGAATGCCCTTGGTACGACAGAGAAGTTGGCGGAAGCGGTAAGGGAAAGAAAAGAATTTCTTGTTGCGAACCTGGAAGAAAAATTGGAGGAAGTGCTTGAACTTCTGACGGAACTGGAAAAGCTTGGCAGGGTGACAAATGCCATAGACGCAATGCTTGTACTTCCTCCAGGTGGTAAACATCGCAAAAGCGCGGAAAAACCCCTGGCGTGAATGCCAAGGGTCTCCTAAGAAACGCTGTGATTGGGAGCGGCAACTCCCAGTCACATTTTATCACTTGCGAATGGAGTGTGACAAATGAAAACAGAAAAGCTGAAAGGGACAAAGGCTCACCAGAGATACGTTTTAAGCGATGGGACACGGGTTCCAGGGGTAACGACTGTTCTCGGACTTCTCAACAAGCCGGCATTGGTCAAATGGGCGAATAATCTCGGTTTACAAGGCATTGACAGCAGCAAGTATGTGGATGAGACGGCAAAGATCGGAACGTTAGCTCATGAAATGATACAGAACTATCTGGGCGGTCCTATTCCGGATTTCAGCATGTATTCTCCCGAACAGATTGACAGAGCGGAAAACGCAGTCCTTAGCTTTTATGAATGGGAGCGTCAGACGGGATTTCATATGAAGACAAGTCTTATAGAACAACAAATGGTTTCTGAAACGCTTAAGTTTGGAGGAACTATAGATTGGTACGGTTTCATTGGAAATGAACGGTGGCTTATCGACATTAAGACGAGCAAAGCTGTTTATGACGAACATCGCATTCAGGTTTCAGCCTACTGGGGCATGATGGTTGAAAACGGGTATCCACTTGATGGGGCAAGAATTCTCCGTGTTGGACGGACAGAAGACGAAGGATTTGATGACATTGTTCTTGGAAGCGGAGAACTTGATCTTGGCTACCAGTTTTTCGGGAAACTGATGGATGTTTATTACACAAAGAAGGAGCTTGAGAAATACCAGAGGAGGTGTGCCTGATGGCTTTCAGGAAGGCGGAACGGCGCAAGGCGAAGCTTCGCATGGGGCTTGTAGGACCCGCAGGAAGCGGAAAAACCTATTCCTCTCTTATTATTGCCGCTGGCCTGGGGGATAAAATAGCCCTTATCGATACTGAGAACGGGTCAGGCGACCTCTACGCGGGAATGAAAGGCATCCCTGATTATGACATATGCCAGATTGAACCTCCATACACAGTTCAGAAGTATCTTGCTGCCCTAAAAGCAGCTGAGGAAGCCGGGTATGATGTGGCTATCATTGACTCGCTGACTCATGCCTGGGCAGGAGAGGGCGGTCTCTTGGATCAGCAGGGCAAGCTTGCTGATTCGGGACGTGGAAACTCTTATACAGCCTGGAGACAGATTACGCCACTTCATAATAAGCTCGTAGAAGCCATGCTTACCAGTCGCTGTCATATTATCGCCACCATGCGGGCAAAAACTGAGTATGTCCTGAAAGAGGAAACGAAAAACGGACGGACTATTCAGGTTCCTCAAAAGGTAGGGATGGCACCTGTACAGAGAGATGGCATGGATTACGAGTTCACCTTAGTGATAGATCTCGATGTCAATCATAACGCCCAGGCCAGTAAAGACCGAACCAGTCTTTTTGATGGTCAGATATTCACGCCTTCTAAAGATACTGGCCAGCTTCTTAAAAAATGGCTTGAGTCAGGCTCAGACTTTCAACCTGCCCCCCTTTTAAAAGCAAAAACTGAAAAAGCGGAAACATCACAAAAAAGCGTAGATCAGTCCGACAGGCGAAGTGAAATCTGGCGTGGATATCTTATGGTCTGCGGGAACGCCAACCATGCTAAAAATGCCATTCTTAAAATTGTTCCGGGTAAACCTTCCAAAGTATGGAATGAAGACGATATGAAAAAACTGGAAAAGGATCTTCAGCGGCGCATAGATGAAACCATGGAAAAAGAGGCATCTGGCGAAATTTTTCAGGAAGCCGCGGAACTGTCTTCGGAACCCGTTCCGGCGAGCGATGTGAATGGGGCAGTTTAGCCATGGCAAACAGGGGGCTTAAGTGTCCAACCTGTTCAGCGTGGGATTCTAAGATTAAGAGGTGCAGGCGCGGCATATGGCTTCCTGAAATGGACGGCTGTGAAAAATGGCAGCCCATCCCGCAGAACAAAGACACTGAAGGCCAGATGGCTCTCTTTGAAACGAAAGGATGATTTGCAATGGAACAGGTCATTATAGAGGGTTTTAAAGACTTACAGTATGAAGCGGCCTTCAGGAAGGCTGAAAAAGCAAGAGCGGAGGCTGAAGATGCGAAAGAGAGAAAGAAGCATGCTTCCATGGTGGCTGGTGTTAAGGAGGAAAAGGCTGTTTATTGTTCGATTCTCGCCAAAAATGAAGAAGCACGGGTACAGAGCATTGAAATTCCGGAAGAAATATGGATTTCCTATAACTCAGGGGCCGGTATAACTGTTGGAATACTTGACAATTGGGTAAAAATGTCAGGCTTGGAAAAGTCGGAGTCCGCTATTTACTCCGCCTATTCGGGCGGAATAAAGCTTGATGAAGCGGAACTGTCCGCTGAAATAGAGAAGAGGGATCAGGATGGCCAGGAAGCGGTACATATCAACGGAGATCTCAGTTGACAGCCGGATAAATACGTTGGCCAGGGAGTACGGCGATTTCGCCGTGCTCCTCTATACCTGGCTCATTCCGCATGCAGGGGACGACGGAGCGCTTACGGGAAACCCTGAAGAGATAGCCATGATTGTTATTCCCGGCTTCCGCCATCATTCTGTGAGCGACATAACAGAAGCCCTTTCAGGGATGCATGAACTGAAGCTTATTTTCTGGGACAAAGAAAACGAACGTATCTATTTTGATTCCGATACATTTTATAAATATCAGCCGTATGTAAGCCTCTCAAAACGCCGCAGTTCCAACCCGTGGGAACAAAAAACAGCGGAAGAAGAAACAAAAGAAAACAAAACGGCGGTAATTGAAAATTATAAACGAGAAATGGCGGAAAATGGCGACAATAAACGCCTTTTGACGGAAAACCCCGCTTCACCTTCACCTTCACCTTCACCTTCACCTTCACCTACAAAAGAGCAGAGAAGAGAAGAGCATGGCTCCGCCGGCTCTGCTCCGCTCTGCCCGTTCGAAAAAATAAAAGAAATCTGGAATGAGGTGATGGGGCCTCGTGGCAGACCTGAAGCCGGGATTTTGACGGCCAAAAGGAAAAAGCTTTTGAAAGCTATCTGGAACACGCCAGGGTGGAGTGATGTCGGTGTATGGCGTGAATTCTTCGAGTACGTGGCTCAAAGTGATTTTCTTATGGCTCGTTTTCCTGGACTCACTTTTGACTGGGTAATACGCCAGGAGAACTGGGTCAAGATTCGGGAAGGCAATTATCATGACGGAGGTTGAAAATCATGGGAAATGCGAAGCAGGAATGCAGAGCGCCAGAAGAGCCTATCCCCCTCAGCGCCGGTATGGCTGGCATTCAGGCTGTTATCAGGCGTCTTAAGGCTGATGGCGTTGCTTTCAGAAGCCGTAAAGAGCGATGGGCTGAGGTCATGGCCTTTGCCCGCTCTTTTTGCCCGGATATTCAGCCGCATCAGCTTGTTGACGAACTCGAAAAATACGAGCTTATTCTGGCCTGCGATAAAGAATGCAAAGCTTGCCGTAAGGATGCTGATGAGTGGTGCCGCTTTAACAGGCGTCAGTGGGGTTTCAGAGAGACCAGTGTTTTTGGAGGTCGCACGTACGATATGCCTGTTTACATCGCATGGTTTTCAAGATGCTGGAAGTCTACGGATTCTAAAAAAATTGTGCCTTTCAAGCGTGGGTTTGGAAAATAGAGGGCTGAAGCTATGAGAGCAAGCAACAAAGGACTCAAAGTATATCTGGCTATTCCGTATACGGGACTCGAAAGCAAAAGCGTTGAGGCGGCGAACAATGTTGCGGCATGTCTTCTGAAGCATGGAGTTCATGTCTTTTCACCAATCACATATACGCATGCGCTGAGTTTGAAGCATTGCCTTCCGGGAGACTGGCGCTTCTGGGAAGACTTTGATACGACGTTTATTTCATGGGCAGACGAACTGTGGGTAGTGTGTATCGATGGTTGGGAATTGTCAGTAGGTGTACGGCAGGAAATTCAGATAGCCAGACATTTGGGAAAGACTATACGCATGATTTCCGCTGAAGCGGGAGAACAGGAGGAATTGACATGCCTAACAGAAATGCGGTGACGATCATCGGACATCTCGGTAAAGATCCAGAAACCCGTTTTCTTGACAGCGGGCAGAGTTATACGCGTTTCAGTGTGGCCACAAACAATCGATATAAAGGGACTCAGGGAGACTGGGTTGATCAGCTGCCTACGTGGTGGAATATAGTGATATGGGGCGAGCTTGGAAAGAAAATCAGCACTGATTTTGTCAAAGGTGATGCCATTCACGTCGAAGGACGGCTGAAGACCCGGGAATACGAAAAAGACGGGCAGAAGAAGACGGCATATGAGGTTGTTGCAAAATATGTGGCCATTCCGGTCTTTGTAAAAAAAGATTCTTTCGCCGGAGGCCAGGAGAGCGAAGGCGCATATCAGGAAGATTTTGAGGAGTCTGATATCCCTTTTTAGGAGGCTGTCATGTTTTCGATAGGAATTGATCCCGGCATATCCGGGGGAATATGCGCAATAGACGCAAAGAATCTTGAAATAGTATTGCTTGAGGATTGCCCAGTATATAAAACAGGAGCAGGCAAAGACTACGATATAGCGGCCATGGCTGAAATCCTTAGGAGAGTTGCTTTGAAGGGGCCATGCGTGATTATTCTTGAGCGGGCTCAGGCCATGCCCAAGCAAGGGGTAGTCGGAGCGTTCAACTTCGGGAGAGGATATGGAATATGGCTTGGCATACTGGGAACACTCGGGATTCCGTATAGGACGGTCCGTCCTTCAGAATGGACAGGGAAAGTTCTCAAGGGTATGCAGGGAAAGGGTAAAAATAGGGCAATACAATTTGTTTGTCAGGCGTTTCCTGGAATTTCCCTTGTTCCGGAAGGATGCAGGAAAATCCGTGACGGGCGTGCTGATGCCGCATGTCTTGCATATTACGGGGTGATCGTATGAGTCTGCATCCTGGAATCTTCCAGTACGTTGAATCCTGTCTGTACAACTACCGGGAAAACAGGGAAAGGCTTGACCTTAAACGGCTCGAACTGCGGAATATACCACTTTTGCGAAGCACGACTGACTACCAGGAACGAGTCAATGCAGGTATTATGACATCAGAGCCAGTAGCTGTAATTATGCTGAGGATAGAGTCAATCGAGGAAGATATCCGGAGGCTTGAGAAGAAAACGGAACCTGTAACAAGACTTATCTTTACGTTGAGAGAGCAAAGATCACCCTTGGTTGATCTGCTTGACTACAGGTATTTTCAACAGCTGCCATGGGACAGGTGTCTTGAACTCCTTCATGTGTCAAGAGGCACATTCAAGTCATGGCGCGTAAGGCTTATTGAAAAGGCTGCCAGAATGTTGGGATTTGACCCGGAATAAAAAACTATACTAAAACTGAACTGACAACCCGGGTTTTTCATGGTAGCATGGTATCATTGAATAATAGCGGGAAGGCCCCGAAGAGCAGAAACTCTTCGAGGCCTTTTTTTATGCTCAGGAGGTTATCAGCAGGATTAATAACCTAGTTAAAGAGTTAGAGCATAAGCAAGGCTGAAGGGAGAGTGTCGTTGTTTGCCCAACAAACCGGGAGAAGCGTATCTGAACAGGGAAAGAGCAAAGAGAGAGGTTCTTCAAAAACGGTGGAGGAAACACGAAGACAAAGGCTATAACAAATCAAGGCCTGAGGCGCACAAGTTTTATTATTCTCCGAGATGGAAAAAATTAAGGCAGTGGTACAGATCTGGACATCCGCTATGTGAGGCGTGTCTGAAAAGAGGTGTAGTTACATCGGCGGATCTGGTGGATCACATTGTGCCCATAACAGATGGCGGAGATCCTATGTGTGTGAATAATCTTCAGGCTTTATGTCATAGATGCCACAACATTAAACACGCAAAAGAGAGAAACAAAGGGTAGGGGGTATATAAAAAGCTATAAAGCCAGTGATACCAACGGTCGGCGGAATAACGTTTTTTTGTCCCCGAGTTTGCTTGAATTTCCACAAAAGGAAGTGAAGAGATGGGTGTAAGAGGCCCAAAGCCGGCTCCTGCAAAAATAAAAGCTCTTAAGGGCAAATCGCACAAAAAGAAAAGGGAAACGCTCTATATCGAGCCATCTTCTGGTTTGTCTCTCCCGAAGGATCTTCCTGAAAAGGTCCGTGTTCGAGCACAGGAGGTCCTCGATATCCTTTCGGAGAAAAGAATTTTGACTCCCTGTGACCTTGCCGCTTTTGCAAGATATTGTGAACACCTTGAACTGGCTCATGAAGCGAAGGAAACTCTAGATACGGACGGTCTGATTGTCAGGGATGAACGGGGATTGGCGAGAAAACATCCTGCTGCCCAGATTTTCAGGGACAATTCATTAGCCGCCTTACGGTTTGAAGAACAGTTTGGCTTGACTCCGTCTTCAAGGGAACGGCTGTCTAGCCCAGAAGACCGAAAGGATGACGAATATGGTGTGTTCCGGTCGTCAACTGGATAACTGTGGCAAGATCGCTAAAAAATACATCGAAGACGTCCGGAAAGGGAAAACACTAGTCTGTAAGTGGGCCAGTTTGGCGGTTGAAAGGCATCTTCGCGATCTTGATACAGGTAAAGAACGCGGCCTTTATTTCGACGAAGAGTCGGGAGAAAGGATATTGCGTTTCTTCAAGTTTCTCAAACATTCCCAAGGAGAATGGGCGGGACGCACTTTTATCCTCTCACCGTGGCAGCAGTTCTGTCTTTGGACGCTCTTTGGATGGAAAAAAGAGGACGGTTCCCGGCGTTTCCGTACAGCATACAAGGAAATCGCCAGAAAAAACGGAAAATCAACGGAAGCGGCAGGAGTCGGTCTTTATCTTCTTGACGCGGATAATGAGCCTGGAGCAGAAGTATATTCAGCAGCAACAAAACGTGATCAGGCTAAAATAACGCATTCTGAAGCTACGAGGATGGTGCGGTCTTCTAGCCCTCTTAGAAAGCATATACAAATTTTTAAAGACAGATTATCTGTACCTGATACGAATTCAAAATTTGAGCCGCTTAGTTCTGACTACAACAGCCTGGATGGTCTCAATATTTCCGGAGCGATTGTCGATGAACTCCATGCCCATAAAACAAGGGACCTTTGGGATGTCCTTGAAACGGCAACAGGGGCACGGAGACAGCCTCTTCTTTTCGCTATCACTACGGCCGGCGTGTCAAGAGAGGGAATTTGCCGAGAACTTCATGATTACACAGAGAAAATTCTGACGGGAGTCGTAGAAGATGACTCCTTCTGGGGAATAATTTTTACTCTTGATGATGGTGATGAATGGCAGGATGAGCGGCTTTGGATAAAGAGCAATCCCAATTTGGGTATAAGCGTAAAGCTGGATGATTTGCAAAGAAAGGCGCGAAAAGCAAAAAATACGCCGGCAGCGCAAAATGCGTTTCTCAGGCTTCATATGAATGTGTGGACCAGTGCAGAAACAGCATGGATACCTCCAGAAGCATGGGCAAAGTGCTGCGGGGTAACCGATGGTGACTTTTTGGCAAGGATTCCATGTTACGGAGGTCTTGACTTATCGAATACTACGGATATCACGGCTTTTGTACTGAAATTTCCAGCTACAGGTGATTGTAAAGCGTGGTTCTGGCTTCCTGAGAGGAAACTTGAAGAAAGACGGGATCGTGTCCCTTATCAGCTATGGGCCGATCAGGGGTGGATAGAAGTTACTCCAGGGAGCGCTGTTGATTATAGATATGTTCAGGAGAGAATTCTGGGACTGGCAAAGGAATATAGAATTCAGGAAATAGCCTTTGATCCGTGGAATGCTACCCAAACAGCGATAGAACTGGAAGATCATGGTCTTGTTATGGTTCCGACAAGACAAGGTTACAAGACCATGAGTCCTGCTTGTCGAGAACTCGAACGCGAAATTGTCGCAATGGAATTAAAGCATGGCGGCAATCCGGTTCTCCAGTGGATGGCCGCTAATGTTATGGTGACACAGGACCCTGCGGGTAACTTGAAGCCTGATAAATCAAAGTCAATAGACAAAATAGATGGGATTGTAGCTCTTTTGAATGCCATATCGAGACAGATTGAGGATAACTCAACGGAATCAATTTATGAGGAGCGTGGAATTGTTTCGATATAGCGAGGGGTGATGGTTTTGAATCTGATCAAACGAATATTCCGGTCTTTCCATCCATCGCAGATTCCTACAGAACGTGGAGACAGAATCTGGGTTGCATGGGGTGAGACATCAAGCGGTGAAATAGTAAGCGAGGAAGCGGCACTGAGATACAGTGCCGTTTTTTCATGCATTCGTGTCTTGGCTGAATCTATCGCTCAGCTCCCTCTTAAGGTGTACGAAAGATTTGGCGATGACAGCAGACAGGTTGCAAAAGATTTCTACCTGTATCCGCTTCTTTCTCTCCAACCTAATGCATACACGACAGCATTCCATTTCTGGGAATTCATGGGGATGAGTATGGCTGCATGGGGAAATGCATATGCACTTATAGATCGGAGCTATGATGGCCGGGTTTTTGCCCTTCGGCAATTGAGGCCCGATCGCGTTTTTATCCGGAAAACCAGTGCAGGAAAAATCGTCTATGACGTTACAGATGATCAAGGACGGCCCGGGACATATCTTTTTGACGAGATTCTTCATATCCCGGGGATGGGCTTTGACGGAATTCAAGGCTACAGTCCTATCAGACTGGCTGCTGAAACTATAGGGCTTGGAATTTCAGCCACGAAATATGCCGGAGGATTTTTTAAAAATGGAGCTACTCCTGGAGGAGTCCTTGAACATCCGGGGAAATTGTCTGAAGACTCAGCCAAAAGACTCCGTAAAAACTGGTCTGATATTTATGGACGCGTTGATAATGCCCATAAAACAGCAATTCTGGAAGAAGGCATGAAATTTCACGCAATGTCTATAAATCCGGAGGATGCACAGCTTATTGAAACCAGGAAGATGAACAGAACGGAAATATGCGGCATATTTCGGATTCCTCCGCATATGATTGGTGATCTTGATAAGGCGACGTTTTGTCTTCCTGCAGATGTCGAAGTGCTTTCGGAAACAGGTCCGAAATCAATTGCCAATATAAAAGCTGGAGAAAAGGTCTGGTCATGGGACGGCAATACTATGGTTTTAGCGAAGGTAAAAAAGTCCGTATGCAGCGGAGTGGACGAAATACTGACCATTCGTACAACAACCCGCACTTTGAGAGCAAATAAGGCTCATCGTGTTTTGGCGTTGCGGAAAACAAAAGCTTTAAAAACACGATGCGGTTGCTGTCAGCGTGTGAGATGGATGTGCGAGTATGTTCCTGCGGGTGAACTGAAGGTGGGGGACACCATAGTAACTTTTAATAGTTTGCTGCCCTCTTACGGTGGCGAGCAGTGCCCAACAAGAAAGGTCTCCGAAGGGCTTATGGAATTTTGTGGATTGCTCCTTGGTGACGGGCCCGTAAGTAGAAGAGCAGGAGTGACCTTGGCTAAAGCGGGAAAAGCAATATACATGGACTATTGCAGAAACGTGATGCGTGAGGAATCCCGTTCGTTTGACAAAAGCGAAAACGGTAGAACTGGAGCCGGATTAGCCGCATTCGCTGTGTACCTCGAAGGCGTCGACCGCCAGACAGGAGGACCAAGTCTTATGACGGCTGAGGAACTAGAAAAACTCGGCTTTTCTGGCGACGCCCGCACAAAAAAAGTGCCTGGATGGGTATTCGGGCTGGCATCTACATACAGGCTTGCTTTTTTGAGAGGATGCCTAGATTCCTGTGGAAGTGTTGATAAAAGGGGACGCATTTCTTATTACAGCGTTAATCGCGAAAGGCTCTCTCAGATTCGTCATTTATGTATGACGGTTGGTGTCCCAGTAACAAATCTGTGTGAACGGAGGATAACAACACACCTTCCGAACGACTCTCGATTTGATGGAATGATATATGAGTTCACATGCCCTGACCCTGGAGCCAATAAACGAATTAGGTCTCATGATGAAAAATATCGATGCAGAGTAAATGAAGGGCAACTGTTTAGCAGAAAGGGCAGGAAATATCCGCGCTATGGCGGTGTTAATCGGGGATCAACAGAATGCGGTTTGGCACGCATTTCTGAGATCAGCATTGATCTTCCTGAACCTGTTTACGATCTGGAGGTAGCAGAACTCCATACCTTCGTGGCAAATGGAGTAATAGTTCACAACTCCAACATCGAACATCAAGGCATTGAGTTTGTTAAATTTACCCTTTCTCCATGGCTGAAGAGAATAGAGCAGTCTCTGAACGTAAGGCTTATGTCAGAAAAAGAGCAGAAGCGTTATTTTGCAGAATTTAAAGTTGACGGATTAATGCGTGGAGATGTGAAAAGCCGGAATGAAGCTCATTCTCTTGCAATACGAAACGGATGGAAGAGCATAAATGAAGTTCGAAAAGAAGAAAATCTTCCTCCTATTGTCGGGGGCGATCGGCATTTTCTCCAAATGCAGATGGTACCAGTAGAATCTGGGGGACAAGGAGGTGAAAGCAGCAGTGGAAAAAGAAATCAGAACAATGTCTGATTCTATAGAAATCAGAAGTGAAAATAACGAACCAGCCAAAATCATTGGGTATGCGGCAAGGTTCAATTCTCCCTCAGAAGAAATGTGGGGATTTGTAGAGCAGATCAGGCCCGGGGCTTTCCTAAAAGCGTTGGAAAAATCAGATGCCCGAGCCCTTTTTAATCACGATCCAAATCTGATTTTAGGACGGGAGAAGAGCGGAACGCTGAAACTTTCAGAAGATGAAGTTGGATTGAGATACGAGATCACACCGCCAGACACTCAATGGGCTAAAGACTTGATTAGCAGTATTCAGCGAGGGGATGTCAGTCAGTCGAGTTTTGCTTTTTCAATGACAGGTGGAGTTGAAGAATGGGATGACAGCAAGGAGCCGGCAGTTCGCACTATTGTGGAAGTGGGGAAATTATATGACATTTCTCCAGTGACATATCCTGCATACCCATCTACCAGTGTAAATGTGCGTTCTATGGAAGAAGTGGCACAAGAACATCGAAAACGTTCGGCAGATAAAAGACCTCATGTCGAAGTGTTGAAAAGACGCCTTGAGATAGAGGCAGAAATATGACCGGGACATCCGGCACCTTATACAGGAGGGGCAAGAGATGAGTTTAAACGAGATGAAACGTAAAAGAGCGGCATTGGTAGCTGAGGCGAGAAAGATTCTTGATCGGGCCGAAGAGGAAAAAAGGGACTTGTCAGCAGAAGAAAAAGACAGTTATGACAAGTTTTTTGCGGATATCAGGTCTCTTGGTGAAGCCATTAAACGTGAAGAGGAACTTCGCGAAGCGGAGCGGGCTATGGCTGAAGAGGAGCGTAATAAAGAGGGGGAAACTCAAAAAGAAACTCGTAAGGCAGTAGCCTTTCGCAATTTCATTATTAACGGCGACTCTGGCGAATACAGAGCACTCGCAAACGATACAGGCACAGCAGGTGGATACCTTCACGCTCCAGAGGAATTTATAGCGAAACTTCTCAAGGGACTGGATAACAGGGTTTTTGTGCGCAACAATGCTACCATCCTTCCTGTTCAAACCTCTGACAGTCTTGGAGCCCCGACACTCGATGCAGATATGTCTGACCCTACATGGACCACTGAAATAGCCAATGTGGATGAAGATCTTTCCATGGATTTTGGAAAGAGGAATCTTACTCCCCAACAGCTTTCAAAACTTGTAAAAGTATCGATGAAGCTACTCCGGACTGCGGCTATTTCTCCAGAAACTATTGTTGCAGACAGACTGGCCTATCGGTTTGCTATTACACAGGAGAATGCGTATCTAAACGGGGACGGAGCGGGGAAGCCTTTGGGGATTTTTTCAGCATCGGCAAATGGGATTCCTGTTTCAAGAGATGTTTCCGAAGGGAATACCGCTACGGAAATAACCGCTGATGGGCTTATCAGCGTGAAATTTGCGCTTAAAGCCCAATATCGCGGCAAGGCCAGATGGATATTCCATAGAGATGCTCTTAAGAGCATAAGCAAACTGAAGGACAATGATGGACAGTATATATGGAGACCTGGTCTGATCACAACTGAACCAGACACTCTTCTCGGTCTTCCGATTGACGAAAGCGAATATGCGCCTAATACCTTTACGACTGGTAAATATGTTGGTGCTCTATGTAACTGGGAATACTACTGGATAGCTGAACTTATGGGGATGGAGATACAGCGGCTGAATGAACTTTACGCAGCTACAAGTCAGATTGGATTCATAGGCAGGGGCTACTGGGATGGTGCTCCGGTTCTGGCAGAGGCTTTCGCTAGAGTGAAATTGGCATAAAGGGGAGTGTTAAAACTCCCCTTTTTACAAGGAGTGAACGGCATGAGAGTTCGTATGAAAACGACATCTGCTGATCCGGTATCAGTAAGGTTGGCGGGCAAAGAATATGAAATGGAAGACGGAGAGGCAAGGATGTTAATACGTTATGGATACGCCTTGCCTTTGGGATCTCTACATATAAAAGGAGTGGAAAGCCGTGAATCCAAGAATGCTCGTTCCGCCACCCGTCGAACCAGTAAGTCTTGAAGAGGCAAAACAGCATCTAAGGGTGGAACTTACAGATGAAGATCCTCTTATAAGTAATTTAATCCAAACGGCGAGAGAACACGCGGAATCCTTTCAGAACAGATCTTTTATTACCAGAACCTACGAACTTTTTCTTGATATCTGGCCGGATGCTTCTTTTGTCCTCCCTATGGGGCCGATACAGAAGATCATATCCGTTGTTTGCTTGGATGAAAACGGAGAAGAAATCCAAGTGAATCCAGATATCTATTTTCTCAATTCTAAAGGCCATATTTCCCTGAATAAGGGAGAAATATGGCCTGATGTGGTTCTTAGAAAAACGGAAGGCGTAAAAATTACATATGAAGCGGGATATGGCAGTGACAGTTCACGCGTTCCGGCAAATGTAAAACAAGCAATATTGTTAATGGTTGCTCATTGGTATCTTTATAGAGAAAACGTGTCAGAAAAACCTCTGTACATTGTCCCATTAGGAGCATATTTGCTTCTTGGGATAGATCGGGTGTGGCCGTTATGAGACTTGCCGCAGGAGAACTGAGAGATCGCATTCTGGTTAAAAGGGAAGAACGAGTTTCAGATGGACAGGGAGGTTCTACTAAAACGCAAAATGTTCTTATGTCATGCTGGGCCAGAGTTAAGCCTATTGCTGCCAAAGATGCTGTTATTGCCATGAAAGACGTTGATTTCCGGACACATGAAATATTGATTCGTATTCCTAATCCTGACCGTATGCCTTCTATTCACGATCTTGTGATCTGGCAATCATACACTTTGAGGATAAAGGCGACACGTCCAGGAGCAGACAGGGGAAGTTTGTTTCTTGACTGTGTGACGGAGGTGTAAAAGTTGACGACAACCAAAACTGTAGGAGCAAAAGAATTGATCAGAGATCTTCGAAATATTGAGGAAAAAGTCCTCAGTGAGGTTGTCTGGACTGCAATTGAAAAGGGTGCTGAGAAGATAAAAAGAGACGCAGTGAGGAGAGCGCCTGAGGATACGGGGGCATTAAAACAATCGATACGATGTGTTAAATATAGAAAATCACTTGGTGTAAGAGTAGAAGCAGATTATCCAAGAAACAATGGCCGAAGGAAAAGAAAAAAGAAGGGTAAGGGATGGGTCTATTACGCATTTGCAGTTGAGTACGGAACAAAAAATAGGCAAGCTCAGCCTTTTTTACGTCCTGCTTTTAATGCCAAGGAAGATGAAATAGCCAGGGACATTGAGACAGCTATAGAAAGGGCGATTGATTATGGATAGCTTAAACATCGTTTATAGATCTCTCTATTCCTCTCTTACTGAAAATAGTGCCCTTATGTCTGTCATTACAGGAGTGTATGACTATCATCCTGAACAATATGATCCCGGGCCATATATTACATTTTCCAATGCGCAAATCCAGGAAGGCAGATTGTTGGATGACAGTGAAAGGAGAGTTCTTCTTTCAATTGATGTGTGGGCTCCTGGCGAAGGCCGGAAACAACTTATAGAAATAATGGATTTAGTTCAAGCCGCCCTTCCGGCGGTTTTTCTTTTTGAAGATTCCATAGTGTTGTTTGACGAAGATTCAAAATGGTGGCATGGGGTTTTGGAATATCGGATCTATCTTAGATAGGAGGTTATACGATGGGTGCTATCGCAGGAAAAAATGCAGAAGTGATGATCAAAGTGGCGGCTGTCGATACGCCATTTGGAGAGGTAAAAAGCTACAACTTTGAGACGGCCCTCGGAACAATAGATGTGTCGACTCTCTCCACATATTGGAAAAAAAGACTAGTAGGGCAGGTTGGGTGGACCGGGTCTCTTGAATGTTTTTATGATCCCAGTGATCCGGCGCAAGAACAAGCTTGGACGGATATGGTAGCGGGAAATGAAATAGATATTACGATCAGACCAAATGGGACAGGAGATGGAAAACCTCAGCTTACAGGGAAAATAATCCTTACGGGCTGGGCTGAGACTGCTTCTACTGAAGATGCGATTGGCCTGTCTATCAAGTTTGAAGGAAACGGTGAACTTGCAAAAGGGACACAGGGAACAGCCCCTTAATATGAGGTGAGAACATGAAGCTAATAACATTAAATGGTCGCTCCATGACTTTGAAATTTGGTCTTCTTTCTCTTCGGGCGATGGAGAGAGATATGGGAATTTCTTTTCCTCAGATGATAGAGGCTATTAATGGCGGCCGTGTAGGAATAGATATTTTGCTTTCAATAATATGGGCCGGATTATTGTGGGAGAACCGTGATTTGACTGTCGAACAGGTAGGAGAATGGCTGGATAAAGAGTCAGGCGAAAACTTAGAAACGATCATGTCTACCGCCACTAATGAGTTCGTGGCATCGTTTGATCATCTTCTCGTGAAGCCTAATAAAGAATCAGAGAAAGATGGCAAGAAGGAAAAAAACTGACTAAAGGGGATCGAGAGCTATTTTGGAGGCAAGTGTTCTTTTTTGCTCTTGGTCCTCTTAATTTATCGAAAGAAGGTCTTTGGGAAATTTCCTGGGGAGAATATGAAGACTTGCTTTTGTCATGGCAGTATCGAGAATATTTAGAATATAGAAAAACAGCAGCATTGGCAACGTGGGTACTTAATGGAACAGGAAAAAGAAATCATCCCGTCCTTATTGATGATCTTATTGGAGTCTGGGATGACGGAGAGATTATGAGCAAGCAAGAACATTTTGACCGTTCTGTTCAGAAGATAAAAAACAGGAAACAGAAAGGAGGCGATGATAATGGCACGGGGTAGAAATAGAAAGCTTGGTTTCCAGGTTGGAGCGGACATTTCTGATGCTCAGAGAAAACTAGGCATGGTTGCTGAGACCATTGATAAACTGGGAAAGAAGTTTGACCGTTTCGGAGCTTCTATGACAAGAACCTTTTCTACTCCTTTGACTGCGATAGGTGCCATTGCAACAAAAAGCTCTCTTTCTGTTGATGATGCTTTCGATTCTATTGCCGCGGGAACAGGTGCTACGGGGGAAAATCTCAAAAAGCTTCAGGCAACGTTCAGTGATGTTGCCAGGGAAGTCCCAGAAGACCTTGGAATTGTCGCTAAAACCGTTGCAGTTTTAAATACGCGGCTTGGCATTACAGGAAGTACGTTACAAACTGTTTCCAGAATGGCTCTGGAGTCAGCCCGTCTTCTGAATGAGGATGTTGGAGGTATTGTTACAGAAGCATCCAAAGCTATAAAGGACTGGGGGGTAAATGCTTCAGAAGCTGTTCCTTTTATGGACAAACTTTTCAAAGCTTCTCAATCTACAGGGATTGCCATGTCAAGTTTAGGCAGAGCCTTATATCAATATGGGTCTCCGCTTAGACAACTCGGTTTTGATATCGATACGACAACGGCATTGATAGCAAAGTTTGAACATGAGGGTGTCAATATGGAGCTTGTCCTGGGTGCCATGCGTATTGCTCTAGCAAAAATGGCAAAAACAGGCATAACAGATGCGAATGAGGCCTTGAAAAAAGTTATGGAGAGTATTAAAAAAGCGGGAAGCGTCGGAGAAGCCAATGGAAAGGCGATAGAGGCTTTTGGCTCCAGAGCAGGTCCAGATTTAGCTGCTGCTATAAGAGAAGGACGTTTCGAAGTTACAGATATGGTCAAGGCCCTCCAAGAGGCAAATGGAACTATTTCTCAAACCGTTTCAGAAACAGATGGTTTTATTGAAAGGCTTGGGCGAATAAGGAATAGACTTTCCTTGTCTTTTGCCCCCATTGGAGATGAATTGCTTTCGATGGTTGAAGTTGGAATGGAACCAGTGGCTTCTGCCATAGAAAACATAAACAGCAAGGTTGGATCTGTCGCTATTGGTATTTCTCTTTTTGTAGCGGCTCTTGGTCCAGCTATGTGGGCACTTGGAAAATGGGCAGGAAGCCTGGCTCTTTTAACTGGGACTTTGACAGGAATTCCATCTGTATTACGTCATATCGCTAGGGAATTTACTGCCGGAGCAGGGCTTATCCCCGGGTACACGTCTCTTGTTGCACGGCTCGGCATGGCCTTTACGACTTTTCAGGCTGTTCCAGGCATTTTGACAAAAGTCAGGATGGCGTTATTGGCTCTTGGAATTACTCCGGGTGGACTTGTTTTAACAGCTGCCGCATCTTTGTTAGCTCTCGGAATAGCAATGGACGATACTTTTGACAGAGCAAAGCGCGGATTAGGCGATATTACCAAACTTCTCAAAGCCAACCCCACCCTTTTCTCAGGGCGCTTTTTCGGAGGAGATATTCAGGGAAATGGGGGGCTGGTGGCAGCTGCTGAACAGCAAGAACGGATTCAAGCCGCGATTAGGGCTAAAAACAATGAAAAAAACTATGAACAGCTAGAAGCACAACGGCTGGCCAATCTCAGAAGAAATGTGAACAAGCCTGCTTCCGGGCAGTCTGGAACAGATAGGGGCTCTAGTGCTTCAGGAGGCGTAGAGTCTCTTGTCGAGCGTATCCGGGACAGAATCAGATATCTTCATGAAGATGGAAGGAAATTTTTACCAATACTAGATTCATGGGCTGCTAAACTTAAGCCTCTTTCAAAAGATTGGAAAGCGATAGCAGATCTTCAAAGAGAGATACGCGAGAACTTATCAAGGGAAGCAGGCATAGATACGGCGAATGCAGTACGAGCGTCTCTATCTAAAACTGGCGGTATCGATATTGTCAGGCTTTCAAAAGAAGTAGGAGAAATCAAAGAAATAACGCAAGATGCTCAAACAGGCATAGCTAGCTTTTATGAGACGGCGCAAAATGCCTTCTCTTTAGGACTTATGTCTGCTCAAGAGTATTTTTCAATAACGTCTCAAGGATTTCAAGAACTCCAAAATGAACTAAAGAGGCTTGGCGTAGACGCTAAAGATTATTTTGACTGGCCAGAAGAAATGCGGGATAGATTTATGGATTTGCAGGCGGCTGTTTCAAGTCTTGTCGGTCCATCTCTAGAGGTGCTTAATACTGCTTTGCAGGAAGGAAATATTAACGCAGAGCAGTATGCCTCAAGAATAGTGGAGCTTTTATCTCAATTCTCAGAGATTGGCACATTTGCCCCTTCTCTTATAGATGGAGTTCTCGCAAATCTGAAACAACAATGGCAGGATGGCGAAATCGCGACAAACCAGTATATTGCAGCTTTGGAACGACTAAAGTCGATATTAGGAAGCATGCCTGGAATAGTACAGAAAATAGAGACCTCTCAAGAACAGGCAAAACAGACTTCTTCTGATCTTTTTGGCGGAATAATTGAAGGGGCTAATTTATCAGCAAGGGCACTCGCGGAAGGATTTGCCTCAGCGGCTGTTCAAGGTCGCAGCTTTATGGATGTCCTTCGTCAGATAGGCCAGCAACTCCTGCAGTCTATCCTGACGAAAATGCTTACGCCCGTATTTGGGGCTCTTTTCCCCTTTGCGAGCGGTGGCATTGTTACGGGGCCAACTCCGGCTTTAATTGGTGAAGCCGGTCCCGAGGCTGTAGTCCCTTTAACCAATGGAGCGATTCCTGTTCAACTACAGATGCCTCAACTGGCTGAAAATTCCAGAGATATTACGGTGATATGTGCTCTCGATTATCAACTTATAGAAGGAATTGCCACAGAGACTCTGTCAAAGAGGCAGGATATTGTGGTTGCCCATTTCAACAGGGATTACATGGAAAATGGAGTGACCAGGAAAACATTCAGGAGGCGGTAAAGATGGCAGTGCCAACTATAAAGAAATACAACGCATCAGACCTGCCTCTTATTAACGAGGTCTTGACGTCTTTTAGCAGTGTCGAACAGAAGGATAAGCGAGATCAATCAATTTTCCTTTCCCCTTCTGGTGTTTTCCAAGCTGTAGAGTCGTCTCAGTATACGGCGCGGATCTGGCTTATTCAGGCTTTTCTCTTGAGTAATACGGAGAAGAATAATTTCATTTCATTTCGAGAGGGCAGGAACGTACAGATCCTGCCCTTTAAATGGATTGACGACGCTGATTCAGTGAGAAAATTTGTGCGCTTCAATTCCGATGAGATTCGTTATCAGCGGATTAGCGTTACTGCATGGTCTGCGGAATTTGAAATACGAGAGGCCCATCCTCTTGAGATCAACGACAATGAGGTGTGATAAATGGCCCGTGGAAATGAATTCAATGATGAAGTAGTTGATATTCTCAGTGGTTCAGGGCTAAGAATAGCAGAAACGCTTGAAATCCATGATGGGGGAAGTACATGGTGGAATCTGATAAATCATTCGCAGGAGATTGGCGCTAAAGTGCCTCTTGAATCGAAAAAGTCTTCTGGCGGAGGAGCAATAGAGCCGGGGCAAATCAATCTTTCTCAATATGCACTGAAAGAAGACATAATATTGGGGCGCTACAAAATGATTATGGGAATGGATGAAAATAATCAGGAGATCTATATTCGCTTTACATTGGGTGCAGAAACGACAGTAGATGGTTCTTCCATTTTGCCGTCAAATAAAATCAACGCTTATGTTTATGATTCAAATTTGTCTCTGAAGAAATATGTTTCCATAGAAAATGACGGGACCTTTAAATACGGGAAGCGATCAATACTTGAAGATTTTTTTATTTGGGACAATGTTGGAAAGAGAGCTTTTCTGGGTGGAGTTGCCTATGGTGAGAGCGGCTATAGTAACTTTTGTTTTGTGTATAACTATAACGACAATACGTTAATGAATTATACTTCGTATTCTCATAACTACTCAACATTGGAAAGCTCTTATTGGTCTCCTGAAAATCCAGACAGAATCATTATGTTGCATGAAGATACGGAGAACGGCGTTATATTATATAAATACATCCCTGAAGCGGGGGAATCTAATGGATATGTTATTAGCAATTTGACGTATGGCTCTGGAGAAAGTGTGCAGATAGCATTGACTGCTGGGTACAAATCCAGGCAGATTTTTGCGTTTTTTTCGTCTGCGCTGAAAACCCTTGGGGTTGTCTGGATTGATAGCGCTTCTGGAAAATTCTATTACGCGCTTGAGAACGAAAACTGGTCTACCCTTCATGAAATAACGGGATTAAGCGGTCATGAATATGATCTCGTAAAAGCAGGAACTATCCCGGTCTCTCAAATTGGAGAGTTTCTTGCTATATATGCGGATAAAAGATTAGTTTCTAAAGTGATTGTCAGACCTGAGGGTTTTGCGTATGCGGCTAATTCAACACTTTGTGGAGCAGGGCTGATAAGTACAGGTGTCAAGGCTAGGGTTTTTACTCGTTCGGGTGATCAGTGGGTTGCTCATAGCGTGACTTTGGGGAATATGGAAATTTCAGGATCAAGCAGTACCGCTATTACATTATGGGATTCTACGCCAGGGTATGGAATAGCTAATTTATTCTACGAAACAGAAGAAAGGGAATTATGGCAGATAGGACAAAGGTTGCTATGTGTTGAAAAATCGACAGATACCATTCTATGGGGATGGGATGAATGGAAAGTTACTCGTTTTACTAAAAGCAGCATGTCGTTTGGAGTTTTGTGGAAAGTAGGAGACCACTGCTTGTTTTGTCATTTATCAAGCAGTGGGGGACCTAGTTTTGAACCCTATCTTATCCCTTTGGCTTCTCTTGTTGAGGCAAACACTAAAGAGGATGTTAACGTTCTGTTAAACGCTTTGCCGAGTTCTTTTGGAAACGTACCAAGGATCACTCCATCAAGAAGCCTCTACTGGGCGCAATCATTTATGAACGATGGCAGATATCTTCACCCTGACCATAGAACGATTATTGAAGATAATACATATTTCTATGTCCATATACAGACAAATAAAGAACAACTGAAATCATATGGTACAGATTATATCCAACAGGCAAATATCCGAATAAGGAAGTCTAATCTTCACACAGATATGGTCGCCATTTCTCATTATACGAATCCCAATTATTGGGGAAGCGCTGATCCTCATTTTGTTGACGACTCGGGCATCCCTCATATCGATATAACAGGATTGAATTCTGAGTCGGATAACCTTGTATGGGTTTTTGGTACTGAAAATAATATGGCTACAGCAAATAGGGCTGGCGATCGATATGGAATTTTCGACGTGAATGGATCTGTTCAGGCTGCTATAGAGAGAAGATATGGTTATCTTAAGGGGGAAGCTTCAAGCAACAGAGCTTATCTGTATGGTTGTTCAGATGGGTTGCCCGGGAAACATCGTGTAATGGGAGAGTTTTACTATTCACCTTCGAATGGACGAAGAAATGTTTTAGCTCAGGCTTCTTTTTTGGCGGATTCCTCCGTTGGAGTAAACTATGACACTGTCTATTCTTACAGGGAACATCCATTTACGAAAACATATGGAATTATTTTCGATCCTTTGAAACGCAAAATATACCACATTTCTGATGTGATAGATGGGGATGTAAAATCTACTGTTTTGTCTATGGACAGTTTGAGTGATTTTAAATTTTTAGCGTGCAATTTAAATGATGTTTCGGATCAATATGAGATTAAATACGACAACAGTTATTTGGGTGTTCATTTCCCAGACCACCAGCCAGACCCCAAAGGGAAAAGGACTGTCGCTATCGAATTTTACGGTCCATTTTCTATTTTTAGTGACACTTTAGGATACGGCCATGTCTTTAAAACTGCAGAAATAGGAGAAGAAATTCCAATGCAAGGAGGCGGTGACGAAGGATCTGGCAGCATAGAAATTGTTATGGGTGACAAAATCTATTTCCCGTATCCTTTTAAACGGGAAAAAGTTTCTGTTGAGCTTGCTAATCTTCAAAAAACTGTAAAGGTCGCGCTCCCTGATACTCAGGACGATCAGATTCTTCAACTGGTAGCGTCAGGAAAGGATTTTCGGGGGCATCGTTGTATCGTAAGACGGCTTTTCATTGATGCAGATTTGAATAAATATGGTTCCTCCATTGTGCTTATGGATGGATATATACAAGATTGGTCCTATAGAAGGAAGGACAGAACTATCCTTTTTAGCATAGCCCATACGGTTATTGATCTGTCTGCACCTTTCCCGAGGCGAATCATGAGCATGCTCTGTTCCCATCGTTTCAAGGGAAAGCGTTGCCAGTATGCAGGAGCCAGTGTTTTATGCCCTAAAACGTTGTCTGCATGTGAGACGTTAGGGAACACAATTCATTATGGTGGTTTTCCATGGGTAGCCGCAAGGCAGAGACGGGTGATGTTCCGATGAAAATACCTAAACCAAACAGGGAAGAAATTGTGCAAAGGGCGCTCTCGCTTGTGGGAGCGCCCTCTTCTTTCCCGAGGTCTGAAAAATCAAGAGATTGTATGGATCTTGCTCTTTTTGCATATGACTATCAAATGAAACGGCCTGATAACAACGAGAACCCATTTTTAGCCCGGTCTTCTATGGTGAAAGAATTTTTGAGAGAGAGCCGATGGAAACTAGTAGAAGCCCCCTTGCCGGGCGATGCACTCTTCTTCCTCGTGTCTACAGGATGGCATTTTGGTATCTATGTTGGAAATGATCGTTTTGTCCATGCGGGAAACGGAGCTTTTACGACCAGTCTTCTTTCGAGATGGCGCAGATATTTGCGGGGGTGTTATTCATGGCGTTAGCGGCTTTGGGAGGTTCTCTCTTTGGATGGCTGTTTATAGGAGTTGCCATATACGCATATCTTGCCTATTCCGATTATTCCGTTACACAACCAGAGCAGGCGGCATTTTCTGACCCGGGAATAGGGGGCGGACCATGGCAGCCCCCTGTCTCTTCGCAAACGCCTGTTCCTGTGGTTTTCGGAAAAGCGAGAGTTCCTATCCCTATAGCACATTACAGACTTGAAGGCGATCAGTACAGAGATATGTGGCTTGTCGCTTGTGCGGGAGAAGACTGGAGTTCCTTATGGCCAGCTTCAAATGAAGAACCTGGCTATAAAACCGAGGTTGGCGATATATGGGTTAATGATTACAAACTATCAGAACTTCCTGCCTATACGAATCAAGCAGGACAATTTGACCGAACTCATACATGGGCACGTCTCCATGAACATGGGACAGGAATTTCCCTGGCATGGAGTTCGAAAGGCAAACATGCCTTCGTAAAGAAGGTTGAAGTAGGAAATACTGAAGAGACATACCCGCTTCAGGTTGCGCATGATGCTGGCGTGGGTGGAGGGACAGTTCATCTGAAAATAAGGCTCATCCATCAGTTTCAAGCGGGAGGAACTCGTCAGCGTTTCAATTTGAGAGTTTTTTATACTAATGAGGGAGGAAGTTCATGGACTCTCAGGAGTGATTCGTCTGAGACCTTTTACCATAAAACGCAGACTGTCCAAGCCGGGAAAGATACTGAAACTGTCGAGGTTGCCGGAACATCCGACAGTACCTATGAAATGGATATGCCTACTCAGGGCACGTTCAAAGTTTCCCTTGAACTTGTCTCAGCAACAAATAATGGCTGCATTTATCTGGATTCAGTGGAGCTGTCTGATAGCTCACTCCAAAGTGAAATAGTGTCCAGCTATGGTTCTTCTCTAGTTGTTATTCGTCTCTTAGATAAAACGGGGGACATTGGGAGGCCCCAGTTGTCTGCAATGGTTACAGGAGGCCCTTCTAACCCTGCCCTGGCCCTTTTGTGGATTTTGACAAATGGAGAATTGGGGATAGGAGGAAATCTCTCAGATGGTTCGGTTTATGCAGGGCGACATATTGATGAAACATCATTTATCCTTGCGGCAGACAAATGCGATCAGTATGGATATGTTTTTAACAGGGGGTTCTATTCTTTAAGCGACTATGAAAACGTGATCCCTGAAATATGTGCCTGTGGACGTCTTCAGCTTGCTGAATGGAACGGATGGATAACTTGTATTTTTGATGAAGAAGTGCCTTCAGAAGACGTTCGAGTTATAAATCTCAGTAACGATACGGCTGGGGATGTTGAATATGGTGCTGTTTCCTTGGCCAGAGTTCCAAATTCTTTCAAGATAAAATATGTCGATCCTCAAATGGACTATACGGGGCAAGATCTCACTTATGATGACATAGAGAAACAACAGGTAACCGGAGTGGTCAATGAGCAAAATATCGGGCTTTTTGGAGTTACAGACCAGAATAAGGCTTGGGAACTTGGTTGGTATCACGCCAAGTGGGCTCAGTCGGATATGTGGATACATATTCCCTTAGCCCCAAGGCTCTGGGACTTGGCCCCGGGAAGTGTTATCAAGGTAACGGATGATTCAGATCCTTTTATCAACGGCAAAGAATTTAAAGTTGTTTCTATTGAGGAAGGCGATAATTATTCTTATCTTCTTCGCGGTGTCGGGTATGTTCGGGGAGCCTATACGCCTCCGGAATGGAATGAATGGCATCCGGATATTTTCCTTGAAACGCCTGGCATAGGTTCGTCTCAATACGATGCCCCATCTGGAGGTGTTGTATTTTCGGATGTTATTGCTGAACCAACCATAAATGGGACAACCAGAATAACAGTATATCTTTCAGGAATTCCTGATAATGCGGAAAACGTAAAACTTTACAGGAGTTATGACAATAATGGATATTCTCTTATCTCTGAAATAACTCCATCTGGTAGTACAGCGTCATTTCAATACCTGGAGCAAGGGCAATGGACGTGGGTTTATTTTAAGGCAATAGTTCAGGCAAACGACAAAACAACACCCCTTGATGGGGCTCCCATGACTCAGACCTATGTTGTCGGAACGGTTGAAAGCCTTCCAGGATATGGACTGGGCAACTACGGGTATCAGCCGTATGGAGGGTGATTTTATGAAAAAAATACCGGTTTACTTAGGAGGATATTGTTCCATAGGGAAAAATGCATTAGCGGTAAGACTATCACAAATTCTTAATGAAAAAGGGTTTCTTTCACGTCCTATACAAGATCCTGCTGATGTAGTTTTTAGAAAATACTTTGGAATAACATTGCCGAGGTCTCTTGCCGCTAGAATATTTGTTTCTCAGCCTCATGAGTTTTTCAAAGCGAGCATGGACTATCTTGAAACTTTCGAAGCGGCGGCAAAAGAAGAAAAACTTGCTATTGTGGCCGAATCACCATCTTTAGCGTTTTCCCATGCGTTATTCTTTGGAGTGTCTGTTTATTGGTCCACCGAAGAAAAGGAGCTATTCTGGCAAAAATCAATGAGACTGTTGAGAAAAGGCGTACATTTTCTTGTTCAGGGGTGGTGTCATACGAAAGAAAACACCTTACGGTGGGAAATGCAGCGTCTATTTTTAAAGGGACGGACAAATGTCAAAATAATCGGTCCATATAGCTCTTATCAAGAGATTCAGGAAAAAGGCTTGAAGGACATACTGGAGGTGATTCTCTGATGGCAGTTCCTGCTACTCCTCATTATGGCTTAAACCTTCCCGATGCCGGAACCATAAACTGGGATACATATATCAACCCGAATTTTACGGTTATAGACGAGGAACTTCACACAGCAGCCGGTGAACGTGCGTCGGCTAATGAGAGCATATCCGTTATTAATGTTGCTCTGGGCAACAAAGCGGATAAGGCTTCTGGAATTGGCGGGACTATCACCGCAATCACAGCTATCCAGTATGACAGTGCCAACTCTAAATACCAGGTCAAAACGCAGCAGGTAACTGTTACGGATGGCGTCATAACTGCAATTGGTTTGGAAAGCTCTTGGACGGACATACCTGTAGTATAGGGAAGTGATTCAATGTTAAAGAGAATATGTATTGACCCAGGACACGGCGGCAAAGACCCGGGGGCCATTGGTCCGGGTGAGAAAAAAGAGAAGATAATAGTACTTGCAGTAGCTAAAAAACTTGAAAAATTGCTTCAGGGAATACATAAAGTCCTCCTTACACGCCGGGGGGACTTTTTTGTTGGGTTGAACGACAGAGCTATTATGGCTAACGCCTTCAATGCGGATCTCTTTTTGTCGCTTCATTGCAACGGATCAGCTTCCGCACGGGCAAGTGGTTTTGAGGTATGGACGAGCCGTGGAAAAACAAGGGCTGATGATGTCGCTACGAGTATATCGAAAGCGTGGGCGGAAGCATTCCCTGATGTAGTGATCCGTGGAGACTGGAGCGATGGAGATATTGATAAGGAGTCCAATTTTTGTGTGCTTAGAAGGACATCTATGCCAGCAGTTCTTATCGAACTGGATTTTATTACGAATTCAAAAATGGAGACGCTCCTTTCAAATGCTGCGTATCAGGACTTAATGGCAGTTGCACTCTTTAGAGGAATAGAGGCAGCTTTCAAGGAGTGAGCGGTATGACTGGAGAAGACAAAATCCTTCTTGAAATCAGGGACAGAACTATAAGGATAGAACAGCGACTCGATGACAGAGATAGGCAATGCCAACTTCATGCCAATGCTATAGCTACCCTGGATGGTCGTGTAGATAGTATCGAAAGACAATTGTCAGGACTTCGTTCCTGGATTGCTTCCGCCGGACTGATTGGTGGCATTGTAGGATGGGTAGCCCATTCAGTATTGCCGCGGCTAGGGAAGTGAAGCTGATGTTAACTCAAATTGCAAGATGGCCACTGAGAAAACCCTTGGCTGTATTTGCGGCATTGCTCGTAGGCGGATCTGTTTTGTTTTGCCTAGTTACTGGCAGAGATGTCCCACCGAATATGGCAACATTGCTTCAATGGTTTGGCGGCATTACCTTGGCTGCTTACTATACGTCGTCAAGCTTTGAGGCCGCTAAGGGAGTGGAGAAATGGGAACATTCTTCAGAAAACATGAAGCGCTGATTGTAATAGTTGGAGTTTTAGTTGTCATGGCGGCAACAGCTTTTCTTATCTGGACGTTTCCTTTCGGATCATCACCTTCAGTTGGGATTGAGGCTCAGAAAACAGACACGATGACATCGGACTTGTTTAAAAAAATAGAAGATTTGTCTGGAAAATTGAAAGCTATAGATAGCAAAGTCAGGCGAGAGGAGAAGGATCTTTATGAAAAAACGAAAAGGGCTATTCGCTCATTGCCTCCTGACGCTGTTGCTGATGGCCTTAACGATGAACTCAACCTGTTTCGCGGATTGGAAACATGTTCCTCAAGGATGGGTCACCCCTGAAGCAGGTTATTGGGGTGCGGAACAAGACGGGAGAGATACTCTGGCCGCGTTGCAAACATACAGGCAGCAGAAGGAAGCGTGGAGAAACGCCTATGACTCCTTAAGGGGAGATATCCTCATTTATAAAGAAGACACAGGGCAAAAGCTGAAGGAGCTAGAGGAACAAATAAACAAGGAGCGTAGAGTCAGAGAGACAGAATTACAGAGGAGCAGGACAAATAGTTTTATTTGGATGCTGCTTTCATTTGGCGCGGGTTATGCAATATCACAATAGGAGGGATTTATATGGAAGGAAGAACAGTTGCCGATGTAGTTGGGAACGGCGGTGCTATGGTTGGGCTTGTCTTAGTCCTTTTATCGATGGGAAGCGTCATATTCAAAAATCGTAAAGGACGGTGGCCATGGGATAAAAAAGCTAAATAAACGACCCTTCAGAATCGCTCTCAGCAGGCTGTCTTTATCGCAAAGCTATAAATCATCGTCTTCAAAAGATAGCCTGCTGATTTTTCTTTCCTAAATCCGTCCCAAACGTTTACGTTTTGGGAAGAGATTGTTAATAGGGCTTGCTTTGGCATGAGTTTTTTGTATATCCTCGTCTGCAAGAGCAAGATATTTTTGAGTCATAGTCAGATTGGCATGACCCATTTCATGGGAAAGAGTCATAACATCGCCGCCATTTCTCAAAAACTGTATGGCGTGTTGATGACGTAAGTCATAGGCAGAAAAACGTTTTACTCCCGCTTTTTTAGCATATCTGTCCAATTGCCGAGTCCATTCTCGGGTTTCCCAAGGTTCACCATAACTGCTACAGAAAACAGGTGTAGAAACATCCCACTCGGGAGGGCGGACATCTATAAGTTTTTTAACTAGTTCTGCAGTTGGCATGGAAAAGAAAACAACCCGGTTTCGCCTCGTTTTTGCTGTAGTGCCTCTAATGGCACATCGACACAAGCTTGTATCGATATCTTCCACCTTCAATTGCAAAGCCTCGCTTGGACGTATCCCCGAATCAAGACTTAAAAAGAAAAGAGCCTTATCGCGAAGTCCCGTAAATTTAGTAGTGTCCATTACTGCAACCATGGCTTGAAGTGTTTCTAGCGAATGATCAACCATTCTGGGTTCTTCATGGCGAAATTTTAATCCATCGGTAGGATTTGAAGCGAGACCCCCTTCTGAGACACAGTATGCAAAAAAAGGGCGCAAAGTCTTTAAACGGACATTGTAAGTAGAAGGGGCTATTCCATCCTGAGCTAAATAATTTAATAAACAGTCTCGACATGAGTCACCCCAAGCTTTCTCACCATATCTTCTGTAGAAAGCCCTTACATTTTCAACATATCCTTCAATTGTTTTCGGAGCGTACTGTTGGGCTTTCTTTAAAGTGACAAAACGAGATAGAGCTTCTTCCCAGTTTTTTGGCGGCACTTGCTTAATGTCAACAATGGATACTTTTCTCATGACATCATCTCCTAAAAATGTCAGTATACATAAGAGAGAAAACACCCGAATGGAGACCACCTGCCAAAGCTTTTTGAAGGGTAATTTTTTTGAGGTAAAGAAGATTAGAAAAAAGTTAAAAGCAACAAAAAAAGGGACACCTACTAGATTCAGCGTCCCTTGTATATCCATGGTCGGGACGAGAGGATTCGAACCTCCGACCACCTGCACCCCATGCAGGTGCGCTAGCCAGGCTGCGCTACGTCCCGATGACTTGGGTATTTTACCTAATATACCAGACTAGGTCAAGCTTTATAAAGGTCTTTCTATTATACATTCTTAGTCTTTTCAATAAAAAAGAGCTGCCCCTTTCGGAGCAGCTCTTTAGCATCTTAAAATATCTTATGCTTCAGTTTTAACTGCTTCTTTGCCCATCTCGGCAAGCTGCTTATATGTTTCGTATCTTTCTTTAGCGTCAGCAGCTGCTTTCTCAAAGAGCTGATCAGCAATCTCTGGGAAGGATTTCATCAAAGAAGAGTACCGTACTTCGCTCATAAGGAATTCCTGGAAATCAGCCTTTGGCTCCTTGGAATCGAGAACGAAGGGGTTCTTTCCTTCGTCTTTGAGCAATGGGTTATAACGGTACAGGTGCCAGTAACCTGCTTCAACAGCTTTCTTTTCCTGAGCTTGAGATTTGCCCATACCGACCTTAATACCATGGTTGATACAAGGAGCGTAGGCTATAATCAAAGATGGGCCCTTGTAGGCTTCAGCTTCAGTTACAGCCTTCATCAACTGGTTTTTGTCAGCGCCCATGGCTACCTGAGCAACGTACACGTATCCATAGGTCATGGCAATACGGCCAAGGTCCTTTTTCTTAACTCTCTTTCCGGAAGCAGCGAACTTAGCAACAGCTGCTGTCGGAGTAGATTTTGAAGACTGACCACCAGTATTCGAATAAACTTCTGTATCAAATACAAATACGTTGACATCTTCACCAGAAGCAAGAACATGGTCAAGTCCGCCGAAACCGATGTCGTATGCCCAGCCGTCTCCACCGAATATCCAGACAGATTTCTTGACAAGGTAGTCTTTTTTGTCTGCGATCTCAGCAAGAAGTTTGTTAGCATCTTCGTTGCCAAGGTCTTTGCCGAGAATAGCGTAGATTTTTTCGGCAGCGACTTTAGACTTATCACCATCATCCTTGTTTTCAAGCCACTCTTCAAAGACAGCCTTGACGTCGGCACAAATGTCGAGATCAAGCAATTTGCGTACAGCTTCTGTAAGTCCCTTCACGGAGTTCTTCACTGAGAGGTACATGCCGTAGCCATACTCAGCGTTATCCTCAAAGAGGGAGTTGGCCCATGCAGGACCCTGGCCCTTGGCATTTGTTGTATAAGGCATGCTAGGAGCAGATCCACCCCAAATGGAAGAACAACCAGTTGCGTTAGCGATGATCATGCGATCACCATAAAGCTGAGTAACTAATTTGGCATATGGTGTCTCTCCGCATCCTGCACAAGCGCCAGAGAACTCGAACAGTGGCTGGGCAAACTGACTGCCTTTCACTGTATTCTTATTTGTAAGGTCAGATTTATCAGAGACAGTAACAGCAAAATCCCAGTTGGGAACTTCTGCGTCTGTCTGAGACGTAAGAGGTTTCATTTCAAGAGCACTTACAGGGCAGATATCAGCACAGTTTCCGCAGCCGAGGCAGTCAAGTGTATCGACCTGCATACGGAATGCGAGCCCTGCAAACTCCTTGCCTTTCGCATCAACTGTAGCAAAGGTCTCAGGAGCGTTTTTCTTGTCTTCTTCATTGAGAAGCACAGGGCGAATAGCTGCGTGAGGGCAGACCATAGCGCACTGGTTGCACTGAATACATTTATCCTTAAGCCACTCTGGAACGTTTACAGCTACACCGCGTTTCTCATATGCGGATGTTCCTGAAGGGAAGCTACCATCTTCGCGGCCAACAAAAGCGCTCACGGGAAGTTTATCGCCTTCCTGGCGGTTGATAACGTCGCAAACGTTCTTAATGAAATCTGGTCTATCTGCGTCATTATTTTCACAGCAGCACTCGTCTTTAGCTTCTTTCCAGCTTGCAGGGATGTCTATCTTGACGAGAGCGCCTACACCCGCATCTACAGCTTTATAGTTCATTTCGACGATCTTTTCGCCTTTTCGGCCGTAGGTCTTCTTAATAGCTTCCTTCATGTACTTCACGGCGTCTTCAATTGGAATGACATTGGCCAATTTGAAGAAAGCGGACTGCATGATCATATTGATTCTGTTTCCGAGTCCGATTTCGATACCAAGGTCGACACCATTCAATACGTAGAACTCAATCTCGTTCTCTGCAAGATAGCGTTTCATACTGGCAGGAAGATGTTTCTCAAGATCTTCTACTGTTGTCCACTGGGTATTAAGAAGGAACTTTCCGCCTTTTTTAAGCCCTGCAAGAACATCGTACAAATGGACATATTCCTGTTTGTGGCAGGCTATAAAATCAGCTGCCTCAATAAGATATGTTGAGCGAATTGGCTTCTTACCGAAACGAAGGTGAGAAATGGTTACGCCACCTGATTTTTTAGAGTCGTAAGCGAAATATCCCTGTGCATACATATCAGTATTATCGCCAATGATTTTAATGGAGTTCTTATTGGCACCAACAGTTCCATCAGAGCCGAGACCCCAGAATTTGCAACGAATTGTTCCTTCAGGAGCAGCGTTGATATTTTCTTTTATTTCAAGTGAAGTGTGGGTAACATCGTCTACGATACCAACTGTGAAGTGGTTCTTGGGTTCTTCAGCTTTAAGATTGTCAAAAACAGCCTTAATCTGAGAAGGAGTTGTATCTTTTGAACCAAGACCATAGCGGCCACCAACGATAACGGGTTTTTCGTCTTTATCATAGAACAATGTACGAACATCTTCATAAAGAGGCTCGCCAAGTGCGCCCTGCTCTTTAGTTCTATCAAGAACAGCAATTTTCTTTGCTGTTGTCGGAAGAACGTTAAAGAAATATTTTGCAGAGAATGGGCGATAAAGGTGAACTTCAATGATTCCGACTTTTTCGCCTTTAGCGTTGAGATAGTCAACAGCTTCTTCTGCGGCCTGGCAGGCAGACCCCATAAGAATTACAACACGCTCGGCATCAGGAGCACCATAATAGTTGAAAGGATGATACTCTCTTCCTGTAACTTTGGTGATCTCATTCATATATTCTTCGACGATATCAGGAAGATCTGTGTAGAAACGGTTTGCTGCTTCTTTTGCCTGGAAGTATATATCAGGGTTCTGAGCAGTACCTTTCTGGTAGGGGTGCTCAGGATTCAGTCCACGATCTTTAAATCGTTTTACTGCATCCCAATCAACAAGTTTTGCCAAATCATCATAATCCATCAACTCGATTTTCTGAATTTCGTGAGAAGTTCTGAAACCATCGAAGAAGTTGACGAAAGGAATACTTGATTTGATAGACGCAAGGTGTGCTACACCTGTAAGATCCATAACTTCCTGTACGCTTCCAGAAGCGAGGAAGCCAAAACCGGTAGCTCTGCATGCTGTTACGTCGCTGTGGTCTCCAAAAATGGAGAGAGCGTGACCGGCTACTGCACGAGCAGAAACATCAAAAACTCCTGGAAGAAGTTCTCCAGCAATTTTATACATGTTGGGAAGCATGAGTAAGAGTCCCTGGGATGCTGTGAAAGTTGTTGTCAGGGAACCTGCAGAAAGAGAACCGTGTACGGCTCCAGAAGCACCTGCCTCTGATTGAAGTTCAACTACATCAACAGTTCTGCCAAAAATATTTTTCAGTCCATGGGCTGCCCACTCATCAATTACCTCTGCCATTGGAGACGAAGGTGTGATGGGATAGATAGCAGCAACCTCTGTGAACGCGTAGGAAACATGCGCCGCTGCGGTGTTTCCATCCATCGTTTTCCATTGCTTAGCCATTCATGTACCCCCTCTGTATTTTTTCAATAGAGAGCATTATGACCTCTGATTGAATCCAAAGCAATGCTCTCCTACTGAAATATAATAATAATTAAGTGCGAAAAAAGAAACAGCTATATTTAAAGGTGAAATATTTGCAAGATATGAACATTCTAAAATCGCATTTTTCAAAAAAGACAAAAAAATCCATTCTGACATTCGCGTTGATATTATCACAATGAAAAGGACTGTCAATGTTATGATAGTCACGAATGGTATAGACTCTTTATTTTTTATAAAGCTCTGCAAGGAGAACTAAAAGGCTGTTATAATCTATCTGCTTTTAAGTTTTGCTCTTAAGGAGGCGTTGATGCCTGTGGCTTTTGTAACTCTTAAAGATGTTGTAATACGACCTGAGTTTATGCAACTTCCTTTTAAACTTTCCCCTTATAAGAAAGAGGAGGGAAGGGATATTGTAGAAATAGGTTTTGGCAACGGCGAATTCCCCGTTTATATGGCAAAAAATAATTCTCAAGATACCTTTTGGGGAATAGAAGTTTCACAAACATGTGTTTTGAAGGCAGCGAAAAGAGCGCGGAGCTTGGGAATCGCGAATTTATTCCTTATGTGTGGGGATGCACGTTTCTTACTTAGAGAGTGTTTTGAAGATGAGAGCATCGATAAGGTCTATATGAATTTCCCATGTCCTTGGCCAAAATCTCGCCATGAGAAAAGAAGAGTTACATATATTGGTTTCGCAGATATGTTGGCAGCCGTTCTTAAATGTGGTGGAGTTTTCGAACTCGTTACAGATGAAGAATGGTATGCGGAAGAGGTTCGAGATGTTTTATCTTCACACAATGCTCTTCAATTGCGTACTTTCGAGAGGAATCCATCTCGTCCGGTAAAGACGAAGTATGAGAGAAAATGGCTGGCACAAGGTAAGGATATTTTTCTGGTTCAGATAGAGAAAAAAGAGAGATTTACAGTAGAACGCCTCATAAAGGAGGAAGAAACGGTGAACACAAAAATAGAGACTAGTGCATGGACTTTGGCAGACCTTGATTCACTCAATGGGTATGAGGGAACTGAAGAAGATTGCCATTGGACATATAAAGGATACTATACATCGCCTGAGGGTGCCTTTCTTATTCAGACCATAGCATCCGATGGTGGTTTTGAGCAGCGTTATTTTTTAAAGCTGGTAAAGAAAGAAAATGAGACTCTTATAAAACTTGATAGTAATTGTGCAGCTTTTAGAACACCTGCATTAAAAAGATCACTTTATTATCTTGCTGATTATCTGGGCAGGGTAGTTGATCGTTCATGAAGGGGTATTGTGTTAAACCTATTGGTATTGTGAAATCTTCTATAGGCGAACCTGTTTCTCCTGATTCATTTAAGGAACATCATTCTAGCATTCTTCTTGATCCTTTTTATCTTCCTGCTTTTGAAGACATAAAGGAGGGCACCGAAATTTTAGTGATTTTTCGCTTTCACAGGTCTTCTGCCTTTCCTTTTCAGGTTCATCCAAGGGGAGATTTGCGTCGGCCGTTGCAGAGTGTTTGTTCAACATGTTCTCCCCGTCGTCCAAACTTTTTGGGAACGACTCGTTGTCGACTTTTGAAAAAAGAGGGGAACACTCTTTTTGTTGTTGGTCTTGATGCCATAGACGGTACTCCAATTCTTGATATCAAACCCTTTGTAATGGAGTCTTTCAAATGAAGGACGTACGTCCTACATCATCTAAAGTTCTTCAGGCGTTATTTAATATACTGGGGTCTCTTCAAGAGGTGGCTTTTCTTGATCTCTTTGCTGGTACCGGAAAGGTTGGTGCTTTTGCTTATGAGCGGGGAGCAAGGCCAGTTGTAGAGGTTGAGCTTGTGCGTAAGAGGGCTGAAGCTATTCGCAAAAATTTTAAAAAAGAGATAGATAGCGATTCTTATATTGTGCTATCAATGGATATACGAAGGGCTTTGCAGTGGTTACAGAAAAAAAATCATTCTTTTGATATTATTTTTGCAGATCCCCCTTATGAAGAAGGGTGGCCCAATAGAATTCTGGATCTTCTGAAAGAAGCACCTGTTATTTTGAAAGATAATGGTTTAATTATAATAGAGCATTCAATACGAGAGCCTATTATAATTCAAGGTGACGATTTTATTGTGACAGACTCACGTACTTATGGAGATACGAACCTCACCTTTTTAAAGAAGAAGGAGGTCTTTGAATGAAACGCCCTATACGTGCTGTTTACCCGGGGTCTTTCGATCCTATTACGAACGGTCATATTTATATAGCGGAAAGGGCAGCTGCTTTGTTTGACGAACTTGTTGTCAGCGTGTTGCTTAATCCTCAGAAAAAAGCAACTTTTAGTGTAGAAGAGAGAAAAGCAATGGCTAGAGAAGCATTAAGTCATCTTCCTAATGTAAAGGTGAATTCGTTTACCGGACTTCTTGTCGATTTTTTACGCCAAGAGCGAAGTCGTATTATCATTCGTGGTCTCCGTGCTTTATCGGATTTCGAATACGAATTTCAACTAGCTCTCATGAACAGGCAATTAGCGCCGGACATAGAAACATTATTTATCGTTACGGAGGCTAAATACTCGTATCTTTCAAGCCACGCAGTGAAAGAGATTTTCCATTTTGGAGGCCCTGTTCAGGAAATGGTTCCTCCAGGGGTATATCGTCGGCTGCGAGAACGTTACCCTAAGCCGTTTTCCAATTGATAAGGGATTGCTCGTAATTCATGTTCTGTGTACGGAGTATCTACGAGATATTCCCATAATGTCGATGCAATATTCTCAAGTTGGAGTAACCGACGAGATGGTCCTCTGAAAGAAGGAATATATCCTCTGGTAATAATGGGTAACGTTGTTTTGCTACGCATCTCTTTTAGCAATTTTTTCCCGCGGGAAGAAAAACCGAGAACACGTATATATTGAGGTCCCAGCCGTTGAAAGGCTCTGTTTTCCCAATGTTTGATGCCTAAAAGCCAATCAATGGCGAAGCGTTGAATTGTCCCCTTTGTGTAACGCTTAGATGTTGCTTGTGATACGAAATCATCCCAGGAAAGAGAGGTTCCGGCCAATTTATAAAATAGGTTTTCGAGACCTTCTTTCATCTCTGCTGTTTTTGCAATTTCTTGAGGTGTGCTTCGTAAAAGACTTGTTTGGAGAAAGGGCCATAATTTTTGGGCAGAGTATGCAATCCGACCACTCTTGCAGGCTTCTTCTATGAGAGATCGGGAAAAGGATGGAAGAGCATCAAGTATGTTTTCCTGTTTTCCTCCTCTATATGCTTTTCGTATCGCTGAGGCACTTGCCCATGTTCCTTGAAAAGTTTCGTCGTGGTAGCCAGCTCCCTTTCTCTCTATAGGAACACAATGTAATGGGTATTTGTTTTTTTCGATGTGAAGAAGATACGCCAATGCAAGGGAGTTATTAGGTTGAGAGAGTATTGAACCTGAATCTGGAATTAATGCTTCCAGAGCCGAAGCACGCGCTTTCACATATGAAAAGCCTTTTTCAAGATATCTTCTGAGTTCTCTCTTGAAAGGTTCAGGTTCGTGAATTAGAATGTCAAGGATTGTGGATAAATCGCAATTATGGTTTTCCATACCAAAAGAAAGATGGGTTACACTGTGACATGCTGCCAGAATATCTACCGCTCCTGCGGCAAAAACTCCGGCATTATGGCATGAAAAAAATACAGGTAGTTCTAATACTACGTCTGCGCCGGCTTCTAAGGCGAGAGCTGTGCGTTGCCATTTATCTAAAAAAGCAGGTTCTCCTCTTTGTGTAAAATGGGAAGAAAGAACGACGACGATTTCTGAAGCATCTGTTTTCCGTGTTGCTTCATTTAACTGAAAAACATGCCCGTTATGTAAAGGGTTATACTCAGCGATGATGCCAACAACATTTTTTGACATAGGTAATCACGCTTTCTATAAATATATAATAATACAGATACTCTTAAAGATACCCTGTAGAATTCTATCAGGTCAAGGAGAGGGAGGAATCCAAAAGCAATGAAAGTATTGGTTATTAACTGTGGAAGTTCATCTTTGAAGTATCAGCTTTTCGACATGGAGACAGAAGCTGTTCTCGCTAAGGGATTGGTTGAGCGTATTGGTATTGAAGGTTCTCGAATTAAGCACACGAAGGTTGGAATGGATGCTGTCATTCGTAATACAGAAATTTCTAACCATAAAGTGGCTATTAAATATGTTCTTGAGGCCCTTCTTGATCCTCAGCATGGGGTACTTAAGAGTCTTGATGAGCTCAATGCCGTAGGGCACAGAGTCGTTCACGGTGGAGAGAAATTTGCACGTTCAGTTATGATCGATAAAGATGTTATCGAAGCTCTTCAGGAGTGCGTGCCTCTTGCACCTCTTCATAACCCAGCAAACCTTATGGGCATTGAAGCTATGCAGGAAGTTCTTCCCAATGTTCCTCAGGTTGGAGTTTTTGACACAGCTTTCCACCAGACAATGCCTGGACAGGCTTATATGTACGGTGTTCCTTATCACTATTATGAAAAGTACAGAGTTCGCCGTTATGGCTTCCACGGAACAAGCCATTTCTATGTTTCTCATAGAGCAGCTGACTTCCTTGGTAAAAAAGTTGAAGATCTTAAGATTGTCACATGCCATTTAGGAAACGGAAGCTCCATAACAGCTGTTGATGGCGGAAAATCTGTTGATACTAGCATGGGATTCAGCCCCCTCCCCGGAGTTATCATGGGAACACGTGCTGGTGATGTTGACCCTCAGCTTCTTACATTCCTTGCTGAGCAAGAAGATCTTGATCCCAAAGCCATGAGTCACATTTTGAATAAAGAAAGTGGACTCCTTGGTATCTCTGGTGTAAGCAGCGACCTTCGCGATGTAGAGGAAGAGGCAGAAAAGGGTAACAAACGCGCAGAATTGGCAGAGTCTATGCTTTATTACGGTATTAAAAAGTATATTGGTGCTTATGCTGCTGCTATGGGTGGCATAGACGTGCTTGTTTTTACTGCTGGTATCGGAGAAAATAGTGCTAAAGCTAGAGAAAAAGTATGTAGCGGTCTTGAGTTCCTTGGTGTTAAACTTGATGCAGAGAAAAACAACATCCGAGGAAAAGAAGCTGTTATCAGCACAGACGATTCTAAAGTAACGGTACTTGTAATCCCGACAAACGAAGAACTTGTAATTGCTCGAGATACTAGAGATATCGTCTCAAAGTAAGACAGAAAGAAGGAGGAAATCTCATGGCAATTACTGATCTGCCGTCTGACTGGTCATTTTGGGTGCATTTGCCAGACAGGGAGGAAGGGCCGGATGTGGTAGATGCTTCTTGGCAAATAGAGATGAAACAATCTATTGTTTTTGCCCAAGAAGAATTTTCTTTTCTTTCTCCGTTGCAGGTTGTCGCTCATGTAAGTTGGGCTGATCAGTCTGTCATGGTCCAGATTGAACTGGAAACTACACTTTCAGTTCCCTGTGTTCGTTGTCTTGAACTAACAGATATTGCATTACAGACACATTTCATGTATCTTTACTCTTTGCGGGATTCTGTTACATCTGAGCGAGAACAAGAATCAGATGAGCATCTAGTTTTGGTAGACGCTTTGGAGAATAAATTAAATATTACTCCGCAGGTATGGGAAAGTCTCATATTGAGCCTTCCCACCAACCCTCTTTGTAGAGAGGATTGCAAAGGACTTTGTCCTGTTTGTGGCGCTTCTCTCAACGATGGTGATTGTGGCTGCAACCGTGAGACTAGAGACCCCAGACTCGCAGATTTGCTAAAAATCAAGAAAGAAGATTTGGAAGCTTAAGGAAAAGGAGGGGAACGAGTATGGCAACACCTAAAAGTAGAGTTTCTCATGCACGTACGCATAAAAGAAAAGCAAATTGGCTTGGATCTGCTACTGCACCTGGACTTACAACTTGTCCGCACTGTGGAGAGATAATTATGAATTATCGTGCTTGCCCTGAGTGTGGATACTACAGAGGCCGTAAAGTTGTAAAAACGGGAGAAGAAGTAGTAGCCGAGGAAGCATAAGATTTAAGATTAAAATGAGGCGTGAGCTGCATCGAATTGATTTGGCTCACATAAAATAGCGGAGGGCATGTGTCCTCCGCTATTTTTTTCTTGACCAGAAAGCTGAAAAATATTATACTGACCCAGTCATCAGATCAGATATTAGTACCAGGTCTTAAAAACTGGAGGTTGTGACGATTCGTTCGAAACGGAAAAAGCAAAGACAGGAAAAGCTATTAAAGTTTTTAGAACAGAATCCGCTTTATACAGACAAAGAATTAGCTGATGCTTTAGACGTTAGCGTCAGTACCGTCCGTCTTGATCGTGCGTTACTGGGAGTGCCAGAGCTAAGAGAACGTACTAAAAATATGGCCCAAAGGGCTACAAGCAAACTGCGTTCATTGAAACAAAGCGAAGTTGTAGGAGACCTTCTTGAACTCGAGCCCAATAAATGGGCGCTGTCAGTCCTTCAAACAAAAAAAGATATGGCATTCCGCCATACAGATTATGTGTGTGATCATTATATATATTCCCAGGCTAGTTCAATTGCAATAGCGGTAGTTGAGGCCGATATGGTCATAATCGATTCAATGAGTGGCGAGTATAAGAGCCATGCTAAGGTTGGGGATGTTTTGATCGCTCGTGCAAAAGTTGGTGTGCATAAGGATAATAAATATATCGTTAGTGTGCGAACTCGGGTTGGAGATCATGAAATTTTTGTAGGCCGTTTTATAGCCGTGGTCATAAACTCCCTCGAGACGAGAGATTAAGAGGGGAGGCAAACGTAACAATGTTATTGGCTGTTGATGCCATGGGAGGCGATAATGCTCCCCACGAACCTTGTAAAGGTGCGATATTGGCGTGTAGAAAATTTAGAGATCTGGAGATCGTCCTTGTAGGGGACCGTTCTCAAATAGAACCAATTATAGATCAGGCAGAGATTGATGTTCGAAAGAGACTCTCAATAGTCCATACAGAAGAGTTCATTTCTATGGATGAGCATCCAAGTCAAAGTATTCGTAAGAAGAGACACTCCAGCTTACGTCTTGCTATGGAAATGACGAGAAATGGGGAAGCTCAAGGTTGTGTCTCTGCAGGGAATACTGGTGCTATTGTTGCTGGTGGAGTCTTGGTTGTTGGAAGAATATCAGGAATAGACCGTCCTGCACTGGGAGTTGCTCTTCCTACGTTGAACAAGTATACCTTTCTTTTAGATGTGGGCGCTACAGTTCGAGCCAAACCAATAAACCTTTATCAATTTGCACTGATGGGAAATATTTATTCAAAGTGTATTTTGGGAGTGCCGTCCCCTGAGGTAGCGCTTCTTTCTAATGGCTCGGAAGACATAAAGGGCGATGAAGTTATTGCGAGTGCACGAGAGATGTTGAAAGCTAGCTCATTGAAATTTACTGGATATGTAGAAGGCGACGAAGTCCCCTTTAGTAAGGCAGATGTTGTCGTTTGCGATGGTTTTTCAGGAAATGTAGTCTTAAAATTCGCCGAAGGTGTTATACAAGCCGTCTATTCAATTGCAAAAGAGGAATTTGGACGGAGAGTATTGCCTAAAATAGGAATTCTTTTTATGGCCCCAATGCTTAAAGATTTGTGGGGGCGTTTTAATTACGAAAAACATGGAGGGACTCCTCTTCTCGGTGTAAATGGCGTGGTTATAAAAGCTCATGGACGATCTAAAGCTCCCGCTGTAGAAAGTGCAATACGAGTAGCGAGAAACTTTGTTTTACAGAAGGGTGTCGATCTCATTTCTGATGAGCTTGGCAAGGAGGTATAGTAATGGGTCAGTTAAATGGTCGTGATGTTGCGATTCTTGGGACTGGAATGTATGTTCCTAAAAGAATAATGACCAATAATGATTTGTCTGAAATGGTTGAAACAAATGACGAATGGATTCGGGAACGAACAGGGATTCGTGAAAGACGAATTGCAGCTGAAGGTGAGTTGACAAGTGATCTTGCCTATAAAGCGTCTTTAGCCGCATTGAAAAAGAGTGGAGTTTCTGCATCAGAGCTTGACATGGTTATAGTTGCAACCAATACTCCAGACACCCTTTTCCCTGGAGTGGCTCCTAAATTGCAAGGGAAACTTAAGGCTTCTCATGCTGGAGCTTTCGACGTACAGTCGGGATGTACAGGATGTATTTATGCTCTTACTGTTGCGATGACAGGCGTTAGCTGCGGACTTTGGAACAAGGTGCTCGTTGTCGGTGCTGAAGTATTGTCTCACGTTATTAACTGGGAAGATCGCAATACATGTGTTCTTTTTGGAGACGGTGCAGGAGCTGCTGTTCTTGGCCCTTCCGTTGAAGGCACAGGACGTTTCATATCTGCGGAGCTTCGTGCTGATGGCACAAAATCTGACTTTATAACCCTCCCTGGTGGACTTATTGAGAACCCCGCTTCGGAGAAAACGATTGCAGAAGGACTTCATTATGTTCACATGAAGGGAAATGATGTTTTTAAATTTGTAAATCGTGTTCTACCTTCTTTTCTCAAAAAGTTTGTTTCGGCATCTGACGTTGATCCTTCTGAAATTGATTGGTGGTTATTCCATCAAGCTAATCTCCGTATTATAGACGGAGTTATGAAACGTCTTGGAGCTGATCCTGAAAAGACATGGGTAAATCTTGATCGTTATGGAAATACGTCTGCTGCGTCTGTTTTCCTTGTTCTTGCAGAGTTGTTTGAGAGCGGAAAATTAGAAAAGGGGCAGAAGATGGTCCTCTCTAGTTTCGGAGCCGGGATGACATACGGTTCAATTCTGTATGAGATGTAAGGTGAATATTTTGGTTTGGAAAAACAGAGTAACGCAGCTCCTTGGTGTGCAATATCCACTCATACAGGGGGGTATGGCTTGGGTCGCTAACGCAACTTTAGCAGCAGCGGTAAGTAATGGGGGCGGTATTGGCCTCATAGGAGCCGCTAACATGCCGCCTGAGATTTTAGAGCAAGAGCTGATTCGTGCCAGAGAATTGACGGATAAACCCTTTGGACTGAATATTATGCTTATGTCCTCAACTGCTGATGCTGCTATGGAATTAGCAGCTAAGCACCGTGTTCCTATAGTGACAACAGGAGCTGGAAGCCCAGGAAAAGTTATTGAACGATTAAAACCCTTGGGAACAGTCGTTATTCCTGTAATTGCTTCGGTTGCTCAGGCTAAGCGCGTAGAGAAACAGGGTGCTGATGCTGTAGTTGCTGAGGGTACTGAAGCGGGAGGGCACATAGGTGATTTGACGACGATGGTTCTTGTTCCACAAATTGTTGATTCTGTGAATATTCCTGTTATTGCTGCAGGAGGCGTAGCCGATGGCCGTGGAATCGCCGCAGCCTTCAGCCTTGGCGCAGAGGGAGTTCAGATTGGAACTCGAATGGTTTGTTGCTCAGAATGCACCGTTCATCAAAACTACAAAGAAGCAATTTTAAAAGCCAGAGATAGAAGTAATGTAGTAACAGGTCGGCCAACTGGTCATCCTGTACGTTGTTTGAAAAATAAATTATCAGCACGGTTTGAAGAACTTGAAAATGCGGGAGCTTCAATAGATGACATAGAAAAATTAGGAACAGGGCGTTTGAGAGCGGCTGTTGTAGATGGAGACATTGAATGGGGCTCTGTTATGGCTGGCCAAAGCGCCGGAATGATAAACGATATAAAACCAGCGGCTGAGATAATTCAAACTATGTTTAATGAGGCTGCTGATGTTATATCCAGACTTCCACATTTTGAATTTTAAAGAATCGAGGTGTCACAAATGAAATATGCAGTAGTTTTTCCTGGTCAGGGAGCTCAAGAAGTAGGAATGGGAAAAAGTTTATATGACACCTTTGATGTAGCTAGGGATGTATTTGAAAGAGCAGATAAAGCACTAGGTTTTAAACTGAGTGACATTATTTTTAATGGTCCAGACGAGAAACTTACTCTTACTGCTTTTACGCAGCCAGCTATTTTAACGGCGAGTATCGCCGCATATTCAGTATTGACAGAAGCTTTCGGAGTTTCAATAGATGCAGATTATTTCGCTGGCCATAGCCTTGGCGAATATACTGCTTTGGTTGCCACGGGTGCTCTTTCGTTAGAAGATGGCGTTCGTTTGGTTCATCTTCGTGGCTCTCTTATGCAAGAGGCGGTTCCTGAAGGAGTCGGTGCAATGGCAGCTCTTATTGGACTTGATTCCGATGTGGTTTGTGATATATGTGCTGAGTTAGCACCGAATCAAGAATGCCAGCCTGCAAATTTTAATTCGCCTGGGCAAATTGTTATCTCGGGTAAGACTTCCTTTGTTGAAAAAGCAGCAGAAGAGGCTAAAAAAAGAGGAGCTCGTAAGGCAATAATGCTGAAAGTAAGCGCTCCATTCCATAGCTCCTTAATGAGGCCAGTTGCCGATCAGCTTCAGAAGGCTTTTGAGGAATGCGAGTGGCATGTTCCCTCGCGACCGGTTATAGCCAATGTTTCGGCAAAACCAGTTTCCACTGTAGAAGATATACAGAGTGCGCTATACCATCAGACATATAGTCCTGTTTTATGGACAGATTCTGTTATGTATATGGTTTCGCAGAATATAGATTCGTATTTGGAATTAGGGCCAGGAACTGTCTTGGCTGGTTTAATTAAGCGTTGCCAGAAGGGGCTTAAGACGTATTCTGCGATGAATGAAGAAGAGTTACGGGCTATAGCTGCCCTTTTCCAGGAGGAAGGAGCGGAATAGATATGCCAGAGAAGATAGCACTTGTTACAGGCGGAGGTAGAGGGATAGGAAAAGCTATTGCTTTGGAACTCGCTTCACGTGGACACAATGTGGCCATAAGTTACAACAGAAGCGAAAGCGAAGCAATGAACGTCTGTAAGGAAATAGAAGCTATGGGTGTTAAAAGCTTAGCTGTGAAATGTGATGTTACCGACGCTGAGCAAGTAGAGGCTCTTTTTTCAACAATAGAAGATTCATGGGGTATTGTGGAGATTCTTGTAAACAACGCAGGAATAACAAAGGATAATCTTCTGATGCGAATGAAAGATGATGACTGGGATAAAGTAATTGCAGCTAACCTTACCTCAGTATATCGTTGTTCAAAACGAGCCTTGAAGAAGATGGTAAAAGCACGATGGGGGCGTATTATTAATATCTCTTCTGTTGTCGCTTTGATTGGAAATCCAGGCCAGTCGAATTATTGCGCATCAAAAGCTGGAATTGTCGGATTTACCAAAGCTGTTGCGAGGGAATATGGGGCCCGCGGAATTACTTCAAATGCTATTGCTCCAGGTTTCATTGAAACTGATATGACATCCATCTTGAAAGATGAGATTAAACAGTCTATGCTGTCTCAGATTCCTTTAGGTAGAGCTGGAGTTCCTGAAGATATTGCAAAGGTTGCAGCTTTCCTTGCTTCAGATGATTCTGCATATATAACAGGTCAGGTTATTGCCGTCGATGGCGGAATGACTATGTGTTAAATTTATATTATGATGTGAGGAAGGGGGTGAAGGAGAATGAAAAAAGAAGAAGTGTTAGCACGCCTGAAAGAAATTATCATCGATAGATTGGATGTTGAAGAAAGCCAGATCGTTCCGGAGGCTTCTTTTGTTGAAGATCTTGGAGCTGACTCTCTTGATATTGTTGAGCTCATCATGGGTATTGAGGAAGAGTTCGACATTGAAATTCCTGACGAGGATGCGGAAAAGCTCACTTCCGTAGGGGAAGCAATGAAATATACCTTCGACAAGCTTGGAGTAGAAGAGTAAGTCAACAAATAAATGCATTTACAAGGCCGGAGGACACAGGTGTACACCTCCGGCCTTCTCAAAACTGAGAAATGCCCTATCCTTGAACGGTGAGGAGTGACGTATTTTGAGAAGGGTAGTTATCACGGGGTTAGGAGTAGTAAGCCCAATCGCGAATGGTAGGGAAAATTTTTGGCAGGCTCTTAAAGAAGGAAAAAACGGAGTCTTCCCTTTTTCAACATTTGATGCCAGTGATCTTCCTGTGACATTTGGTGCTGAGATTAAAGATTTTGACCCTACGCTTTGGCTTGACAAAAAAGAGGCAAAAAGATCTGATCGGGTTATTCATTTTGCTGTAGCAGCAGCTGATATGGCAGTCGAAGATGCCCATCTTGATATTAGTAGCCTGGATTCGAATAGATTTGGTGTTTATATTGGAACAGGACAGGGTGGCATAGAAACCACTTTTAACAATTTTAAAACTCTGATGGAAAAAGGACCGAGGCGTGTAAGCCCCTTCTTTATTCCTATGATGATCAGCAACATGTCTACTGCATATGTTGCTATTCGCTATGGAGCTAAAGGGCCTAATATGTGTGTTGTTACAGCATGTGCCACAGGAACAAATAGTATAGGTGAAGCCTACTACTCAATAATGAGGGATGACGCAGATATCATTCTTGCTGGAGGAACGGAAGCAGCTCTTCGTTCTATCAGTATTGCAGGTTTTGCTGCTATGAAGGCTCTTTCCACTAGAAATGACGAACCACAACGGGCATCTCGTCCTTTTGACAAGGATCGCGATGGTTTTGTAATGGGGGAAGGGGCAGGTGTTCTCGTTCTTGAGGACTTAGAGCATGCTTTAAAACGCGGTGCTACTATATATGGAGAAATTGTAGGATATGGTTCTACATGCGATGCGAGCCATATTACTGCACCTGATCCTCAAGGGGATGGAGCGGTCAGAGCCATGCGACAGGCCATGCGACAGGCAAAATGGCTTCCTGAAGATGTTGATTATATTAATGCTCACGGAACCTCTACAGAGCTTAATGATAAAATGGAAAGCATGGCAATTCGCACATTGTTTGGTGAGTATACCCCCAATGTTCTTGTCAATTCAACAAAATCAATGATCGGACATTGTCTTGGAGCTGCCGGAGCATTAGAAACAATAGCAGCGTTACAGTCCATAGTGGAAGGTGTCGTTCATCCTACGATCAACTACGAAACACCTGATCCTGATTGTGGAGTCAATGTTGTAGGCCAGGAGGCTGTACATAAATCTGTGTCCCGTCTTTTAGTTAATAGCTTCGGATTTGGTGGACATAATGCAGTTATAGCAGTACAGAAATACGAGGAGTAAGATAAAAAGTGAACGTATCTGAGAAGGAGCAATGGTGGCGACTTGCGCTTGCCTCCTTTCAGGAACGACTAGGATATTCTTTTGTTAATATAGCGACGTTAGAGGAGGCCCTAACCCATGCTTCCTTTGCTCATGAGGCGGGCCTTCCTTTTTTTAACGAGCGCTTAGAGTTCTTGGGCGATGCTGTTCTGGAACTAGTCGTTTCTGCTGGTTTATTTAATGAATACACTCATGAAGATGAAGGAGTCTTGACGCGATATCGTGCAAACCTTGTTTGTAAGGATGCATTGTCTGCGTGGGGGACTTCTATGGAGATTCCGCGCCTTGTTCGTTTAGGCAAGGGATTGGTCCATCAGGGGGCGAATGCATCTATTATTGCAGATGCTTCTGAGGCTGTTTTTGGGGCGGTGTTTTTTGACGGCGGATATGAAGCCGCATCGCAGGTTATACTAAGATATCTCTTTTTTCAGTCTAAAAGTAATGCGTATGATGAAAAACAAGATCCAAAGTCTCTTCTACAAGAAGAAACCCAAAAAAGAGGATTGGGGCAACCTCAATACAAAGTTGTATCATCAGAAGGTCCTTCTCATATGCCCCTTTTTACGGTGCAATTGAGTATAGGAGATCATTTTAAAGCTGTTGGGCGTGGACATTCGATAAAAATGGCTGAAAGTAAGGTTGCGCAACAGGTACTGACTCAAACGGAACTCTGGTGTAAAAATGATATTGATGGAGGGCCTTAGGAATGCTTGTAGAAAAAACGACGATTATGAATGAAGAGGATATAGAACGAGTTCTTAAAAGAATTGCCAATGAAATTATCGAGAGAAACAGGGGAACAGAGAATGTTGCTTTAGTTGGCATTCAAAGACGTGGCGTTTTTTTGGCCAAACGGCTTCAACAATCACTTAAAAAACAAGAGAAAGTCAAAATTCCTGCAGGTGAATTAGATATAACTCTTTATAGAGATGACCTCACTCTTCTTCACGAACAGCCAGTGGTACATAGCACATCTATTCCCTTTGATGTAAATGGAATGAAGGTCGTTTTAGTTGATGACGTCATTTATACGGGCAGAACAGTACGGGCTGCTCTTGATGCTCTTATGGATTTAGGACGCCCCTCTGTAGTTCAACTTGCAGTTTTAATAGATAGAGGCCATCGTGAATTGCCTATACAACCCGATTATTGCGGGAAAAATGTACCTACATCTTCTGATGAAATAGTGGAAGTTCGTGTAGAGGAATTGGATGGCGCCAATAATGTTGTTATCTGCGAAAGAAAAAGTTAGATTTTTACTTGTCATTTTACTGTTGGTTATTTGCCCCATTAAAGTTTTTGCAATGGACTTATGGGTCACATCTCCATGGCTTTCAGTTATAGCCCACTTTATGGGTGGGGTCTTTATAAACGTAAAACCCATAGGCCAATGGACAGAAGATGGCATTGAAAAAAAGGTATCTGTCAAAAAACTGCCCAAAGACGGTCCTTTTTTAGCACTGGATTATAAAAATGCGCAAAAGTATGGGCTTTCCTCACCAAATTTTAAAAACATTCATGTGTTATATTCTCAATTACCCTTTCCGCGGGAAGAAATAGATAGGTATTTTACAGACCCTTCCGTTCTTCCTTTTATAGCGCAAAGAATTCTCAATGTTTTTTCTAGCCTTGATTCAGAACATTACTCTTTTTACCAACGACGGTTAGCTGAATTTCAGGGACGTTTGGAAAGTACTGTTTATTTAGGAAGGCAACTTTTACAAGGAAAAGAAGTATATAGCCTTTCAGAAGACTACCTTGAACTGCTGAAAGCAGCGCAATGTCGCATTATTCAACCTGAAGAAACATTGCGAAAAGCGTGGGAAAAAGGAGAGTCTTTAGATCAACTCAAAGAGAAAATCAAAGAGTGTTCTCAATTGAATATTCCTGTTTTATATGATCATAAAACGCCAGCTCCAGTGAAAAAAGTTTTATTGGAGAGTAAGTCTACGGCAGTTATTCAATTAAAATATCCAACAATAGGGCAAGATCTGATCATAGCTCTCTACGACCAGTACTTAGCAATATGGAATATAGCTACTCCAGGAGATACAAAATCTTAGCTTTCCGATGTAGCTGATTGGTTGTTTTTATTCTTTACAAAGAAAAGAAATGGGATTGTTGCTGAAAAAATAAAGAAGCTCAGCACATGAAATGGACTCAATGGAAAGTTTGATTCAACGATAAAACCATCTAGAACTGGCCCCGTCATCATCCCCAGACTAAAGAAAATATTGAATACGCTCATTGTTCGCCCGCTACCAAATTGAAAACTGTTTTCGGCAGCTATAGCTGCGAGAGATGGAGCAGAGAGTGCGTGCCCCACGCCAAAAATAACACTCGCTATGACGAGACCTGTAAAAGATTCAAAGAAAGGTACGATGATAAAAACACACCCTGAGAAAATACCACCAACAATTATCAGGTGATGACGTGAAATTTTGTCAGAAAGTTGCCCAAAATATCGTTGTAAAACTCCCGTTGTAACGGAGTTAAGGGAGAGGATTATGCCTATTTGTGAAAAAGAAAGAGAGTAACCAGAAGCAAGAAGAGGAATCATCATAAGCATTGTTCCTCGACACATTGCAAAACAAAATTGGTAATAAAAACAGGTTCGAAGAGCGGCATTTTTTATCATGCCTCTAATTGCGGGAAGCATTTTCCCATTAGACTTAGAGCGACTTGGAATCCCGATGGGAAGCTTTTTAATAACCATGAGAAGGGCAATAGTAGTGAGTGTCGTCATAAAATAAAAAGGCACGTGCCATCCTATATGATCAGTAAGAACTCCACTGATAAGAGGTCCAAAACCTACGCCTAAAAAGAGAGCACCCTGAAGTGTACCGAAAAATATGCCTTCTTCGCCTTTTTTTGCTATATCAGCGCCTATTGCCATCGTTATAGGTACAACAAAGGCGGAACCCAGTCCATGGAAGAAACGTATAGTAATAAGAGAAAGTGTAGTATCAGCGTGTACATAAGCGAGGGAAGCTAATGAATAAATTAAAAGACCAAGCGTTAAGAGGCGTTTTCTGTCAAAACGTTCAGCTAACTCTCCACTGAGAATCATTCCGCCTGTTCGCGCGAATGAGAAGGTGCCGAAAACCAGACCAAGAAGAATGCCACTAGCACCAAGCTTTGATGCATAGACAGGAAGAATGGGACTAATAACACCAACGCCAAGCATGGCGCAGAATAAAGACAGAGAGAGCGTAAGTAAAATATAGTCTACGTGGGAGGAATGAGTTTTATTCATAAAATGCCCCTTTAAAAACTCCCTCATGTTTTCACATGAGGGAGTAAAAATCACAACTTATTGTTTATTGTACTAAAGATTATGAACAATTTCAATCTTACCTTGCCCTTCAGAAAAATAACCAATACACGTGCTTCTTTCAAACCCTGCTTCTTTCAATGCGTTCAGCATTGCCGGGGCATGCTCTTGATTCAGAGCTAACAATAAGCCGCCTGACGTTTGGGCATCATACATCATGTCTACACGTTCAGCGGGGAATTCTTCTTTTTCTGTGACGTGATCTTCATATTGAATTCTATTATTATATGTGCCTGCCGGAATCAACCCGCTCTCTGCAAGTTCAATGACACCTGGAAATAACGGGACGTCATGGAGACCCAGCGTGACATTCAACGTTTTTGCTGAAAGCATATCTAGAGTATGTCCAATAAGCCCAAAACCGGTTACGTCTGTACAGGCATGAACATGATCAAGTAATTCTTGAGGAATGACGAGTGGAATATTATTAAGAGTAGACATCCATCGCATGGCCTCTTCTGGTCCTTTGGGATCCACAATCATGTCCGCTTTTATTCCTGTTGCAATGACACCACTTCCTATAGGTTTTGTTAAAAGTAGTGCGTCGCCTGGTTTTGCTCCGACTACTTGCCATGGATTCGATCTTGCAACTTCTCCGTATACAGCAAGTCCATATTTAGGTTCGTCATCTTCTACACTATGACCTCCTACTAGAAACGCTCCTGCTTCTCTAACTTTTGCATAGCCTCCCTCAAGCACTTCCCGTAATATCTCAATATCTAACTTTTTTACGGGGAATCCTACTATATTCAGGGCAACAATAGGGCGTCCGCCCATTGCAAAGACGTCGCTAATAGAATTACACGCTGCTATTTCTCCCCATTTTCTTGGGTCATCTACAATGGGAGTAATGAAATCAAGGGTAAGAACTCCAAGGCGTCTGTCATCAATAATCCAGAGTGCTGCGTCTTCTCCAGATGCCCATGTTGAAATAATACGGTCGTCTCGTACCGAAGGTATGTCTCGAAGTATTTTTTCAAGGTCCGCCGGACCTATTTTGGCGGCTCACCCACTTGTTTTAGAAAGTTCAGTTAATCGCATAGATAGAGGCCCTCCCTTCTTTTATAATAACAATAAGAATTATAACAAACTGACATGATTTTTATTCATGGGATTCATTCATAAATAGCTGATATTTTGCTTTTATGAAAGGAAATACCAGGAGTCAGAATGATATAATGAAAAGCTCGAAGAGAATTATACAGCATTTAGAAAAGGAGTGATTTGGAATAATGGCAACGATTCCAAACTCTACAGTATTGGAGGAACTGCGTTCCTTAAAAGAAGAACTGCAGGAAAGTCTTTGACCTCGTTAGGTTGGAGGGAAATAAAAATGAACTTGAAAGTAAAACCCTTGCTCCAGATTTTTGGGGAAGTGACGAGGCTAAAAAGGTAACGAAAGATTTGGCGCGATGTCAAGATAGACTTGATTCCTGGAGAAAAATAGTATCTGAGTTTCAAGAATTGGAAACTATCGTGGAAATTTTACATGAAGAAGACGACACAGATCTTCAACGAGAATTTGACCAGCGTGCGTTGGCTTTTAAAAGAGAAATAGAACATCTGCAACTCATAGAACTTCTCAGTGAAGATTTTGACCAGGGGAATGCTATTGTTACTGTTCATGCAGGTTCAGGTGGATTAGATTCTCAGGATTGGGCAGAAATGCTTTATAGGATGTACGTTCGGTGGTTGGAACAGAACAAATTCCGCTTCAAAATTCTAGATCTGCTACGTGATGCCGAAGGTGGAATCAGTAGTGTGACCTTGTTTGTAGAAGGGGATTATGCTTATGGATATTTAAAATCTGAGAAGGGGGTTCATCGGCTTGTACGAATATCACCTTTTGATTCGGCAGGTAGACGACATACAAGCTTTGCCTCTGTAGATATAACGCCTGACCTTCCAGAGAATGAAGATATAGAAATACGCCCGGAAGACATTAGAATCGATACGTATCGTTCCAGTGGTGCAGGTGGTCAGCATGTTAATATGACAGATTCGGCAGTACGCATTACCCACTATTCATCGGGGATTGTCGTTAGCTGTCAAAACGAACGGTCACAGCATATGAACAAAATGGTTGCTATGCAAATTTTAAAAAGCAGGCTCTATGAAAGAGCCCTTCAGGAACGTCGGGATGAGATGGATGCCATTCAAGGTGAAAAGAAGGAAATAAGTTGGGGCAATCAGATTCGCTCATATGTTCTCCATCCTTATACTCTTGTAAAAGATCACAGAACAGGGTATGAAACAGGTAACATTCAAGCGGTTCTTGATGGAGACCTTGATGATTTCATAATGGCTTATTTGCGATGGAATAAATTGTCTGGCAATAACTAAGTTTTTCGTAGAGGAGGAGGATTTTTTTGTATAAGCGGCCGCTTTCGCATATTTTTTTTGTTTGTCTGATACTTACGCTTTTAGTGACGACTCATGTGAGTTGGGCTTCTCAATCGTCATTTAAACCAACAGTTCCTGTTCTTCCTCTGGAAGATTTGAAACCAGGAATGAAAGGATACGCTTTAACGGTTATACAGGGTCAGAAAGTCGTCTCCTTTCCCGTGGAAATAATAAGCATTGTTCCGCAATTGGAGAGTCGTCCCCGTCATCTTATTATGATTCGCGTGAGCGGTGATGTTATTGATAAAACTGGTGGAATAGCTGCAGGAATGAGTGGTAGCCCTGTCTATATTGGTCAGAAGCTTATTGGGGCTATAGGCTATGGTTTTAATTTTAGTGAACATAATATTGGCTATGTTACTCCAATAGAGGACATGGCTACTGTTTGGAATTGGCCGGAAGTGAAAAAATCCTTGCCAAAATTTACATTACCTCTTGAAAAAGAAGACGAAAAGGAATCTCATAAAGAAGAAACTCAACCCGAAGAAGATAAGGGTGAAAACGAAGAAATTGGTACAAACGATACAACCTCTCCAGAATCTCCTTCAGACCAAATGACACCGAAAGCCTTACCGTTACAGATTAGTGGTGTCAGTCAAAGGACAGTAAACAAACTTGAAAACGTGTTAGGTGAGAAAGCTGTTCTTGCTGGAGGTATAAGTAGTGATGAACACATAGTTGATTATAAAGCGGCATTTTCCCCGGGAGATGGGGTAGGTGTTCTTCTTGCATGGGGTGATGTTACAGTAGGAGCAATTGGAACAGTAACATCGGTTGATAAGGACGGACGTTTCTTAGCTTTTGGACATCCTTTTTTAGAAAGGGGCGCTGTGGCTTTTCCTGCTGCCAAGGTTAACATTCACAATGTTATTCCTAACTTAGCCAGCCCTTTTAAAATAGGCAGTTTCTCTCAGATTGTAGGAACAATAACCCAAGATCGAGCCGAAGCCATAGGTGGACAGGTCGGTTATTTTACTCCATCTATTGATGCCTCTCTCCGTTTCAAGGATGTTGATAGAAACGTACGAGCTTTAAAAAGATTTCATGTTGTTCCTGATCCTTTTATGAGCTCAGAAATGACATCTATTCTTTATACAGGATTAATAGATCGGTTATGGGGCAGAATAGGCGAGGGAACGGCGAGAGTCTCTCTTCAAATTGAAGGCTATGGGCTTCCCAAGGGCTGGACTCGGAGCAATATGTTCTTTTCTGAATCAAATATTGGAGGAGATTCTCTTCGTGAGATTCAAGAAATAATAAAGGCGATAACGCTCAATCCGTATAAGGACATTTACCCCTTAGGAATACACCTTTCTGTGGAAATGACTCAAAAACCTAATCTTATTTTCATTGAAGGTCTCAAAGTTGAAGGGGAGACCTTCCGTCCTGGAGATAAAATTCCGGTGGAAATAACATTACGTCCTTATAGAGGTGAACAGAGTAAAAAGAAATTCGAACTTATTGTCCCTCAAAATGCAGCTGGTCCAGTTGAAATTGCTGTAAGAGGTGGCGGTATTATGCCTTTAGAAGAAGATGCTATTATTCAAGGATGGAAGACTATAGAAAATTTTGATCAAATGCTCAAGGAAATTAGTGCCTTGGAAACCAATAATGAGGTTATTCTTGAGCTTAATTATGCTAAAGTTCCTGATGAAACGTCTCAACCTGGCCCTACGAAAGAAGATCTTGAACTATTAAGTCAAATTAAAGAGAGAAGACTAAATGAAGGAAGCATGCGTATTTTCAGAACAGATTATGTAGTTGAAGGACTCCTTCGTAAAATTGTACAGATTGTGCCAGAAACCAATAACAGACAAGAAAGGGAATAATAATGTTCATAACTCTTGAAGGGATCGATGGATGTGGTAAAAGTACTCAAGCGGCCCTTTTAAAAGATAAACTGCAAAAAGAGAAACATGCTTCTGTAGTGTGGACCAGAGAACCTGGAGGCTGGAGCCATGGAGATCTTGTACGTACACTTCTTTTGGACAAGGATCTTCACCATGAGTTAAGTGAATTGCTGCTTTTTGTATTTGATCGCTGTGAACACGTTTCTCAAGTTGTCGCTCCTGCCCTTGAAAAGAAGCAGATTGTTCTCTGTGAACGATATACTGATTCAACACGTGCCTATCAAATATGGGGAAGAGGTTTAGAAGAAAGAAAGGTAGAAGATCTTTTTTCATGGTGTCACTTCCCAGATCCAGATTTGACCTTGTGGATCGATACCCCTTTATCTTTGGCAATGGATAGAATTAAAAGATCTAGAGGGCACTTGGATCGTATAGAGTCAGAAACGCAAAAATTTTTATCAAATGTTTGTTCTGGTTATAAGGAGCTATCAGCACGATATCCAGAACGTATAATTCGTATTGATGGGGCGCAACCGATAGAAGACGTTTCACTCCAGATTTGGAAGGCTGTGGAGGTGTACTTTCTCGGTGAAAGTAAAAAAGAGTTCTGATAGAAAATTAGGTACTGATTTTGGAACCTTTTCTTCATCACGTCATCGAGTATCTCAAAGAGAAGACGTTAATTATCCTAAGTTCGACGATTCTTTGGAAGCGGCAGAAATACACGAGCTTCTGAACCGTCTCGATTCTCTTGGCGATAAATTATCACGTTTCCCTTCAGAAACCATATTGCGAGATTATCGCAATGTTGTTGGAGAACTTCTTAAAAGGGCGACTGGTCGTTTACGTTTAAAAAAAGATCTTCGTTGGAGACGGTATGATAAAAATATATTTGTACTTATGGAAAAAACAGAGTCTGCCCTTCAAGAATTATCTGTTGTTTTTTTAAGGGAAGGAGAACGAACACGTTCTCTCCGATTAATGGAGGAAATTAAGGGATGCCTGCTCTCCCTACTTTTATAACATCAAGCCTGATGTGGCTTGAACTGAAAAAAGCTTTAGAAAAAGATAGCTTTCCTCAAAGTTTATCTTTGATGGCGCCTAAACAGTACCAAAATGATATTGTTTTGGCAGTCGCTCGTTATATTTTGTGCGAAAATAAGAATGCATGCGGCGAATGTCTATCATGCCGATCTTGGCATGAAGAATTGCATCCTGATCTCATACAACTTGGCTCACTGGAGAAAGCGCCTGGTATAGAAGAATGTAGAGAGGGTGTAATGGAACTTTCCTTATCGCCAGTTGTGTCTTCTCGACGACTTATCGTTATTTACTCAGCGCATGCGCTCTCTCTTCCTGCAGCGAATAGTCTGTTGAAGATCGTTGAGGAGCCGCCAGAACGCGGAGCAATCATTTTTATGCGAGAGGCCGAAAACTTTTTGCCAACATTAAAAAGCCGATGCTGGAATCTTTCTGTTGTTGAGGAAGAAAGTGTAAAACAGGAAAAAATCCCAACTTCAGAAAATGAGTGGAAGAAATGGTTCGAACGGACATCTTCTATGTCTGCGGAGGAAATGGATAAGCAGCTTTTATCTTGGGAGGCCTGGGCTTTTGAAGCAAAAGAATTTACTTTGGCCTCGCATATTGATAAATTACGTCTTATAAGTGAAAGCCGAAAGTTATCGGCAGGAATGATGATTGATTTAATTTTATTAGCACTCAAGGAGGGTTTTTCTTTTGAGTATGTATTTGACAATCTTTGGTAAACCGCGATATCTGGGTTTGGTCAATATAGATGGAGAAACTGTACACCCTGAAAAAGGAGAAATCATTGTTGCAGAGACAATGAGAGGACTTGAACTCGTTGTCGCCGGAGGAACTATTTCTGGAGAGCAAGAGGATCGCTATAGAAATACATGCTGCGAAGATCTCTCAGATGGGCAACCTAAGGGTGGGGAACCCATGCTTCAGAATATCTCTTTTATTCGAATTGCAACACCTGAAGATATGTTAGCGGCCCAGACCCAGCGAAATGAAGAAGAATCCGTTCTTGTTAAAGCTAGAGAGTTACTTACGCAACATGACCTTCCCATGAAGTTGGTAGATGTAGAGTATTTGCTTGACCGTAAAAAACTTTTCTTTTACTTTACTTCAGATCAAAGAGTTGATTTTAGGGCGTATGTCAGAGATCTTGCTCGTGAATTTAAAACTCGCATTGAGTTGCGCCAGATTGGAGTGCGAGATGAAGCCAAGACCGTAAGAGGATTAGGCCCTTGTGGAAGAGAATGTTGCTGTGGATATTGGCTTCATAAATTTGATCCAATTTGCATAAAAATGGTGAAAGAACAAAATTTAGCATTGAATCCTACTAAAATTTCAGGTGTTTGCGGACGACTTATGTGCTGCATGGCTTACGAACATAAAATGTATGAAACTCTTTGGAAAGACCTTCCAAATCCCGGTTCAAAAATAAAGGCTCCACACGGTTCCTTTGTTATTGTAGGTGTTGACCTTGCCCATGAAGCTTTTCGAGCAAGAACTCCAGAGGGAGCAGAAATACTTGTTCCCGTAAGGGAGTTCGAAAACTTTAAAGAAACGGTACTAAGAGGCGACACATGGGATGCATCGATTTGTGAAACTCCCCCTCTTTTGTTAGATGAAGAGGAAGTTGACGAAGTTGATGAGGGAGGAACAGAAGAGTATATCCTTGAAGATGAAACATGTGTCCTTGCAAGTGTTGTCACTGATTCTGAGAGCTATGAGCAGTCTTCAGATATTTCAGAAAACAATGAAGATAAAAAGGAACACATTAAGAAAGAAAGAAATGAAGCAAGTTCGCGCAATAAAAAACGGAAAAAACGGAAAAAGAGACCGCCACAACAACAAAGCACGGAGAATAAACCACGTGTTGGTGACGATCGTGCACGACCTCGAAGGCATTATCCTCGAAAAAAACAGCGTGACGATGTTCATAAAACCAAAGAAGAATAAGAAAAAGTGTGAGGTGTAGCTAGATGTCTCTGTGGAATAAGTTAAAAGATAGCCTGAAAGAAGTAAAAAATCGTTGGAGTGGAGGATTGGTTTCTCTTTTTTCAGGATCGACAATAGACGAAGAGTTTTGGGAGAGTTTTGAAGAACTTCTCATTTCTGGTGATGTTGGCATCGACTTGACAGAAGAAATAACAGCTGATCTTCAGAAGACAGTGAAACGCGAAGGTTTAAAAACACCAGATCAGCTTACAGAATATTTCATTGCTAATATAACGGAACGCCTTGAAGCAATTGAGGGAATGGGCAAGGAGATAGAAATAAATTCTTCACCGAAGATTATCGTTCTTGTAGGTGTTAATGGTAGTGGTAAGACTACAACAGCAGCTAAACTTGCAGAACAATTTCATAGGCAAGGGAAAAAAGTTGTTTTGGGAGCAGCTGATACATTTAGGGCTGGAGCTATAGAACAGCTGAAAGTGTGGGGAGATAGAACTGGAAGTCGCGTTGTAGCACAACAACAGGGTAGTGACTCTGCCGCAGTTGCCTACGATGCCCTTCAATCTGCCAAGGCATCCAATGCCGATGTTGTAATCATTGATACAGCGGGCCGTCTTCATTCAAAACATAATCTCATGGAAGAACTCATTAAAGTTGTACGAGTTCTTGAAAGAGAAGTCGGTCGGGATTCTATTGAAAACCTTCTTGTTTTAGATGCAGTTATGGGACAAAATGGCTTTGCTCAGGCTGAGACTTTTAATAAAGCATTAACTTTAGATGGCGTTGTATTGTCAAAATATGATAATACAGCGAAGGGCGGAGTCATTCTTGCGATTGCTCATAAATTGGGACTTCCCATTCGATATATTGGTCTAGGAGAGGGTGTCGACGATTTACGGTTGTTTGAACCGCGAGAATTCGTACAGGCGCTATTGGAGAAAAATGGCGATGAAGCCTGATAGTGACGAACTCTTAGGCAAACTGACATTCTCTTCTCCGATTTCAGAGTTAATGCGAGTTCTCTTTTTTTACTCGCTGCAATATGTAGTTTTGGAAAAGAAGAAGAAATATCATATTTTTCGCCAAGAAGATATTGTTGCTTTTTTGCATAAAAGTGAAAAAGATACTTCTATTTCAAACCTTTTCCTCTTTGCAGAAAAAGGTGCTAATACAAGAACTAACCTTCCTTCCAGAATGAAGAATTCGGAGAGAATGCTTTGTATCACAGCTGAAAAAGAAACATATATTACCACCTTTGAAGAAGTTAAATACAGATGTGGTGAGGACGAGGATTTCCCACTTTGGTGGAATATCCCTCTGCCTCTTTTGACTATGAAAGATCATAAGGTGATATTGAATGCTAAAGCTCAGGAAAGTTTTTCCTTGGAAGATTTTTCATTGAAACGCGTCTCAGATGCCTTGCAGCGAGAGGATAGACTTCTTGAAATTAACGCGGACGAAAATGAGAAGCGGGTTTTTTATTTCGAACCTCTTCTTGCTGATATATATTTAATTGATGAAGTTACCAGTGATTTGTCTGCAGCAGAAGATATGGTTTGGTGGGCTGCTGTAGGAAAAGCCTGGGCACAAAAGATGCGCAGAGATGGCTATGAAATTCACCAGGTAGATGGCATTCAACCGTCTCCTATTGATCTTTTAGGTGCAGATGATTATCTGACATGTGTCTGGGATGAAAAAATTTTAGGGTATCTTTGTTTTAAAAAAATGAAGGAGGCCTCAAAATGACCTATCCGGTCAAATTGATAACGGGCGTTCTTTATCCTGATGAGTATTGGCGATTATGGGTAATAGAAAAGGTTTCAGAAATGTGGGGAGAACCTGAATGTATAAGTGAACCTCATCTATTTGACATAACCAATTATTATCATGACATTGCGCCCACTCTGTATAGGCAGTTTATTTCATTTAAAGGACTTCGTGATGGGGGTGACTTGGTTCGCTGGAAGAAAGAAAGTTGCCACATCGAAGAAGGAAGTTACAGGGTAGAGAACGGTGTAAATGTTCGCTCAGTAAATATTGATCCTGGATATATTAATGGAGCTCGCCTCGTCTTGGCTTCAACGAAAGATCATGCTCATCGTATTTATATATCTGATGGAATTTTTGCAGAAGTGACAATGAGGTACCGCTTTAAAAAGTGGGTATCATTCGATTATACTTTCCCTGATTTTGCCAGTGGTCGTTATGATACATTTTTATCAGCGGTCAAAAACTCATGGGGAAAAGAAATGGCTGAGAGGAGACAGAACTCATGATAGAGAGATACGAAACGCCTTCTATGAAAAAAATATGGTCAGACCAAAACAAGTATGAAACATGGCTCAAGGTCGAACTCGCCGTGTGTAAAGCTTGGACCGAAGATGGGCTTATTTCAGAAGAAGCTTTAAAGGATATTGAAGCCAAAGCTGACTTTGATATTGAAAGAATTTATGAGATAGAAAATCAAGTTCATCACGACATGATTGCTTTTGTTTCAGCTGTAGCTGAAAAGGTTGGTCCCAGCGGTCGTTTCATCCATTTGGGCTTAACAAGTAGTGATGTTCTTGATACCGCATCGTCGCTTCTTTTAAAAGAATCTTTAGACGTTGTCTTGACAGAACTAGACACACTTTCATCTCTTATATTAAAGCAAGCGGATGCCCATAAATATACACCTTGCGTAGGGCGTACTCATGGGATTCATGCTGAACCAATGACTTTTGGTCTGAAACTTTTAAATTGGTACTATGAACTTCTTAGAGATCGGGAGAGAATTGAAGAAGCAAAGAGACAAATAAGCTATGGCAAAATTTCTGGAGCTGTAGGTACCTACGCTCACTGTCCTACACGCATAGAGAAACGGGTTTGTTCGTTGCTTGGTCTTGAACCAGCTGCTATTTCCACTCAGATTCTTCAGAGAGATCGCCATGCTCATGTTATGAATGCCATTGCCCTTCTTGGTGCGGGAATAGAGAGAATGTCCGTTGAAATTCGTCATCTTCAGAGAACTGAGGTACTTGAAGCCCTTGAACCTTTTGGGAAGAAACAAAAAGGATCTTCAGCCATGCCTCACAAGAGAAACCCGATTCTTTGCGAACGTTTGGCAGGAATGGCTCGTTTGCTACGAGGATATGCTTCAACAGCTATGGAAAACATTGCTTTATGGCATGAACGAGATATTAGTCACTCTTCTGTAGAAAGAATTATTTGGCCAGACGCATTCCATCTTATTACATATATGCTTCAGAAAATGTCAAAGATCGTAGAAGGCTTGGACATTCAGCCTGAAAATATGTTGGCCAATCTACATAAAACTAAAGGACTAGTTTTTAGCCAGAGAGTTTTGCTTGAACTTGTAGAGAAATTTGGTTTGAGCCGAGAAGATGCTTACGCTGTCGTCCAGGAGAATGCTATGAAATGTTGGCATGGAGAAGGAAGCTTTGCCGAACTTCTTTGGAATGATGAGCGGGTAAATAAATATCTTTCTAAGGAAGAACTCGACAGCCTCTTTAATTTGGATTACTATTTTAGCGCTGTGGATGAAATCTTTTTAAGATTTCATCAGATGTCTTAGATTTTAGATTCAGAATAGAAATTAATAGGAGGATAAACAATGTCAGTTCCAGAACGTAATCTGGCTCTTGAACTTGTTCGCGGAACAGAGGCAGCGGCAATGGCTGCTGGCCGTTGGATGGGGCGGGGCGATAAAAACGCTGCTGACGGAGCGGCTGTTACTGCGATGCGTTATATGCTTAACACTATTGCTATGGATGGCGTAGTTGTCATAGGCGAGGGAGAAAAAGACGAGGCTCCCATGCTTTTTAATGGGGAACGTTTGGGAACAGGGGTCTCCCCTGAGGTCGATATAGCTGTAGATCCAATTGACGGCACACGCTTAACGGCAATGGGACTTCCTGGTGCAATCAGCGTAGTGGCTCTTTCTGAAAAGGGGACAATGTATAATCCCAAAAATATCTTTTATATGAACAAGCTTGCTACGGGGCCTGATGCAGCCGACGTTATTGATATAGAAGCACCTATAGAAGATAATATTAAGAGAGTGGCTGAAAAGAAATCCAAATCTGTCGGTGATGTTACTGTCGTTGTGCTAGACCGTCCACGACATGATGAAGTTAAAACTCGAATTCGTCAAATAGGGGCACGCATAAAGATGATTCCTGATGGAGATGTAGCAGGCGCTCTCCTTACATGCAAGGAGCAAGGTGGAGCCGATCTTCTTGTGGGAATAGGTGGATCTCCTGAAGCAGTCATTACTGCCTGTGCCATCAAATGTCTTGGTGGAAATATGCAATGTAAACTTTGGACGAGAGATGAAAAGGAAGCAGAAGAGAGCAGAGCTTTAGGACTTGATCTCGACGCTGTACTTACTCTTGATGATCTTGTTAAGGGTGACAATGTCTTTTTCGCTGCTACCGGCGTAACAGATGGAGATTTTCTTAAAGGTGTTCGTTATGAAGGCCGGCGTATTCGTACTTTTTCAATGGTTATGCGTTCGAAAAGCGGAACGGTACGCTATATAGAGGCTGTACATCATCCTAAAAAATTATGTACGATCAGTGGTATCGATTACGCTCCTGAATGTGAAGCATAAAATTAAGAAAGAGAGGTCGCTTTTTGAAAGCGACCTCTCTTATTTTTCTCCCCATCGGGCCAAACCTAAAGCTGCCTGTCCGACAGAAATATTTTCATCATTAGGAGAGAGTAAATGGTGGGTAAGTGGTTTTAGACCTCTTTGCTTAAGATATGAGACAGTTAAGGCAAGAAGCCTTTTGTTTTGCCATACTCCTCCAGAAAGAGCTACATGTTTAATTCCAGTCTTTTGGGATAATAATTGGCACATTTCAGCTGTCCAATAGGCTATGCCTCCATGGAAAGCAGCGGCAAGAACTTTTTTTGAATGTAACGAACGATTGCTCATCATCCATTTAACCATTGGACGCCAATCCAGATAAAGGAATCCTTCTTTTTCGAAAATTTTAAAAGGAGCACTCCCGCTCCCGTATGATTGAGATTCAAGCTCCATAGCTGCTTGCCCGTCGTATGTAATTTCCGTGCAAAATCCGAGAAGGGCCGATATCCCATCGAAAAACCGTCCACATGAAGTTGTGACTGGTGATTCGTCCATAATAATTAACTGACTCTGCAAGCGATTCTTCATTTCTGGCCAAATAGAAGAACCTAACGATAGAGCCTCTTCTTTTCCTATCGTATGTGCCAAGAGCGCCAATCCGTATCGCCACGGTTCCAAAACGGCTTTTTCTCCTCCAGGAAGGTTACAAGGAAGGAGTGAACCTTTTCTTTGATAGTGCATGAGATCACCGATAAGAAACTCGCCACCCCAGATTGTTCCATCTTCACCGTAGCCTGTTCCATCGAAAATGGCCCCTATTGCAGGTTCTTCAAAACGATTTTCGAGAAGGCAAGCAGCCATATGGGCATAATGATGTTGAACTCCCAAAGTTTCTTTAAATGTTTCTTTAACTATATCTTTGGCCAAGTAACCAGAAAGATACTGAGGATGAAGATCATAAACGAGATATTGCGGGTGTAAATTGTAAAGCTTAAGGAAATGGCGTAACGCTCGTTTGTAATATTCGACTGTTCCTATTTGTTTCAAATCACCTAGATATTGCCCTGGAAATATAGTTCGATCCTGGGTCAAAGTAAAGGTTGACTTCATTTCTGCTCCAGCTGCTAATATGACAGGTCCTTTATTAAGGGCAGTGAGAGGAATGGGAACAAATCCCCTCGCTCTGCGTATGAGAATGTAATCTCGCCCTTGCGATGCGATTACAGAATCGTCTATGGCCATATGAATATCTCTGTTATGCATGAGAAATATGTCTGCGAGGCCAGATAATGATGAAAGTGCATCATCATTTTTTGAAATAATAGGAGCATCGCTCATATTGGCACTTGTCATAATAAGAGCATCAAATTTTTCGAACAACAAGTGGTGAAGAGGTGTGTATGGAAGCATGATACCCAATGTGTTTTGTTGTGGAGCGACGAGGGGAGAGAGCCGCGTGTTTTTTCTTATAGGGCAAAGTACGATAGGTCTTTTTGATGATGTGAGAATTTTTTCAGCGGTGTTCGTAAGATGAACCAATTGCTTGGCTACTCGTACATTAGCGACCATAAGAGCAAAAGGCTTATCCTTTCTGTTTTTTCGCTCTCTCATTCGCCTCACAGCCTCATCATTGAAAGGGTCGCAGGCGAGATGGAAGCCGCCTAATCCCTTGATAGCAGCTGTCTTGCCTTCTTTCAAAAATGAGCAGCATTTTAAAAGAGCTTCTTCACCTTGTGCAAGAGTGGTGTTTATATGGTCTGTAAGCCATAGCGATGGACCACAGTCGAAGCATGCGTTGGGTTGGGCGTGATAACGGCGATTTGAAGATGTTGTATATTCCCCCGTGCACGTATCACACATTGTAAAGTGACTCATCGTTGTTAACGGCCTGTCATAAGGTAAATCTTGTATAATTGTGTATCGGGGGCCACAGTTCGTACAGTTTATAAATGGATATCTATATCTTCGATTTTCAGGGTCTCTCATTTCACGAAGACAATCGTCACATGTGGCGATATCTGGCGGAATAAGCACCCGCTGATGTTCTAGCCGAAGACTTTTCTCTATGATAAAACTTCCCGTTGTTTCCGCTGTGCTTGTTTCTTGAGAAATATATTCTATTGATGAGATATGCGAGGCGTCTGGTTTCTCTTCTTGTAGTCGAGAGATATACTTCTGTATTTGCTCGATAGATCCCTTAAGCTTTATAACGACACCGTCAGAAGTATTTTTAACAGAACCACCTAGTCCCATTTCTTCTGCAAGTCGAGCACAAAAAGGGCGGAATCCTACTCCTTGAACTATTCCTGTTACAAGAAAGGTCGCGATATTGAGCATTGACAAACCTCCGTTCACAAGGCATTTTAAAACATAGTAAGCTCTACTACAAGAGCTTATAAGAGATAAAGGAGACGAGTACTCCATGAATGAAAATAATGAAAAATTACGGTTGGTCCATATCTATATGGGAAACGGAAAAGGCAAAACCACAGCAGCTTTAGGTTTGGCTATTCGAGCTGTTGGGTGGAAGATGAAGGTCGGAATTATTCAGTTCATGAAAGGGTGGCCTCAATATGGAGAGCTCACCAGTTTATCCCGTTTTCCTGAAATAAAGCTTATTCAGACGGGACGTCCCGATTTTGTCGATAAAAAAGCTCCTCTACAGATCGATATTGACGAAGCGCATCGTGGTCTTGTAATTGCAAGAGAATGGGTAGAAAAAGGACTTTTTGATCTTGTGATTCTTGACGAAATTAACGTTGCGCTTGATTATGAGCTTATTGAATTGAAAGATGTTATCTCGCTTCTACAGAAACGTTCATCACATGTAGAATTAGTTCTTACCGGGCGAAATCCTCCTAAAGATTTGCTTCCCTATGCTGATTTGATTACAGAGATGAAAGAAATTCGTCATCCATACACAAAAGGAATACTTGGTCGAAAAGGTTTTGATTACTGATGAAAATTCTTCCATATGCCGTACCTATTGAGGAAATGGAAAAAGAATTTGGAGCTCGTCTTCAAGAAGGATTTTCAACGGAAGAGGCTACTGCGGCCTTAGAAAAATATGGAAGAAATATTTTAGAAGAGACAGAGGTTATTCCTTGGTGGAAAATATTCTTCCGCCAATTTACAACTCCTATGGTTTATTTGCTGTCAGTAGCGGCTATTATAAGCTTCTTGATGAGAGAGAATCTAGATGGAAGTGCCATTATAGCTGTTATAACAATAAATGGAATTATAGGATTTCTGACTGAGTATAGAGCAGAAAGGGCTTTGCAAGCCTTGAAATCCATGACATCCCCTCATTGTCGCGTCTTGAGAAATGGAGTTGTTGCTCAAATTTCCTCTATGGATGTAGTTCCAGGAGATATTTTGTTACTTGAGGCAGGAGATGTGGTTCCTGCAGATGGACGCCTTTTTAAAATTTCAAATTTTATGGTGAACGAAGCGACCCTTACTGGAGAGTCTCTGCCTGTTGAAAAAGATACAAACCCTTTACCAGCAAAGACGCTTCTTGCTGACCGCAAAAATTCTGTCTATGCTGGAACAAGCGTTGTGAAAGGAACAGCACAGGCGGTTGTCGCCCATACAGGAATGGAGACGGAAATAGGGCGCATCGGGAAAATGCTTCAACATGTCAATGTACAATCTACTCCTTTAGAAGAACGTTTGGCTGCTTTCAGTCAATTTCTTATCTGGGTGACTTTAGGTGTTGCTTTTCTTGTTATTGGAATAGGCATGATACAAGGCAGAGATTTTATTAGAATGCTTGAAACGGGCATAGCTCTGGCCGTAGCCGCTGTGCCTGAAGGTTTGCCCTTTGTTGCTACCATGACATTAGCCCTTGGTGTGCATAGAATGGCTAAAGTAAACGCACTTGTTCGTAATTTGGCTTCAGTCGAGACACTGGGATCGACAACTGTTATTTGTACAGATAAAACGGGAACACTTACCATGAATAATATGACTGTTCGGGAAATTGCTCTGTCTCATCCTAGTGCCCGATCCATTTTTTTACAGACGGCAGTTCTTTGTAATGATGCAGTGCTTTCTGATGATAAAGGCATAGGAGATCCCATGGAAGTGGCTCTTTTGCGCTATGCAGGTGAAGAGGCACTTTCGTTGCGAAAAATTTTGCCTCGTATTAAAGAAGAACCTTTCGATTCAGAGACAATGAGAATGGTTACGTGGCACAAAACGGGAGTTGCCGTTAAAGGAGCTCCGGAGCGCATCCTTGAAGATGTTAAGCAAATCTTTACAGAGAAAGGGATACAATCTATCTCTGGTGAGATGCGCGAAAAATGGAATAGAGAAATTTACGGACTTGCTTCTCGAGGCATGAGGACGATTGCATTTGCTTGGGGCAAATCTCTCGATGACCTTATCTTTTTAGGAGTTGCTGGAATAGATGATCCACCTCGGGAGGAAGTTCCTGAAGCTGTTGCTCTTTGCCATCAAGCGGGAATACACGTTATTATGATTACGGGAGACCATCTTTCCACTGCACAGGCTATTGCACGTGAGATCGGAATTTCAAAAGATGAAAGATCTTCTGCTCTTGTGGGAAGTGAACTTGAACAAATATCAGAGGAAGAACTAGCAGCTAGGTCCCGAAAAATATCTGTTGTGGCCAGGGTTGCACCAGAACACAAACTTAAAATTGTCAGAGGGCTTCAAAAAGCGGGAGAAGTTGTTGCTATGACGGGAGACGGAGTCAATGATGCAGTGGCCTTAAAACAAGCTGATGTCGGTGTAGCAATGGGGATACAGGGAACCGAAGTAAGCAAAGAAGCATCTGATATTATTTTGCAAGATGATCGATTTAATACTATAGTAGAGGCCGTTAAAGAAGGCCGGCGTATTTTTGATAACATTAGGAAGGCCATCCTTTTCTTGCTTTGTTGCAATTTGAGTGAGGTTTTAACTGTTTTTTTAGGTATTTTGTTGAAGTTGCCAGCTCTCCTTATCCCTCTTCAGATTTTATGGATTAATTTGGTAACAGATGTTGTGCCAGCGTTGGCTTTATCTCTTGATAGTGCCGAGCCGGATATAATGTATCGAAAGCCAAAAAGCAGAAGCGAGGATATTATTACCCGACAACATAAAAAAGAAATAATTTTTTATGGACTTCTTATTACAATGGGTGTTTTTGCAGCGTATTACTGGTCTCTTTGGTATCATAAAGAAGACTTTGTGCGAGCAACAGAGATGAGTTTTCATACTTTAGTGTTAGCTCAGCTGTTTTTCGTTTTAAGTGTAAGAAAACATAGTTTTGTGCAGTATCCGTCTCAACTTTGGCAAAATAAATGGCTTTTGGCAGGAATTTGTTTTTCAGGCGCGTTACAGTGTGTAATTACCTATATACCTCTTTTCCAAGAGGTTCTGCGTATAGTTCCTCTTAATATAGAGGAGTGGGGGATTGTGATTTGTGCAGCTCTTATCCCTACTATGATTGCTCAAATTCGCAAGTTAGTCGTTAAATTCTAGGTGATATTATGGTGAAAAAGGTACTTGTAGGCATGAGTGGCGGTATTGATAGTGCCGTTACATCCTTACTTCTCAAAAAAGAAGGATACGATATAACCGGCCTCTTTTTAACTCTTTCGGGGCCAGATGATTCTAGTGCGCAACAACAAGCGAAAGAGCTTGCTCAGAAGCTGAACATTGATTTTGAGATTTTTGATGGAAGGAATTTTTTTTCAAACAATGTCATAACTGAGATCCTTTCTGAATATCAGGAAGGGCGAACTCCCAATCCCTGCGTATTATGTAATCCTTCTGTAAAGTTCAAACTTCTTTTCTCTGTTGCAAAAGAGAGAGGGATTCCGTATGTAGCAACGGGTCATTATGCGCAAATAGTGAAGAATGGCGATAAATATTGCATCTCGCGCGGAGTTGATGAGAGAAAAGATCAAAGTTATATGTTATATCGTCTTCCTCAAGAATGGTTGCCTTTTATTATCTTCCCATTAGGGTCTTTGCGAAAGACGGATGTTCGAGAATTAGCGAAACAAAGTTTTCCTTCGTGGATTGTTCAGAAACAAGAAAGTCAGGACGTGTGTTTTGCTCCCCAAGGGTTGGCTGATTTTTTAATGGGTCGTTTAGACCGTCGAACATGCAGATCTGGTTCTATAGTTGATGAAAAGGGAAGAACAATTGGCGAACATCAAGGTCTTTGGCGTTATACTATAGGGCAACGTAAAGGGTTGGGATTGCCTAACGGACCTTGGTTTGTTATAGCTAAAGATATGAAGAAAAATGTTTTACATGTTTCCCGTAACAACGATATATCTTTATTGCGAATACGTTGCCAAAATCCTGTTTTCCATTGCACAATGAATAATGAAACAGTTTATATGGCGGAGCACAGATATCGAACTCATCCATTCCCTGTAGTTTTAGAAAGGCAGACTGAAGAGTTTTTCGAAGTTCGATCTTTAGAAAAGGGAGGACCAGTTGTGGCTCCAGGACAATCTTTAGTTTTGTATAATAAAAATATTGTATGTGGTGGTGGAATTATTATTTCATCAGAGGAGGTGCCCCATGTCAGTGAATAATATGTACAAATTGCCTCTAGAAAAGTTGAGAAAAAGAACTGATATTAGCGCTCTTTCCTTTAAGACAACGGAAGAGATAGAGTGTCTTGAAAAGTTTATTGGACAAGAACGGGCAGTACGAGCAATTTCCTTTGGCTTAGCTGTTGATAGCAAAGGATACAATATATTTGTTTTGGGAAATCCTGGAAGCGGTAGAACCACCTATTCTCTTGAACGTCTTCGCGAATCTGCCAAAGAAAAAGCAGCACCTGATGACTGGATTTATGTCTATAACTTTGATGATCCGAGTCGTCCTCTTGCGATCAATTTACCTGCAGGAAAAGGCAAAGAGATGGGCGCAGCCTTTAACGAGTTATTGGGAGAGCTCAAAGTAGCCATAAGCAAGGCTTTTGAAAAAAGCCAGTATGAAGATGCCAAAGCACAACTTGTTAAAAACTTTCAAGAGCAGGTTAATACGCTTATGGAAGATGTTCGGGCCTGGGCGACGGAGAAAGACTTTTCATTAAAAAGAACGCCACAGGGTTTTGTTAATATTCCTCTTATTGAGGAGACAAGCGAAGAAGGCGAAACGACGAAAAGAGAGTTGCAGCAAGAGGAATTTGAGGCGCTTTCTGAGGAAAAGCAGAAAGCGCTGCAAGAAAAATCTGAAGAAATATCTCAGAGAACACTTGATACTTTGAGAAAGATTCGAGATCTTGAAAAAGCTCTTAAGGAAGAGATAGGAAAGCTCGAAGAAGAAATTTGCCGAACAGCTATTACTCCATATCTTCAAGATATTAAAGAAAAATATGGAACAACAGAAGTGCTTTGCAAATGGATAGATTCGTTAGCAGAAGATATTATTAGTAACTTTAATATATTTGTAGCTGCGGCTAAGGATGATTCTGCCGATATCGATTTTAATCGATATACTATCAATGTCTTTGTTGCAAACGATCCAGAAGATGGAGCTCCTGTCATTTGGGAAACAAACCCCACTTATTACAATTTGACAGGAAAAGTGGAATATGAAAGTAGACAAGGATATCTTTATACAGATTTTCATAAGATAGTAAGCGGTGCTTTCCAAAAAGCTAATGGGGGGTACCTCATTCTTGATGCAGAAAAAGTGCTTTTAAACTTCATGTCATGGGAGGCTCTAAAACGGGCATTAAGAACGGGAGAGGCAACAATAGAAAATTTAGGTGAACAGTACGGAGCTATTCCGGTTTCTTCTCTCAGGCCCCAACCTATTCCTATCAATGTGAAGGTTGTTATGGTTGGAACACCCCTTCTATATGCTTTGTTGCAGTACTATGATCCAGAATTTCTTAAAATGTTCAAAATCAAGGCTGATTTTGACAGAGATATGCCTCGTACTCCTGAAGCGGAGCAACAGATGGCACAGTTTATTTGTGGTTTTGTTCGAAGAGAAGGGAAAATTCCGTTTTCTGTGGAGGCTGTAGCTGAAGTTATAGAGTGGGCAAGCCGTCTAGCCGAACATCAGAATCGAATAACTACGGAGTTTAATAAAATTATAGAAATTATTGTTGAGGCCACTGCGTGGGCCAAATCGGAAAATGTCAGTCTTATAGAAGCTCGCCATGTCTATAAAGCAATCGAAGAAAAAAGGTTCCGTACTAATCTTATTCAGGAGCGCATTCAGCGAGCATACGAAGAAGGAGTCATTACTATCCAGACAGAAGGAGCAGTGGTTGGACAGATCAACGCTCTTTCGGTCATAGATTTGCGAGACTATATGTTTGGTCACCCTTCCCGTATAACATCTAATGTCTATATGGGGCAAGAAGGAGTCGTCAACATAGAACGAGAAGTCAAGTTGACAGGCCCTATTCATAATAAGGGGCTTCTTATCCTTTCTAGTTATCTTGGAAGAAAGTATGCTCAGGATATGCCCCTTTCGCTTTCAGCACGAATTGCTTTTGAGCAAACGTATGGTGAAATTGATGGAGACAGTGCTTCTTCAACGGAACTTTATTGTTTACTATCTGCTCTTTCAGGCATTCCATTGCGCCAGGATATAGCTGTGACAGGGTCAGTAGATCAATTTGGTAATGTTCAGGCTATTGGCGGTGCTAACGAAAAGATTGAAGGATTTTTCCGCTATTGTAAGTTCCGAGGCCTGACAGGAACTCAAGGTGTTATGATCCCTGCACAAAATATTATTCATCTCATGCTTAATCAGGAAGTGCTGGATGCGGTGGAAGAAGGACAGTTCCATATTTGGGCAGTAAGTAGCATTGATCAGGGAATTGAAATTCTAACGGGGAAACAAGCTGGAATTCCAGATGAAAATGGTGTGTATCCCGAAGATAGCATTCATTTCCTTGTAAAAAAACAGCTTGAATCTTGGATGGAAAAAGCTGCAAAACTTAAGAAAAAATATGGTGTGTCTTCTGAAAATGAGCAAAATGCAAAAAAAGAATAACGTTGAAACTTTGTCGAGAAAAGACATCTGTGACTCTCTTCCAAACGCATCACATGTTGCGGAGGTACTAGATCGTCTTGAAGAGTGTTGGAATATGGAGAAGGACCCTCCAAACCTTTGGCATGAGGAACCTCTTGACGGGTTGATCCTTACTCTTTTATCGCAGAATACAAATGATAAGAACAGAGATCGGGCGTATAACAATCTGAAAAGGATTTACCCTACATGGGAGGGTGTTGCTCAGGCAGCAACAGAGGATATAAAAGAATCCATTCGTGTAGCGGGATTATCTGACATCAAATCTAAACGAATGAAAGACATTCTTGAGGCTGTAAAGGCTTCTTTTGGCTCATATTCAATAAAGGCATTACGAGATAAAAGCTCTGAGGAGGCCAGATATTTTCTTTCTAGACTGCCTGGAGTGGGAGCTAAAACAATTGCATGTGTCTTACTCTTTGATTTGAGTTTTCCCGCTTTTCCTGTTGATACGCACATACAGCGCTTTTCAAAAAGAATTGGCTGGGCCCATGAACGATGTAAGCCAGAAGAAATTGAGACAATGCTTGAAAAAGTAGTTCCAGAAAGCCGGTTTTTAGGTGGGCATGTCAACATTATTACTCATGGCCGAAATATATGTCTTGCGAGACAACCTCAATGTTCTCATTGTGCTGTTCGTGATTTGTGCATGTTTGCTAAAAATATGGAATGAAGAAAAAGGAGGCAGCTTCTAAAGGCTGCCTCCTTCGTTTTTAGTATCAAAATTTATTGCAAAAATTAATCTTCCTGTGCTTTGTCGTCTTCTAATTTCTTGAGGTTGGCTAAAACGATTCTATACCCGTCAGCACCGTATTCAAGGAATTTCTTAACCCTGCTTATTGTTGCAGTACTAGCACCTGTTTGTTGCGCAATCTGAGGATATGTGTACCCTCCATCAAGCAATCTTGCAACTTCTAGGCGCTGTGCCAGAGCTCGTATTTCCCCAATAGTCGCTACGTCTTCAAGAAAACCGTACATTTCTTCCACTGAATTCAACGACAATAAAGCTTTGCAAAGCTGATCAGTTAATTGATCCTTCCATTTTTCTACCATAAACGCCATACCTCCTCGTTATTCGAAACGTTTTGATAGTTGAGAAAGGCAACTATAAACCTTGTCCATCTCACCTGAGAGACCAATTGAAACTCTGATCCAACTGCCTCCCATATCCGGTATTTTAAAAAATTTGATTGCAATGTCATTTTCTTCAAATAATGATTGAATAATTTTTTTCTCTTCATGAATATGTACTAATACAAAATTTGCATCACTTGAATACGCATGTATTGAGGGGAGCATATTACATTGGCGTATAAATGATTCACGATTGTCTTGAATTGATTTCTTACGTTCTTGAATCAAACCTGGGTATTTCAATACTATATTAACTATAGCTGCTGTAAGCTGATTGATATTAAAGGGACTTTTTATTGTATTGAGAGTATGTGCTACATCAGAGTTACAAATCCCATATCCAAAACGAATTCCTGCTAGTCCCCACGCTTTAGAAAGTGTTTTGAGGATAACTGTGCGGGCAGGAATATTATTTGCTTGAAGAGATTCTAAGAACGTCTCATTAGCAAACTCTCCATAGGCTTCATCTATAACTGTAATCCCTATGTTTTGTTCGATAACCTCTTGTAAGAACAAGCAAGGCAATGTCTGTCCAGTAGGGTTGTTGGGCGTGTCTATAAGAACTAAAACAGGTTTTTCTCTTCTTAAAGTATCTAGAAAGAGTTCTGTGTTGAAAAAACAATCCTTTTCAGTAAATGTTATGGGCACAGTAATGTGTTCAGCTCCATAAACACGGCATAAATGGGCGTATTCCGAAAAAGATGGCGAGAAAGTGAGTACTTTTGCCCCTGGTTTAACATATGCAGCAAAAAGCAACCATAAAACTTCATCTCCTCCGTTACCTAAAATGTAACTCTTTGTAGGGAAACCGGTAAAGTAGCTGAGTTGTTTTTTAATGTCACTATACCCTGGGTCTGGATATCTATTCAACTCCACATCTGTAAGAACAGAAAAAATTTCTTCTTTCAGAGATTGAGGAAGCTGAAAGGGATTTTCATTTTTATCAAGGCGTATTTTGGGGTTAATGTGTGTTAACATTTGTATGCCTCACTTCTTCTTAACTTCAACTAATTAGAGTGTAAAACTTATCGATTTATAACGCAGTCTAACATGGCTAGAAATACCTGTCAACAGATAGGATTTAGTGTAATATATAAGAAAGTGAATAATTATTAAAGAAGAGAAAAGGATAATGGGGGCCTATGAAGAAAATAAGAAAAGTACCCATATCAGAACTTAAAGATACAGAAGGAATTATTATAGAAGATGTTTTGGCGAAAGACATGGTTCTTGTTTCTAAAGGAACGGAGTTAAAGCGTCTTTTTGAGTTGAAGCCTGGAATAGAAGAAGATTTAAAACGTCATGGAATTGAATGGGTCAGAGTAAAGAGTATTACGCCCTCACTGGAGTCTTTTTCTCATGTACTTCCTGAACTTTTGCCCCCAATTCGTATTATCAATTCTCGTTTTGCCGAAGTTGTCTTTTACCAATTCGCTGCTTTTGCACAAAACATAAAGAATAAACGTCTTAGAAAAGAAGGAATTACAACATTTATTAATATGGGGGCCTCTCTTGTTGAAGAAATATATGAAACATCATCTATAACGTTATCTTTGACAGAAACTGATCACGAGGAAAAACAGCTTTTTTCTCACTTACTCAATGTAGCATTGTTAAGTGGTTATATTGCCAAGCAAATTTTCCCATATTGGAGAGAAACGGCGGAAAATGCAGTTATTACAGGTTTATTTCACGATATTGGGAAGATCCTCTATAAAGATTGCGAATCTGAGGAATGTAAAATGAATCACCCTATTCTCGGAGAAAGTATGCTTCGAGAAGCTGGAGTGGAGAATGAGAATATTCTTTATGGAGTTCGGGCCCATCATGAAAAATGGGATGGTTCGGGGCATCCTGATAGAATAAAGAATGAAAAAATTCCGTTGCTCGCTCGGATTGTGGCTGTAGCCAATAGTTTTTGTTCTTTGGAAGAAGAAAGCAACACATACTCGCAACGATTATCGAAGGTAGTGATGCATGTTAGTTCTTCTTATGATCCCTTCATTGTAAGAGGAATTGTTTCTTCTTTAGGACTCTACCCGCCAGGAAGCTTTGTTGAGCTTTCAAATAACAAGAAAGCAATCGTTCTTTCGACAGGAATAAATAATATTTTTCAACCTCGTATTTGTCTTATTGAAAATGAAGAAATTCAAGACGGAATAATTGATTTAAATGGAAACCCGTCTCTTTATATACGTCAGGTGTGGGATAATATAGATAAGAAGCCAGTAGCGGAACTTTCAAAAAAGGATATAAAAATAGAAAGCGCAACGGCATCACATGCCGGATATATATATAAAAAATACAAAGGTTAAATGGAGGTGTTTTTACCTCTCACTCTTTGCATCTAGAGCAATTATGCTGTATTCTTACAGCATGTATTTTAGAAGCGCTAATTTTAGTAGGAGGTAAGAAATGTATGAGTCAAGTTATTGACACCACTGATTTTTATTCCGGTATAAAAATGAAGTGGCAGGAGGGTATTTGGGAAGTAGTAGAATACCAACACCACAAAATGGGGCGTGGTGGCGCAGTAATTCGTACGAAGCTGAAGAATATAGAGAATGGATCTATTGTAGAAACAACTTTCCGTTCTGGCGAAAAATTTGAGCGAGTAATTTTCGATGATAAAGCTGCGCAGTTCCTTTATCAGGAGGGTGACAGTTACGTTTTTATGGATATGGAAAGCTACGACCAGCTCTATATTCATAAAGATGTTTTAGGTGATGTTGTTAACTACCTGACCGATAATTTAGAAGTTCAACTTGAATATTATGAAGGGCGCGTGATGGGGGTAGAACTTCCCAAGAGCGTAGAATTAAAAGTTATAGATACCCCTCCCGGTTATAAGGGGGACACTGTTTCCAGTAGTGGAAAACCAGCAACGTTAGAGACAGGCATTACTATTACCGTACCTATTTTTGTAAACGTAGGAGATACTGTAGTAGTTGATACTCGTTCGGGGGAATATCTCGAACGGGCTAAAAAATAAGGAATCCAGGAGGGTCGAACTATGAGCGCAAAAGAAAAAATAGCATACCTGAAAGGCTTATTGGCAGGGCTTGACATTCAGGATGAAACGACAGCTAAAGCGTTTAAGTCTGTTACTGAAGCTTTAGAGGCTCTTGCAGAAGAAGTAGAGGAACAGGCTGATATCATAGAAGAGCAGCAGGACCTTTATGAGGAGCTTGCTGATGATTTTTCCCTTCTAGACGAAGATCTCGATTCTCTCGAGAGATCCTTTGCTGAATATGTAGGCGAAGATTTTGACGAAACAGACGAGGATGAAGAAGCTGATTTTGATGAAACATACGAGTCAGTTGCTTGCCCAAAATGCGGACACATTTTTTATTATCAGCCAGAAGTATACGGTGAAGACGAATCTCTTCAGTGTCCCGATTGTGGGGAAACCTTCGCTCAACCTACAGAAGAGTAATTAGAAAAGGAGGTCTAGTGATGGATGACGTTCGTGAAGACCTGAACCTTGAATCTCAAGATCAGGATTTTGAGATGGGGGAGCCTGTGAGGGACGAACAGGAAGTAACAGAAGAGCGTTCTGTTCAGGGGAATGTTCACATAGCAGAAGATGTCATCACAGAGCTGGCCCGAAAAACATTGACTCTTGTCCCAGGAGTACAGCCGGCAAGTCCGGGACTTGTTTCTAAGTTAGGGTTGGTAGGCCGTAAGGCTATTGATGGGATTAAAGTTTCTGTAGAAGAAAATATTAATCCACCTCAAATTACTGTTGATGTTTTCGTTTTAGTGAAATATGGTTTGCGTATTCCAGATATAGCTTGGGATCTTCAAGAAGCTGTGAAGAATAATCTTGAGCAATATACCGGATATACAGTTAAAGCAGTAAATGTTAATGTGCAAGGAGTATTTTTTCATGAACGTTCTGTGCAGTCAGTAAACGCTGATACAGATAAGAATGTTGTGAAAGAACAGGTTGTGAGTGTAACTGAAACAGGATCTGAAACTGAAGCCGACGCAGAGTCTAAATAGCGTTTGGTTATATTGTGTGATAGGGAAGGCCGGCCTCATTTGTGCCGGCCTGTCTTAATCCCGGGGGTGGTTTGCGATGTATCTGTTTTGGAAAAATACAACCCTTGGCAGTATTCGTTTATCTCGGGAAGGGTTGACAGAATTTATTGATTCATTGCTTTTGCCTTCATATTCTTGCAAAGAAGTTGCCCTTTCCAGAATGGAAAATTCGTTGTATATTGTTTTATCTCTGCCTCAACCCCATAATGCTCTTGAAGTGAAGATGGTTGAGGAAAAACTCCAATCGTCCTTTGCTGATTTGGGATTAGGCGTTCATATTTCTTGGACAGAAGAGAAAATTACAAAAGATAAGAAGAAGATTCCAGAAATACTGCAAAATCCTTTATCTTGGGTGGCTTGTACCGCAGGAATAACCGCCTTGATTCATATGCGAATTAAAGGAATTCTCTGGACAGTTGCAGTAGGCGCTTTGACTTTTGTTGTTGCGCAATTTTTGCTGTCAGAACACGGGCAAAAATTGATAGATCGTTGTATAGATTACATAAGAAAAATCATCAGGAGGTAAATGTTGAATAAGAACATCCTTCCTCAAAAAAGACGTAGATCGAGGGAAATCGCTTTACAGGTTTTATACGCGTTAGATATACGTAATTGCGAAACAGTAGATCAGATTCTTGATTTTTATCCGGAGGTTGATGAAGATCCGGATGTGGCTTCTTATGCTACAGCTCTGGTCAATGGTGTGTGGAACTCTCGTTTTGAGATTGACACCCTTATTCGTGAGTATGTTGTAGGATGGAGACCGGAACGAATGGTTGCTGTAGACAGAGCAGCTCTCCGTCTTGCAATTTATGAAGGGATAATTAATCAAATGATTCCCATTCCTGTTGCTATTTCGGAAGCCGTTGAGCTTGCTAAAGCCTTTGGAACGGAAGAGTCAGGTCGTTTTGTTAATGGTGTACTTGGTAGAATCGTTCGAGCTCTTTCACCATCGGTAAAGGATGAAGAAGATGCAGGGAACAACTCTCCCCAGACTCACAGTTGATGAGGTTACAAACCGTATTCAAGGATTACTTTTTTCAGATCCGGTACTTCAAAATCTTGTAGTTGTTGGTGAGATAGTCGAAATAAAGAGACATACAAGTGGGCATGTTTATTTTACTTTAACAGGCGATGAGGGACGTTTAGCCTGTGTCCTTTTCAAATCTGATGCTATGCGAGTTCCTCTGTGGCCTCGTAAAGGAGATGAAGTACTCGCCGAAGGGCGAGTTGGACTTTACCCTCCGCGAGGTTCATATCAACTTTATGTTCGACGGTTGACGCCTTTAGGTGTTGGTGCAGCCGCACGAGCACGAGAGGAACTACGAATCAGACTTGAAAAAGAAGGACTGTTTGATCCCCGGTTAAAAAGAAAACTTCCACCTTTCCCTCAGAAAGTAGCAGTGATAACGTCAGCAACAGGGGCGGCTATAAGAGACGTTGTAAAGGTTTCCCGTAACAGGTTTCCTCAGTGTTCTCTTATAATTGTGCCTTGTTTAGTGCAAGGGTATGACGCCCCGGAGGAAATTTTTGCAGCTTTTTCGCAAATCCGTACATATGGTGATATTGATGCTGTAATGCTTGTTCGCGGAGGGGGAAGTCGCGATGATCTCACTCCTTTCGATGATGAGCGAGTCGTGAGAGCCATTCGTATGTGTCCCTTCCCGGTTGTAACTGGTGTAGGTCACGAAATTGATGTTACGCTAAGCGATTATGCAGCAGATGTTTCTGCTTCAACGCCCTCTGCTGCAGCAGAACGTCTCTTTCCTGATTATCGTGATTTATCTAGGCAAGTTAACCACTATTCGCAATCTATTATAAAAGCTTGTTTTCAAAGCATAGACAAAAAAAATGAACATTTGATCCAAATTGAACAACTTCTTAAAACGTTCTCTTTTAAAAATATAGAAATAACCGCCAAAAGTCTGACCGAAAGAAGACGACATATGAATCTTTTGATGAAGTCAAGATTTGAAGAAAAGAAAAGTGCTCTTTCCTCTGTCGCAGGAGCACTTAATGCACTTTCCCCTCTCTCAATTCTCTCTCGAGGATTTATTAGCTGTACCAAAGAAGGTGGGGAAGTAGTCACTTCTGTTGACCAACTAGAGTTAAATGAAAGGCTTACACTCTCTTTCATAGACGGACAGTCAAAAGTACGTGTTGAAAAAATTACAAAAACAGGGGAAAGTGAGTGAAATCAATGTTGCCTAATCCAGTAAGTTGGGATGAAGAGAAAAAGAAAGTTCGCATTTTAGACCAAAGATGTCTTCCTTGGGATGTAACTTTTGTCTCCTGTTCTACTTTTGAGGATGTTGCTAAAGCTATAGAGAGTATGGTTGTTCGTGGAGCTCCGGCTATCGGAGTAGCTGCTGCTTTTGGTGTAGCTCTAGCGTCTAAAAATGGCAAGCAAGAAGCTGATAAGGCTATTAGGCGGTTGGCCCAAACAAGGCCTACTGCTGTAAATCTTTTTTGGGCACTTAAGCGTATGGAAAATATAGTAAATCTATCGGAAGGCCAATCTCTTTATTCTGAAATGATAAAAGAGGCCTATTCTATTCTTGAAGAAGATATTGAAATAAATCGTCATATAGGGCATTGGGGACAAAGTTTACTTCCTGAGAATTCTATAGTTTTGACCCATTGTAATGCTGGAGCGTTGGCTACAGCAGGATATGGAACAGCTCTCGGTGTTGTTCGTGCGGCAAGAGAAGAAGGTAAAAATATTAAAATTTATGCGGATGAAACACGCCCTGTTTTTCAAGGAGCGCGTCTTACTGCATGGGAACTTATTGAAGATGGTTTTGATGTAACTGTCATATGTGACAATATGGCAGGAGCTCTCATGAAAAAAGAACATATCTCTGCCGTTTTGGTCGGAGCGGATAGAATAGCTCTTAATGGTGATACTGCCAATAAGATTGGAACCTATTCTCTTGCGGTTTTAGCGAAGTTTCATTTAGTGCCCTTTTATGTGGTGGCCCCAATATCTACGATAGATAAAGAAGCTAAAGATGGTTCTTATATTGAGATAGAGCAGCGAAATGGCAAAGAGGTCAGAGAACCTACTGGTCATCCTTTGATTCCTGAATCCTTTCCGGTATGGAACCCTGCCTTTGACGTTACTCCGCACTCATTAATAACGGCAATAATAACGGAAAAGGGAGTGCTTTACCCACCTTTTCTTAAAAAAATAAAGACTATCTAGATATGTAAAGGGAGGAATTTTCGTGGAAAATCGAATTGCTGATATACATCTTTCCTCGGAAGGAATGAAAAAAATTACATGGGCGTGGCAATTTATGCCAGTTCTTCGAAGTTTGTCTGAGGAATATACGTCTAAAGCTCCGTTGAAAGGATTAAAACTTGCTGCATGCCTTCATCTCGAGGCAAAAACGGCTTGTCTTCTCATTACACTCCATAAACTTGGAGCTGAAGTTTGGGCAGCAGGAAGCAATCCTCTTTCCACGCAAGATGATATTTGTGCAGCACTGGTTGATAATGGAGTTCACGTCTACAGTCATCACGGTATGACAACAGAAGAATACCATGAAAATCTACGTTTTGTTCTAAGCATTGCTCCCGATGTCATTGTTGATGATGGAGCAGATCTTATTGCTACTTTACATACCGAATTTCCTCAACTGATACCAAATGTACGAGGTGGGTCTGAAGAAACCACAACAGGAATTAAGCGTCTCAAAGCTATGGAAGCAGATGGAACGTTACAATTCCCTATGATTGCTGTAAACGATGCGTATAGTAAATACCTTTTTGATAATCGTTATGGTACCGGACAGTCAGTTATGGACGGTCTTATGCGAACGACAAATATGCTTATAGCGGGTAAGAAAGTTGTTGTAGTCGGATACGGATGGTGTGGCCGTGGAGTAGCTATGCGTGCTAAAAGCCTTGGTGCATCTGTTATCGTTGTAGAAGTAGATCCTCACAGAGCGTTTGAGGCCTTGATGGATGGACATGAAGTAATGAACATGACAGAAGCTGCTTCTGTCGGCGATATTTTCTTAACACTGACAGGGAATACAAAAGTTATCAGAAAAGAACATTTCGAAAAGATGAAAAGTGGCGTACTCCTTGCTAATGCAGGACACTTTGATGTTGAGATATGTAAGAAAGATCTCTCCCAAATGGCTTCATCTGTAGAGTCAACACGGGAAAATATAGAAACATATACGTTGACAGACGGAAGACGTCTTCATCTCTTAGGGGAAGGACGCCTTGTTAATTTAGCTTGTGCTGATGGACATCCTATAGAAATTATGGATTTAAGTTTTGCTCTTCAGCTTGAATCAGCTCTTCACGTTGCTCATAATAAATTGCAATCAGGAGTACACCCGGTTCCTTCCGCAATAGATAGACGAGTAATGGAGGTTAAATTAGAATCTCTTGGTATTTCTCTAGAGAAACTTACCGACGAACAAGAGCTTTATATGAAAAGTTGGGAGGAATAAATACGATGCGTTGCCTCTTTCAAAATACATATATTTATGACAGTCAGATGGAACGAAGCCGGTTATGTGACGTGCTTGTTGAAGACGGTTTGATAACAAAAATAGAAGCTCCAGAAAGTCTTCCTGAAGAGAATGTCTCACTTATTGATTGTGATGGTAAGAAACTTCTTTTGCCGGGTTTCGTTAACAGTCATACCCACGCAGCCATGTCTTTATTAAGAGGACTTGGTGAAGAAACCCCTCTTATGACATGGTTAAAAGAGCAGATATGGCCTGTGGAAGCTCGTCTGACTCCTGAATATATCTATTGGGGAACTGCTTTGGCACTTTTGGAAATGGCTTCTTGTGGCGTAACTTGTTTTGCTGATATGTATTTTGAAATGGATAAAGTTGCTGAGGCTTCCCAAGTAATGGGAATGAAGTGTGCACTTTCCAGAGGGCTTATCGGAGATGACAGGAAAAGAATTAATGAAAATATTAAATTAATTGAAGATTGGCACGGAAAAGACGGGTTCTTTACAGTTCAACTTGGGCCTCATTCCCCCTATACGGTTCCTATGAACAGTATGAAAGAAATTTGTGAAATTGCTACCGAAAAGGGCGTGCGTGTCCACACCCATTTCCTTGAAACGAAGTGGGAACGAGATTATCTTCATGATGAGCTTGGATTAGAACCAATGAAATATTTGGAACAGGCAGGGCTTTTAGATACTCTCGGGACAATTCTTGCCCACGGTGTATGGTTCTCTTCTGAAGAGATAAAGCAGTTAAAAGAGAAACCTGTTACAGTAGTTCATAATCCTAATAGCAATTTAAAATTAGGAAGTGGTGTCATGCGCCTTCTCGATATGATGGAAGCTGGAATATGTGTATCCCTTGGAACAGATGGTGCTGCAAGTAACAATCGACTGGATATTTGGGAGGAAATGAGACATGCCGCTCTTCTTCATAAAGGGATTCATCATGACCCCACAATAATAAAAGCAAAAGAGATACTTGCTATGGCGACAATTAACGGAGCGCGAAGCCTGGGCTTTGAAAAAACTGGCCTTATAAAAGAAGGATGGGATGCAGATCTTGTGTTAGTTGATCTTGATAAACCTCATTATTTAGGCTTTGACGTAGAAAATCTTCCCGTATATATTGTGTATGCGGGATCTTCAGCCGATGTTGAAGCCACGATGGTAAAAGGAGAATGGATTTATTTCAACGGTGAATTCCCTCGCGTGGATCGGGGAGAAATTTTAGAACAGGCAGCGTTGGCGCGCAAAGCCTTGACTTTGTAATTGCTGCGAAAGAAGGGGTAAACAAATGCAATGGAGAACAGGAAAAGAAATACGATCTCTTTTCATTGATTTCTGGGTATCGAAAGGAAGCAAACACTATCCTAGTTTTTCTTTGATTCCTAACGATCCTTCCTTGCTTTTTACTATAGCAGGCATGGTTCCTTTTAAACCATATTATTTAGGCATACAGCAGCCCGAGTTTACAAGAGCTGTAACGTCACAAAAATGTGTACGAACTAATGATATAGAAAATGTTGGCCGAACAGCACGTCATCATACCTTCTTCGAAATGCTGGGCAATTTTAGCTGGGGAGATTATTTTAAGAAGGAGGCCATAACATGGGGTTGGGAGTTTTTAACAGAAGTTATTGGTCTTGAACCTGATCGCTTATACGCTACGATTTATAAAGATGACGAAGAAGCTTATTCTGTATGGAAAAATCAAGTAGGACTTTCTGACGATAAAATCTATCGTTTCGATAAAGATGAAAACTTCTGGTTTATGGGAAATATGGGACCTTGTGGCCCTTGTTCAGAAATTATATACGATCAGGGACCAGATTTTTCCTGTGGAAAACCTACGTGTGGAGTTGGCTGTAATTGCGATCGTTATTTGGAAATATGGAATTTAGTTTTTACTCAATTCGACCTTCAGGAAGATGGATCGCTTATCCCCTTGCCGAAGAAAAATATAGACACAGGCATGGGATTAGAACGCTTAACATCCATTGCACAGCGAGTTCGCACTGATTTTGAAACGGATCTTTTCAGGCCACTTATAGATCATGTTTGTCAGATGGCTGGAATATCGTACGGCTCTTCTGCAGCAAATACTTTAGCGGTTCGTGTCATTGCTGACCATATTCGTTCAGTGGCGTTTATGATCGCTGACGGCATCTTACCTGCAAACGACGGTCGAGGATATGTCTTGCGTCGTCTTATCAGGCGAGCTGCTCGTTATGGAAAACTTCTAGGGTTTGACCAGCCATTCCTTTTGGAACTTTTCCCTGATGTTCTTGAACTTATGGCAGATCCTTATAGAGAATTGATCGATAACAGACCAATGATTGAGCAAATTGTAAGTATGGAAGAAAAACGTTTTGGTAAAACTCTTCAGCAGGGAACAGAATTAATCGATCAGGAAATAGCAACTTTGAAAAAACGTCAGGAAAAAACAGTTTCTGGCGCAGTAGCCTTCGAATTATATGATACTTTTGGCTTTCCACTTGAGCTAACAACTGAAATCTGCGCAGAAAACGATATAGAGGTTGACGAGGCTGGCTTTAAAGTTGAAATGGAAAAACAAAGAGAACGCGCACGGGCGTCCAGTAAACAGTTGAGTAGTGAGATGAAAGGTGATGTCTATTCTGATATTGCTTCAGAAGTAGGGAAAACCTCTTTCGAAGGATATGCATTGCCGGAACTGGATACTGAAATAGTTGCACTTATACAAGAAGGCGAGCGTATAGACTCTTTGTCTGCTGGTGAAAAAGGTGAAATCGTACTCAATAAAACCCCTTTCTATGCTGAACGTGGCGGACAAATTGGGGATCATGGTTTTCTCATGGCTCCAGGAGTAAAGGTTCACGTATGCGATACAAAAGCCCAAACCGCAGATTTGATTGTACATGTTGTAACCGTTCTTGAAGGCACTGTATCAAAAGGACTTTCTGTTCATGCTTCCGTTGATGTGGACAAGAGGAATGCCATACGAAGGAACCATACAGCAACTCATTTGCTTCATGAAGCCTTAGGTAGAGTTCTTGGAAATCATGTTCGCCAAGCTGGGTCTCTTGTAAATGAGAAACTGCTTCGATTTGATTTCACTCATTTTGAGCCCCTTACACGAGAGCAAATACATAGCGTTGAAGAAATTGTTAATACACAGATTCTTGAGAATATCCCTCTCGAAATAATCGAAAGTGACCTTGAACAGGCGCGAGCAATGGGGGCAAAGGCTCTTTTTGATGAAAAGTATGGTGATATAGTTCGCGTTGTGCGTATAGAAGATTTTTCTACTGAGCTATGCGGCGGACTCCATGTCGATGCAACAGGAGATATCGGAGCTTTTAAAATTATCAAAGAAGAAGGCATCGGCTCTGGAACTCGAAGGATTACAGCTCTGACGGGAATGAATGCATATGAATCATATCAACGTTCATTTAAAATAGTGGAAGAGCTATCAAATCTTTTAGCTACAGATTCCGAAGAACTCATTTCTCATGTAGAAGATATGCAAGCTGAGATACGGCAGCTATCTAGAAAAATAGAAGAGCTTAAATTAAATAATTTAGCGGCTAATCTCGATGAATCTGTTACAAAAGAAGAATTGCCTGACGGGTTTGCACTTTTCTTGGGCCAATTCAAGGGCGTAAATGCAGATATGCTAAGAGAACTTGGTGATCGCATAAAAGCTAAAAATGAAAAGGCAGTCATTATATTGGCTAGTCAAACTTCCGAGAGTAACGTCTTACTCATTGCTATGGCCAGTGATGACGCTGTTAAAGCAGGTATCCATGCAGGGAAAATAGTACGTGAAGCTGCCTCTGTTTTAGGCGGCGGTGGCGGCGGAAAACCTTCCATGGCTCAAGCCGGCGGAAAGAATCCTGAAAAAATGGAGGATGCATTTACCTCTGTTCGTAAAATTGTTAAGCAACAATTAGGGGAGTGACATGTCTCGGATTCTTGCTCTTGATATTGGTTCAAAAAGGATAGGAGTAGCTGTTTCCGATCCCTTGGGATGTTTTGCCCAGGGGATCGGTTTCATCCCAATGAATAAAAGTTGGTTTAATAAACTTGATGAGTATGTAGCCTCTTTAAACATTACAATGTTGTTAGTAGGCTACCCCTTACGTACGAACGGATCGCCGGGACCTGAAGCCGAAAAAATAAAAGGTATAGCTCAAGAATTAAAAGAAAGGTATCCTCATCTTTCACTTGAATTATGGGATGAGCGATTTACAACAGCTATAGCTCAGCAAGTGCTTTTAGAAGGAAATGTATCAAGAAAAAAGAGAAAGAATAAGGTAGATCAGTTAGCAGCGGCACTTATTCTTCAAAATTATTTAGATCATACGAGAGGTGTTTAGTTTTTGAAGCTTCCTTCCAATGTGAAAATGACACCCATGCTCTCTCAATATGTAAAATGGAAAGAGAAGTACCCTGATTGTTTGCTTTTCTTTCGTATGGGTGATTTCTATGAAATGTTTTTTGAAGATGCACAACAGGCGTCAGAGATTCTAGATATAGCGCTTACGAGCAGAGACCCGTCTAAAAGTATCCCTATGGCGGGAGTCCCATTTCATGCCGTTAATAATTATCTTGGCAAACTTGTAAAGGCTGGGCATAAAGTTGCTATATGCGAACAGGTGAGTGAGCCCGATGGGAAAACACTAGTTGATCGTAGGGTTATACGTATAGTCACCCCTGGAACCTATGTTCCTGAGGATTCTGGAGAGGAAGGGAGATTAGCTGCTCTAAAACCTCTGGATGATGAATCCATTGCGCTGGCGTTGCTTTCGGTTGATACTGGTCATTTAGAAGCTGGCGTGTTGAATAAGGATGAAGCTCTTGCCCTTTTAACTGGATTTAACCCAGGAGAAGTTCTAATCCCTGATACCTTTAAAAGGGAAAATCTTCCTGTTGAGCTACTTGATTTTTTTATTCTTCAAAGAACGAAGGAACAGTTTGAACCTCAATCTGCAACGGAATGGTTGACGAGAGTTTTTAACGTTCCTGTTATGACTGTCTTCGGTTTAGAAGATAACACGTCAGAAATCGGAGTGGCTGCAGCCGTTCTTCACTATCTTGAAGAAACTCAATTTGGTGCAATTCAACACATTACGCGAATTTATCCCTTGCGAGAAAAGTCTTTTTTACACTTAGATATGGCATCACAGTACAATCTTGAACTTATTCATGGAGATGGGCCTACTCTTTATTCAGTTTTGAATAAGTGTAAAAACCCTATGGGAAGACGTCTGTTAAAAGAATGGATACTCCGTCCATTGCTCCAGGTAGAGGAAATATCGAAAAGACAAAATGCCGTAGAATATCTTATCAACGACCCAGTTATACGACAAAAATTACAGAATTTGCTCGCACAATGCAAAGATATAGAGAGAGCATCTTCACGATTAAGTCTGGGAACGGGCAACCCCAGGGATTTAGCTGCAATACGCGATACTTTATTATTGCTTCCCGACTTACTTGTGTATTGTAAAGATAATCCTCTTTTCCAGTTTGTCTCGCAGGAAGAGACTTTAGACTCTTTTGCAAGACTCTTGGCGTCGGCTCTTTGCGATGAGGTTCCTCGAAATCTTCATAGTGGTGATGTTATTCGTTCTGGATATAGTCAAGAACTCGATTCTTGGAGAGATTTGCGAGAACATGGCGATCAATGGTTAGATCAGTATCTTGAGAAAGAAAAAGAAAAAACCGGCATTTCTAAGCTTAAAGTGGGAAGTAATAAAGTTTTTGGTTACTATTTAGAGATAAGCAAGGGGAATTTGGATAAAGTTCCTGAAAATTATATTCGCAAACAGACATTGGTTTCAGCAGAACGCTTTATAACGCCAGAGCTTAAGGAATTTGAGGAAAAAATGTCAGTTTCTGAACAGGAGATTACAAAATTAGAATCGAAATATTATGCAGATCTCGTTAGCAAAACATTAGAAAATATTCGTGGGATTCAAGACGCCGCAATCATGTTGAGTTGTATTGACGTCATTGCTGGATTAGCCCAGGTCGCGTGGGAAAGAGGCTATATTCGACCACAGTTAAATGATGGACTAAGTCTTTTTATCGAAGGTGGACGTCATCCTGTTATAGAAGCTACCTTTTTGGACCAACCTTTTGTCCCTAATGATATTACGCTTGATAACGACGATAAAAGAATAGCACTGATAACTGGTCCTAACATGGCCGGAAAATCTACCTACCTTCGGATGGCAGCATTACTTGTTATTATGGCGCAAATGGGTTCTTTTATTCCTGCATCTCAGGCCTCAATGGGAATTATGGACCGTGTTTTCACTCGTATTGGAGCAAGAGACGAGCTTGCACGTGGTAATAGCACTTTTATGGTAGAAATGATAGAAACAGCTAACATTCTGCATAATGTTACAGATAGAAGTATTGTTATACTTGACGAGGTTGGACGCGGAACATCGACCTATGATGGCATGAGCATTGCATGGGCAGTACTAGAATATCTGGATAGTGGTTGCGGAACAAAACCAAAGGTACTTTTCGCAACGCATTACCATGAACTTGTGGCATTAGAAGAGCACCTTACAAGTCTTAAAAATTTAAGTATGGCTGTACATGAAGGAACTGATGGCATAGCTTTTTTACATAAAGTGGTAGATGGTCCTGCGGATCGTTCGTATGGAATAGAAGTGGCACGTTTGGCAGGAATTCCTCCGGTGGTTCTAAAAAGAGCTTTTCAATTGCTTGAAACCTTTGAGCGAACAGAGGGAATAGAACCAGCACGAGTTGCTTCGCAAACAACTCAACAAATTCAGCTTTTCCCTGTCTCCAGCCAAGCTATAATAGAAGAATTGGCGTCTCTTGAGCCTAATAAAATAACGCCTTTTAGAGCATTGGAGCTTTTGTATAAAGTATCAGAAAAATGTAGAGAGGAGCTTCAGAATAATGGCAATTCATAAACTTCCCCAAGAAGTGGCGCTTAAAATTGCAGCAGGAGAAGTTGTAGAACGACCTGTTTCTGTAGTTAAAGAAGCTCTTGAAAATTCATTAGACGCAAACTCGAAGCGAGTGCAAGTAACATTAAAAGATGGGGGCAAAACTTCTATTGTCATAGAAGATAATGGTTCAGGTATTGTTTGGGATGAAATGCCTCTTGTTGTTACTCGTTATGCTACTAGTAAAATCAGCACCATTGAAGATTTAAATAAAATTAAGACTTTAGGATATCGTGGAGAAGCGATTGCAAGCATTGCAGCTGTGAGTAGAGTTGACCTTAGAAGTAAAATCTCTGGGGCTACAGAAGGAGGATTGCTGAAAGCGGAGGCTGGAGAGATTACCTGCCACGAAAAAATCCCTTGGAAGGAAGGCACACGTTTGCAGGTTGACGACCTTTTTTTCAATTTTCCAGCTCGTAAAAAATTTTTGAGAAGCAATCTTTCTGAGCTTAGGAAAATTTCATCTGTTGTTAGAGATTATGCAGTTGCTTATCCTGAAGTAGCTTTTTCACTTTATCATAATGGAAATAAAAATTTTGAAACAGATGGACGAGGAGAGCGTCATTATATTCTCTCTTTGCTTTGGGGTGTTTCTCCAGAAATTCGCTCAACTGTTGTTTCGTGCGGTTCCATAGAATTAGAATGTTGGTGGCAACCTACTCCAGGGCGTCAAAAAAATTCTATTACCTCTTTTGTTAATGGACGAAATGTCTCGGACCCTCTCATTCGTGGAGCTGCATCAGCTGCATGTAAAGATCTGTCTGGAAACTGGATGTTTTTCTTTAGCCTTTCGCCAGAGCTTGTAGATGTCAATATACATCCGGCTAAAGCAGAAATTCGATTTAGGTATCCTTCGGAAGTTTTTGAAGTTGTAAAAGTTGCAAGCTTGGATCTACAAAACAGACCTACAAAACTCACATTGCCGTCTTTTCCCGTATCATCTCATTTACAACAACAGTATGAAACGATAAAAGAACGAGAAGCTGAAAACCTTTTTTCGAGAGTTTCTTCGCCACTAATACAAGAAGAAACGTCACTTCATGATGACGTAGAAGAAATGAAAAACATTCTTGAAGAAAAAAGTAATTTTATTCAAAATGAAGATAGTAATGAAAATGAAACGTCTTACTTTTTTATAGCACAAATGCGTTCAGGATATCTTCTTTTCGAAAAAGAGGGGAATCTCATTCTAGTAGATCCCCACGCTGCCCATGAGCGTATTAATTATGAAAAAATTTTATCTCGGATTAAAGTCGGGGATGTTGCTTCTCAAAAAATGACAACACCTCTTGCTATTCCTCCAACATTGGCTACTGAAGTAGAAGAATATAAGGATGCCTTAATTAGCGCAGGCTTTATTTTTGAAGAAGAAGAGGGTCAGCTTTATCTTTCGGCATTTCCAGCCCTTCCGATTCAAGAGAGAGAAGGACCTTTATTCCTTGTTAGAACAACAATCCTGACGTGGAAAAGCACGGGGTCTCGAGATATTGATGACGTCTTGTGGCGAAAATGGGCTACTATAGCTTGTAAACAATCCATAAAACTTACAACGCATTGCGACGCATCTGAAGCGCTTCATTTGTTATCTGCATTGCACTATTGTGAGAATCCATCAGTGTGTCCCCATGGCCGACCAACCACACTAATTCTTGATAACCATCAGATTGAACAATATTTCGGGAGGGAGAAATAATGAGTGAAAATATCCCAGTTTTGGCCATTATAGGTCCAACAGCCGTAGGAAAAACCCAGCTGAGTTTGCATGTAGCCGAGGCGCTACATGCCGAGGTTATATCTGTTGATTCAAGGCAGGTTTACCGTTATATGGATGTTGGCACTGATAAAGTCTCACACCAAATTCGACAAAAAATCTTACACCATATGCTCGACGTGGTAGATCCAGACGAAATTTTTTCTGTCGCTGATTTTGTAGATAAAAGTGTGGCGGCTATAGAGCGAATTATTACTCGAGGTAAAATTCCTCTTTTTGTTGGAGGAACGCCATTTTATTATCATGCTTTGTTTGAGGAATCTTTAACACAAGATCTTCCGCGGGATAGAAATTTAACTGATGAATTAGAAGAGTATGCTTTAGTAAACGGAAATGAAGCTTTGCACACCCTTTTGGCTGAAGTTGATCCTGATAGAGCATCTCAACTACATATTAATGATGTACGTCGCGTGAGTAGAGCTTTAGAAATTTATCGATTAACTGGTCATACTGCTACATGGTGGTATGCTTCCGAAGAAGGAAAAACGAAGCGCTATGATGTTCTCTACATAGGTTTAAATCGACCGAGATCACTCCTTTTCGAAGGAATTACAAAGCGAGTCCACCAGCAATTTTCTGGTGGTTTTATAGAAGAAGTGGAGTGGTTGCTTCATCATGGCTTTGATGAACGATATCCTTCAATGCAGGGTTTTGGGTATAAAGAAATAGCTCTTTACCTTAGAGGCAAGATGACCAAGGAAGAAGCATTAGAGGGAGATATAAGTGCTACAAAAAAATTTTGTCGAAGACAAATGACGTGGTTTAAGAAGTTTTCACCTACTCTGTGGTATGATATTTCTACTTATGAAGAAAAAGATTTAGAACGTAATGTTTTAGACGTGTGCTTTAAGCATCTTGAAAGGGGCAACATAATCTGAAAGAAATAATAGTTGCAGATCCTACGGGTTTTTGCTTTGGCGTACGTAGGGCTATTGAAACGCTAGAAAAAATATTAAAAGAAGAAGGCCCCGTGTATTCTCTTGGGATGCCGATACACAATCCACAAGAAGTAGAGAGACTTACGAAGAAGGGCCTTGTTGTTGTAGACTCTCCTGACTTAATCCCTCTTGCATCACGTACATTTGTTCGAGCTCATGGGGTATCACCTGAATTGTTAAAATCTCTTCATGAACGTTGCACACAGGTAACTGATGGAACATGTCCTTTCGTAAAAATTGCACAAGAACGGGCCAAAGTTTTAGCTCAAGAAGGTTTTGAAGTTTGTATTGTTGGAAATGGTAACCATCCGGAAGTTAAGGCTCTTAAGGGAATCGCTGGAGATAAATCTTTTATCATAGATAGTAAAGAGTGTGTTATAAATGTTGGTAAAATCTCCAAAATAGGGGTAATATCTCAAACGACACAAGATAGCAGAGATTTTGCTGCAATTGTTTCAGAGCTCGCGCTCAAATCAGAGGAAATGCGCGTCTACAACACAATCTGCAATGCAACTCGTGAACGTCAGGATGCGACACGCAAATTAGCTCAACGGGTAGAAGGCATTATCGTAGTAGGTGGTAGAAACAGTGCCAATACCGGGAAGTTATACGAAATTGCTCGCTCTACCGGAGTTGATGTTGTGTGGATAGAACACGCTGAAGAATTAGACAGGAGGTGGTTACTGGATAAGGCGCGAGTAGGAATTACAGCCGGAGCTAGCACTCCGGATTGGCTGATTAATCAGCTAAAAAAAATTATGGTCATCACGTAGGTAGCCAAGGGGGATGGAAGGTTATGATGGAAGAAGAAAAGATGAACAATGAGCTTGAAGCAAATGAAAACCTTGAGAGCATGGAGTCAATGCTCAAAAATTACGAGGTAGAAGAAATTCACAAAGGTAAAGTTGTCACAGGAACAATCGTCGGAGCTAATGATGATGGTTGGTTGGTTGACGTAGGATATAAATGTGAAGGTTTTCTTCCTCGAAGAGAATGGACTCATAAGATATTGGTTGAAGAGGACGAAGAGCCTTCAATTAACGATGAAATCCAAGTGCAGGTCATCAACGTACGACATGGCGAAGATGCTCAACTTTTAGTGAGCCGCTGGCGTTCTGAATTCGACAGACGATGGGCAGAGTTAGAGTCATATTTGTCTTCTCATGAACTTATATCTGTTCGGGGTCTTCGTAAGGTTAAAGGCGGATTGATGGTGAACTGCTTTAATCTCGAAGGGTTTATTCCCATCTCTCACTTAGCTGAGGAAGGACGAGGAGTTAACCCGGGTAAATTTGTTGGAGAAGTTTTTGATGTTAAGCTCTTAGAAAAAGATCGTCGCAAGAGACGTCTTGTTCTTTCAAGAAGATTGCTTGTTGAAGAGGCTGTTGAAGAATTGCGAGATAAATTCTATGCAACCGTTTCCGAAGGTGACATTCTTGAAGGTAAAGTAAGTAGCATTACTTCTTTTGGCGTCTTCATTAATCTTGGACCTATCGATGGTCTTGTTCATATCAGCGAGCTTTCTTGGAAACGCAATGTGAAACCCAAAGAAGTTGTTAAAAAGGGCGAAACTGTCAAAGTAAAGGTCATTGGCATTGACAAAGATGAGAATAGAATTTCTCTAAGTATTAAGCAGACACAGCCCGATCCATGGAGCATCGTGGAAGAAAATTGGAAAGCCGGAGATCGTGGTACAGGCATAGTTACCAACGTAACCGATTTTGGCGTGTTTGTTGAAGTTGAACCTGGCGTTGAGGGCCTTATCCATATTGGCGATTTGAGCTGGGCTCGTATAAAACATCCAAGAGATGTTCTCAGAAAGGGTCAGGAAGTTGAAGTTATGGTGCTTGAAGTCGATGCTGAGAAGAAACGTATGAGCCTCGGCTATAAGCAGCTTCATGATCCCTGGTCTGGAATTGAAGATCGTTATTCCAAAGGACAGGACATTACAGTAAAAGTGGTAAGACTTGCTGATTTTGGTGCTTTCGTAGAGATAGAGGAAGGTGTTGAAGGACTCATTCACATCTCTCAACTTAGCACAAAACGTGTAGATAAACCTGAAGATGTTTTATCTGAGGGCGAAGAAGTTTTGGCGCGAGTTATTGAAATTAATCCGGCAGAGCGGAGAATGAGACTTAGTATTAGCGCCCTTTACGAAGAGGAAATAAGAAAGAATCGTGAAGAAGAGAAGAAAAAACGTCTCGCTCAGAAAGCTTCTGACGAAAATAGAAACAAACAGCAGCCAGCGTTCCACGAAGAGGAACCTTCCGTTACCATCGGAGATGTTTTAAAAGATTTTCTTAATCGTTAAAATATAAAAGGGGCTGCTGGTTTCAGCAGCCCCTTTTACTGAATATAATTTTGAAAAGTTGCAATTTGAAGGAGCGAGTTTTTTGAAAAACTTACAAATAAGAACGTATCCAGATCCTATACTTAGAAAAGAGACGGAACCTGTCGAAATATTTGACTCTGAACTTATGGATTTAATTGAGGAAATGAAAGTTATTATGCTGGAGTCGGATGGAGTTGGGCTTGCTGCTCCACAGGTTGGTTTGTCAAAAAAACTTGCCGTAGTTTTCTATGATGATACTCTTTATGTTCTTATCAACCCGGTTTTACTATCCAGCGAAGGAGAGCAAGTTGGAGAAGAAGGTTGTCTAAGCTTCCCTGGTATCTTTGGAAATGTAAAACGTTCTCGAAATGTCGTTATAGAAGCATATAACGAACATGGAGAAAAAAGGAAGATTGAAGCCGAAGGATTTCTTGCCCGAGCTTTTCTTCATGAAATGGATCATTTAGAGGGAAAACTACTTATAGATCATTTTTCGCCACTAAAAAAGAACATCATTCGTAAAAAAATGAGACAATACGAAAAGGAAGAACGTAAACGATGACAATGTGGTTTATTGGAGCAGGACCATTCGCTGCTTTATGCCTTGAGAATCTTACATCTGAAAATGTGCGTTTTGATCGGATTATTACAAGTATGCCTACTCGCGCTGGCAGGGGTATGAAAGAAACGATCTCTTGTGTAGAGGAGACAGCCCTGAAACTCGATTTAACGGTTTCCAGAACGAACAAACTTTCTCAGGATGAGATTATTACAAATGCACTCTTAACGTCTCCTCCTGATGGTATTGTTGTCGTTGACTTTGGGCAAAAAGTAAAAGAACCCTTCTTAAGTACTCCTAAAATGGGATGTTTGAATATCCATCCTTCATTATTACCTCAGTATCGTGGAGCAGCTCCCATACAGAGAGCAGTGATGGATGGTCAAGAGGAAACAGGGGTAACTGTGTTCAGATTGGTAGAGGAAATGGATGCCGGTCCAATCTGGGGGCAGACCAAAATTGTGATTGATCCGAACGAAACATCGGGAGATTTATTTAAGAGATTAGCTAAAGAGGGTAGCAATTTACTGAAAGTAGTTGTAAAATCTTATAATGATGGAACTAATAAGACTACGCTACAAAATTCTGAACTTGTCTCTTATGCTTTAAAAATAGAAAAAAGTGAAACTCAGCTTGATTGGAATACCAATGCATGGTATTTTCATAATAAAGTGAGAGCTTTAAATCCTCAGCCAGGTGCCTTTATTCACTACAAAAAACGTCGACTAAAAATTTGGAAAACAACTGTTCATGAAGAAGCTGGAACTCCTGGCGAAGTTCTAGATTTCATAAATGGATTTCCTCTTATAGCCTTAGGGAAACAAGCTGTTCTTCTTCTTGAAGTTCAACCTGAAGGACGGCGAGTTCAATCAGGGGCAGATTGGAGCAGGGGCATTCATTTGAAGAAAGGAGACAATCTACGTGAATAAGGTTCACTCCCACCTTGCAAACTTGATTCGTCGTTACCAATGGCCCAAGGCAATAGCCGTAACGGGTGCTCTCGGTTCTGGAAAGACAGAATGGGTTTTAAATATGGCGCAAGGACTTCAGGCTAATGGAGATAAAGTAACGATAGCTGATATTGATATTATCAACCCCTATTTTTGCATTCGCCAAGTAAGTGAGACTTTAGAAAAACAAGGATTATCTGTAATTACCATGCCAGAACAGGCTAAATGGCTTGATATGGCTCTTGTTACGCCCAAAGTAGATTGGGCCCTTCATGATGAAAGCTCCCGCCTTCTTATGGATATTGGTGGGGATGCGGAGGGAGCCTTGGCTCTTAAACAGTTCGAGCCTATTATCAAAAAAGTTGGTTATAGGCTTATTCTTGTCGTTAATGCTTTTCGCCCTCAAACTTCAACAGTTTCCAGAATTAAAAAAATGATGACTAAAATGGAAAGTATTTGTGGCCTTGAAATAAACGCACTCATTTGTAACTCCCATCTTATGCACGAAACAACCGCCCAAGACGCTGCAGAAGGAATTGAAACTGTTTATCAAGCAGGCCAATCTCTTGACCTGCCAGTTCTCTATGCTGGAGTCAATCCATCCCTTGTTTCTGATGTGAGTAAAATCTTGGGAGAAGGCTATCCTGTTCCCATATGGCCCCTGTCAAGATTTATGCTTCTTCCTTGGGAAGAAGGTTTTATGTGGTCTCGTCAATCGAATTAAAAGTGGAAGGGGTGTGTCTCGTAATGGCAAAAGGACGTATTAACGTTCTTGAGGAGTATTGTAAGAGCTGTGGTCTCTGCGTGGCTGCCTGCCCTGTAAAGGTGCTTAGGATATCAGAGAAGATCAATAGCAGAGGGCACAGACCGGTTGAGCAGTTTAAAGATGGGTGTATTGGTTGCTCTATGTGTGCAACTAGTTGCCCTGATGCAGCGATCGAAGTTTATAAGATCGTTGAAGGCTAACGTTTTCTGGAGGTGGAAATCTAATGGGACGCGTACTTATGAAAGGAACTGAAGCCATTGCAGAAGCCGCTATTCAGGCCGGCTGCAAGTTCTTCTTTGGATATCCCATCACGCCGCAAAATGAAATTCCTGAATACATGTCAGCCCATCTGCCAGAGGTCGGGGGAACCTTTGTTCAAGCAGAAAGTGAAGTGGCTGCAAGTTATATGATCATGGGAGGCGGTGCAACTGGGCATAAGGTAATGACAACGTCTTCCAGCCCTGGAATTTCTCTTATGTCAGAAGGTATCAGCTATATGGCTGGTGCTGAAATTCCTGTAGTTATTGTCAATGTTATGCGTGGTGGCCCAGGTCTTGGTGGTATCCTTCCTTCTCAGGCTGATTATCTTCAGGCTACAAAGGGTGGAGGAAATGGCGATTATAATTTGATAGTTTTGGCTCCTAGCACGTTGCAGGAAGCAGTTGATTTGACGCAACAGGCTTTCGAGCTTTCTCAACGTTACCGTAACCCTGTCATTATTCTTGCTGATGGCTTTATGGGTCAGATGATGGAAGCTGTTGAGATAAAAACTTATACAGATAAGAATGTTCCAGACAATACCACATGGGCTTTAGGGTATATGGGAGAAAGAAGAGGAAAACGAAGTTCTTTAAAGAGCTTATACCTCTCTCCGGAAGCCCTTGAGGATCATAATAGAGATCTTCAGGCAAAATACGCGAAAATTAAGGAGAATGAAGTTCGTTGTGAAACGTACATGACTGATGATGCTGAGTTGGTTATAGCTTCATATGGAACTACCGCACGAATTTCACGCTCCGTTATAAACTCTTTGAGAGAAGAGGGACATAAAGTGGGACTTATTCGCCCTATTACTTTATGGCCTTATCCCTACGATGAATTTGCCAAATTACCAGGATCGGTAAAACATATTCTTGTAACTGAAATGAACTGCGGTCAAATGGTGGACGATGTCAAGGTCGCGACTGGATGCAACATTCCTATTAGTTTTTATGGTCGCTCTGGCGGTATGTCGCCCTCAGTAAAAGATATAGAGATGCAGTGCAGAAAATTGCTCGGCCTGGAGTAGGGAGGGATATTACAATGAAAGAAGTTAAAGTGTATGAACGTCCCAAAACATGGATGCCTAAAGTCCATACCCACTATTGTCCAGGATGTGGACATGGTATCGCTCATCGCTTGATTTGTGAAGTTATAGATGAGCTGGGGATTCAGAATAATACAATAGGTGTAGCTCCTGTTGGATGTGCTGCTATGATGTATGACTATGTTGATACAGATTTCTGCGAAGCAGCCCATGGACGTGCTCCGGCAGTGGCAACCGGTTTGAAACGTGTTCGCCCAGATAAAGTAGTATTTACATATCAGGGTGATGGAGACCTTGCTTCCATCGGAACAGCAGAAATAATTCATGCTGCGAATAGAAGCGAAAATATTACGGTTGTGTTCATCAACAATGCAATTTATGGTATGACTGGCGGTCAGATGGCTCCAACGACGCTTATCGGACAAAAAGCAACAACATGTCCTCTTGGTAGAGATCCAAAGGTTAACGGATATCCAATCCGGGTGTGTGAGTTACTTAATGCCTTGGCAGCTCCTGCATATATTGAGCGCGTTTCCGTAGCGCAGCCCAAATATATAATTAAAGCAAAACAGGCTTTAAAAAAGGCTTTCCAATATCAACTTGATGGGAAAGGCTTTTCTTTTGTAGAGATTCTGTCCTCCTGCCCAACAAACTGGGGAATGAGACCTGTGGAAGCTTTTGAATGGACAGTAAATACAATGATGCCTTACTATCCACTCGGGTTGTTTAAAGATTACGAGTAGGAGGCAGACACGATGACTGAAAAAATGAATAAAAGCCTCATTGCAGCAGGATTTGGCGGACAGGGCGTTATGGTTCTGGGCCAGCTTGTGGCTTATACAGGAATAGCACAGGGGTTACACGTAACGTGGATTCCTTCATATGGGCCTGAAATGCGCGGTGGTACTGCTAACTGTGGAGTAGTTCTTAGTAGCGAAGAAATAGCGTCACCAGTTGTAGCAGAAGCTGATGCTGCTGTTATTATGAACCAGCCTTCTTTGACTAAATTTGAGAATTCAGTTAAAAAGGGTGGAGTTCTTATTTACAACAGTGATCTCGTTACCTATGAAAATCCACGAACAGATATACATGTGATAGCTGTACCTGCAAACTCTCTTGCAGTAGAACTTGGAAGTGACAAAGTTGCCAATATAGTAGCTTTGGGAACACTTGTTGAGGCTACTGGTATTGTTGAGAGTGATACGTGTATCGAAACAATTAAAGAAAAACTGGGGAAAAGAAAACCCAAGTTTTTACCTATGAACCTTGAAGCCTTTGAAAAAGGGAAGGAATTAGCCAGAAAGGTACTTGAAAAATAAATGGAAGATATCGGAAAAGTTCTATCACGAAATCTTATATATAGAGGAAAGATTTTAGACCTCAGAGTCGATAATATACGTCTTGCTTCTGGTCGTAAAACAATGAGAGAAGTGGTAGAACATGAGCCAGCTGTTGCCATAATTCCTTTAACAGAGGCAAATGAAGTGCTGCTGGTGAAACAGTACAGATATCCATTGGATCAAGAAATACTTGAGATTCCGGCTGGAATTGTTGAAGAGGGCGAAACTTTTAAAGATACGGCAATACGTGAACTTCAAGAGGAAATAGGTTATTATCCTGGTAAGCTTGAAGAGGTAGGGCGTTTTTATACTTCTCCAGGTTTCAGTGATGAAGTTATAGCGCTTTTCTTAGCCCAAAACCTTTCTCCTTCCTCTCTTGAACAAGATGAAGATGAGGATATTGAAGTGAAAGCTGTTCCTGTAAAAAAAATATCAGCCCTCTTAAAAGATGGATCAATTCGGGATTGTAAAACCTTTGGAGCTTTAGCCTGGCTTTTAAACTACCTAAACAATAACTAAAAAATAGCACAGGGAGGAGGGGCTGGTAAATCCAGCCCCTTTTTAATAATCATGTCGAAGTTAGATGAAGAACTATTACTTGATGATTTTCTTGATTACCTCTTTTTAGAAAGAGGATGTAGTGAAAATACTATTCAAGCTTACAATCGGGATATTAAGGCGTGGATAGATTTTTGTAACAAAAACAACAAACCTGCATACCCCCCTAATTCAACGATTTTAGAAAGATATCAACGTTACCTACATAATGAAGGGAAAAAACGGTCCTCGCAGCAACGTGCCATTGCTGCCCTTCGATCATGGTTACGTTATCTTGATACGGAAAACATTGTTGATGAAGAGATTTCTTTGCCAACACTCCCTTATAAAGGAACGGATTTGCCTCGTATCTTAAGTGAAGGTGAAGTAGAGCGGATTTTAGAAGCGTGTGCTGGGAATTCTTTTTTTGACATCCGCGATAGAGCTCTTCTTGAAACTGCATATAGCTGTGGCTTGAGAGCCAGCGAACTTTGTGCAATATGTATAAGGGATATAGATTTTTCAGGTCGCACATTACGCATCTTGGGTAAGGGCGAAAAGGAGAGAAGCATACCCTTTTTAGGTGAAGTTAGTCGTCGCGTGCGTTTTTACATCGAAACGGCACGACCACAAAATTCTCGTTCCCAAGAAGTGTTTCTTTCTAAAACATCAAAACCATTACGGCGTGAAGATATATGGAGAATTATAAAAAAGAGAGGGAAGATCGCTGGAATAGCTACTTCACGTTTGTTCCCTCATATAATGAGGCATTCCTTCGCTACTCATTTACTAAGGCGAGGGATGGATCTTCGTACGTTACAAGAGCTATTAGGACATGCCTCTATTGCCACTACGGAAAAATATGTACATTTTGACCTGGAACTAAGAGACATATATGATAGGGCTCATCCACGAGCATAAATTCGGAGGTGTTCCATATGAGCTATAACGAAAATATTCTTGAAGCTCTCTCTTACATTCAAAAAAAAGTTTCTTGTCTTCCAGAGGCAGTTCTTGTCTTAGGTTCTGGACTTGGTGGTTTAGCAGATTCTATTGAGGATCCTATTATAGTTCCTTATAAGGAGATTCCTCATTGGCCACTTTCTACAGCCCCAGGTCATGCAGGGCGTTTAGTTTTTGGACTTTTGGATAATACGTATGTAGCTGTTATGCAGGGACGCATTCATTTTTATGAAGGCTATTCCATGAAAGATGTTACCTTCCCTGTGCGTGTTTTTGGAGAATGGGGTGTCCCCTATTATTTAGCAAGCAATGCCTCTGGTGGAATTAATCTCTCTTATCTCCCCGGTGATATGGTTATGCTATACGATCATATCAATTTTATGGGAACTAATCCGCTTGTCGGGCCTGTTATTTCTGCTAAAGAAGAAAGATTTCCCGATATGTCATATACCTACGATAGAGACATTCTTCGATTGGCAGATGAAGTTGCAAAAGAAAACAACTTGCTAGTTCATCGAGGAGTATATATAGCCTTTTCTGGCCCTTCGTATGAAACTCCTGCTGAAATTCGTATGGCTCGTGTTATGGGAGCCGATGTGGTAGGTATGTCTACCGTTCCTGAAACAATTGTCGCTCACGCCATGGGAATGAAAGTCTTTGCTGTTTCGTGCGTTGCTAATTATGCTGCAGGAGTAACGTCTCAAAAACTCTCTGAAGAAGAAGTGATAAGAGAGATGGGCAAAGCAACGGGAAAGCTGACAACATTATTGCGAGGACTTTTGCAAAAAATTGGTGATCTAAATGTTTGATATTCTCTCTTTTCTTGAAGAGAAAAGAGAAGGTATCTCTCATAAATCTGAGGACATAGAGTTCTTTGTTAACGAATTTCACAAAGGTAAAATCCCTGATTATCAGGTTAGCGCGTGGTTGACATCTGTTTTTCACAAAGGAATGAGTCAGCAAGAGATAAAAAGTTTTACTCTGGCTCTTGCTCACTCTGGGGACATTGTACCTTTTCCTCGCGGTTTTAATGCTGTAGATAAGCATAGTACTGGAGGTGTAGGAGACAAAACGACACTTATAGTTGTGCCTCTTGTCGCTGCGTCAGGTCTTCCTGTAGCTAAGTTGTCTGGTCGCGGACTGGGATTTACGGGAGGAACAGTAGATAAACTTGAGTCTATTCCTAATATGAATGTGCACCTTTCTACAGAAACTTTTTTAAAACAAGTAGAAAGAATCGGATGTGCAATATCTGGTCATTCCATGGAGTTGGCTCCAGCAGAGGGGAAATTTTACGCTCTACGCGATGTGACAGCTACAGTTCCTTCTCTTCCTCTTATCTGCAGTAGTATTGTAAGCAAAAAAATGGCGGGAGGAGCATCTAAGTTCGTTTTTGATGTGAAATGTGGGCAAGGAGCTTTTATGCAGACTTTTCCTGAAGCACGCGCCTTAGCTCAGGCTTTGGTCTCCCTTTCAGCATCGTTAAACCATCCAAGCATGGCTATTATAAGTGCTATGGATCAACCTTTGGGTGAATGGATTGGAAATAGTATGGAGGTATATGAAGCTATCAAAACACTTCAAGGAGAGGGGCCATCTGATACGGAGTTATTATCTTTACATCTCGCAGGAGCCATGATTGTTCTGGGTGGAAAAGCAACTTCTCTCGAAGAAGGAGTAGCAATTGCCCATGAAAATCTTGTAAATGGTCAAGCATTGCAAAAGATGGAAGACCTTATAGAGGCACAAGAAGGAGAGAAAAAAGTTTGTATTTCTCCAGAAAAGTATCTGAGACCAGCAAAAGAGAAATACACTCTTTATGCCTCAAAAAGTGGTTTCTTAGCTGAACTTAACGCCAGAAAAATAGGTGAGGGAGTTAAGAGAATAGGTGGGGGACGCACAGAACAAGGCGATCATATTGATCTCTCTGTATCTGTTCATTTACGAGCAAAACAAGGTGATTTTGTAGAAAAAGGTAATCCAATTTTTGATGTTTACTATACAGATAATAAAAAATTACAACGAGCTAAACCCTTTTTTGAACGTTCTATACATTTGGTTGACATAAAGCCTTCAATTCAAAATCTAATAATGGAGATAGTTTCTTAATGCAGAAAAAAAATCTTTTCTTTTTTAAAAACGTCGTATATTGCGTTATCGCTTTATTTTTTCTCGGGAATGTAGCTTATGGGGGTGAAATGAAAGTGCTGGCACCTTCATCTGTGAAGATAGGAGTTCCTTTTTTGATTCGATTTAAAACAGAAGCGACAGATGTTCAAGGAACTCTTTATTGGTGTGATCAAAAAATCCCATTGTATCTCGCAGAAAAAAACGATTTTACACAAACTCTTCTTTTGGGAACAAGTGTTAAAACTGCTGTGCCAGGTAGAGCAACGCTTCGTATTGAAACCCTTATGGGGAATGGTATAAAAAATTTTGCACTTCCTATTGAAGTTCTATTTAAAGCGTATCCTGAAGAACATTTATCGTTGCCACAAAAGATGGTTACGCCTCCTTCGGAGGTTATTCCAAGAATAAAACGTGAGCGACAGGAAGTACGGAAAGTCTTACTCGATATTAATAACGAGAACTACTTGGAATTACCTTTGCAAAAGCCAGTAATAGGAGACATTACAAGTACCTATGGAAAGAAACGTGTGCTTAATGGGCGTCCTTCTAATCCCCATACAGGAATCGATTTAAGAGCATCGATAGGAACGGAAGTACGTGCAGTAGCAAATGGAACGGTTACCCTTGTAGCTGATCATTATTTTAGTGGAAAAACTATTTATATAAATTCAGGTTATGGTGTTGTTGCAATGTATTGTCATCTCTCAGAATTTCTTGTGCAAACAGGAGATTCTGTCTCAAAAGGGGATATTATTGCAAAAACAGGAGTAACTGGTCGAATAACAGGACCACATCTTCATTTTAGTCTTGCGCTGCAAGGGCAACTTGTAGACCCTATATCGCTCTTTTCTCTTGATGAACAGACGTTTTTAGAGAAAAATAAAGAAGTTCTTTTTAACTGGTAGGAGGGTTGAGGATGAATAGTGAGGAGTATGCATATACGTCAATTATCGTTTTTTGTTTCATTGTTGATAAGAATAAAATTCTCTTGATACGAAGAAACAAGGAACCATACGCAGCGACACTTACTGTTCCTGGCGGAAAAAAAGAAAAAAGAGAAAGTCTTACTCAGGCATGCATTAGAGAAGTTCAGGAAGAAACAGGACTTACTCCATGTTCTCTTGAGCTAGCTGGTATAGTCCATAATTTTCAGGAAAACAATTCAAATGAGACTCTTACTTTTTATTTTACCTGCCGTTCATATTCGGGAGAATTAAGGAGCGGAGAAGAAGGAACAGTTGAATGGTTCGACATAGATGAAAGTTTTACCCTTCACGATGTGAACCTGTTCTATTTACAGATTGCACCATTTGTTTTTTCAGGCAAAAAAATCCCCTTTGAAGGTCAAATTGTGCTTTCTGAAGAAGGCGAAATAATACAGACAACGATTGATTATTTGAAAGCTTTATAAAGGTGAATGTAAAATGACCCGACAGAAAAAAAAGACTGCGCCTATAGATAACGAAGAGCTCTATAATCCTATTTTCAAAAATACCTTTAAGGTTACTGATGCTCATTCATCGCAGCAAGAAAAAAAAGTGAAAGAAGAAAAAAAAGTACTAACAACATACCAAGAAGTTCTAAAGGGCAAAATAGTTTTGAGAATAGAACGGAAGGGACGAGCGGGTAAAACTGTTACTCTTATAGAAACATCTTTTGGAAACCAAGACGAAAAAAATCTACTCGCAAAATTTTTGAGAAAACAACTTGGATGTGGTAGTTCTTTAGAGGGGTATATCATAGTAGTGCAGGGCGATCAACGGGAACGAATAAAAGAACTCCTGATAGAAGAAGGAGCTAAACAAGTAAAATTGTAAAAAAGAGGGGCGTTTTTGTATTCCACGCCCCTTTTTCCCTTTTAAAATTTTAAATACTTCTCTTTAGCTAATCCACAAACAGGACATTTATCGGGTGCATCGTTAAGTATAGTATGCCCACATACAGGGCAGACGTACACATCTTTAAATTCCATATCTTTGCCACTACGTGCAGCATTTTGTGCTTTTGAGAAAAGTTTGGAATGAAGCTTCTCAGCTTCTAAAGCGTAGGTAAAAGAACGAACTGCATCTTTTTCTCCTTGAAATCGGGCAGTTTCAAGATAAACAGGGTACATTTGATCGATTTCAAAATCTTCTCCCATAATAGCTCCAGTGAGGTTTTCTGCAGTCTCTTTATTGCCAAAAACACCACCGGCCGTTACTGGGTGATCTGTAACATCCCCATCAAGAACAGTAAAATGATTTCGAGCATGAACCAACTCAGCATACGCTATAGCCTCAAAAAGTTTGGCAATGTTTGGGAAACCTTCTTTACGGGCTACTTCCCCCCATAATAAGTAACGCATATGGGCCATGCTTTCACCACCATATGCTGAGCGAAGGAAATCAATTGTCATTGGATTTTTAACAGCCATTCCTCAAACCTCCTTGATATATAAAGATACCAACGATGGTCTAATTATGGTAAAAACTCTATTTATTAATAATATCATAAAGGGAAAATTTATTATTTCTTGGGGTAAAGTTTAGATATAAAGATATACAGATATTAGTCAAGGGGAGATATTCCATAGGGACAAACTCAATTGTACCACAATTTAATAAAAGAATAGAACAGGACGTTACCTTTTTAATCACAACTTAACTACACTGTGGTAAGTGTGTGTAGCAATCTGTGTAGCAAAGTGTTTATAAGGCTTTAAGGGTGCAAATTCCAGTAATCGGCTTCTGAAAAGTCTGTAATATCAAGGCTCCATAAAAAAATGGCGGAGGCGTGTGAGAGACCTTACAAAAGCGTTGCAATTACTGCATTTGCAACACCTTAACGGACGATAGTGTAACAGCTAATGTCATAAAAAGCAAGAACAACCCCTACTATTATCATCTTAAAAAAGACAGATACTCAATAAAAAGATTAGCTCATTCCCAAAAGTTATTAAACTTATTATCGTATAGTTTTTGTCTAATTCCCTTTTAAGATATTCAAGCCACACCTTAATATCATTTATAAGGCATATCAGCTAAATATTGCTTATGAAGTATCTCATTTCCTATCCATGTTGCACGTTTTGCACAATCAATGGCTTTAGAATCTTCTATATAATCCTTTATACAATTAGTAAGAGACATTCCCTTGATTTTTTCTTCATCATCATCTCCATTGTTCGATATAGCGTAATCCTTGATTAAAAATTCAAGAGCTTTCCGGTAAGCAGGGCCAACTATTTGTTTCAGATCTAAACTTTCTGCATGGCTAGCCTCATTATAAATTTCAGTAAATGTTGTTGATGTTGACTGTATATATTCAGAAAACTCCCGCTTTTTGTACCCTTTAGGTTTAACATCATAAAGACAATAACATTTTCCCCCTATATGACGTTTATAGTAACCTATGAATATCTCAGTACAACCGCTGTTTGGACACTGAAAAAATACTCGAATTTCTTCACCTCCCTCATCAACACAAAAGCTATTTTGTAAAATACAAGCATCTATCTTAAGGCCACAAAAAGGACATAAATCTGGTTTCTTATCAATGCCTACTGGCCCAATTGATGTTGACCCATGAACTCCTCCAAAAACGTTAACTACATCCATTAGAATATATCCTCCTATCACTATTTGAATGCCACTTAATTACATTATGTTGCATTCGTTAAAACCATCTAAAGCCAGTTATAGCAATAGTTTACATCACTTTTAGACATCAATCATTGTTCAATGTTGATTTTAAATGACTCATAATGTATTATGACAAGCATTGAATGCCATTCAAACACCCTTTAATATCTAGCTTGAAAGGAGCGTATCAACATTGAAATTTGTTCAGCCTATTAGAGACAAGCGCAAGATTGAGGCCATGAAAAAAGTTTTAAAGAGTGAAAGTGTGAGGGATTACGCACTCTTTGTCTTAGGAATCAATTCAGGTCTCCGTATTTCAGACCTCCTTGCTTTATCAGTTGATGATGTAACAACAGAGACAGGAAACATAAAGGAACGGATTACACTAAAAGAGAATAAGACAGGCAAGACAAAAGACTTTCCAATAGGAACATCCGCACATAAAGCCCTTAAAGAATATTTAGATACATCCAGTTTAGAAACAACATCACCTCTCTTTCTTTCAAGAAAAGGAACTAAGGCCATACGAAGAGAGCAAGCTTACCGAATCCTTAACAACGCAGCCAGAACAGTAGGTATTAAAGACAAGATAGGAACCCATACGTTAAGAAAAACATTTGCATATCATGCCTACAAGAGTGGCTACGACCTGTCTATGATACAGAAGTTATTGAATCATTCAGCACCTTCTGTAACGCTAAGATACATAGGCATTACTCAAGAAGAGATGGACGACGTTTACTTGACGTTGAACCTTTAAGATAAAGAAAGAAGAGAAGAGAATAACTTATTTACTTTAAGTCGTATTCTTTTGTATTAAGAACACCCCCGCACTTGGGGGGTTAGAGAAAAGAGACGTTACACTATATAAAGGCGCTCATAAAAATTTATGCCTAATTTTAACGACATTGTACCTCAATTTAACAATGACATGTCATCTGTTTTCCCTTCTTATTTCAATAAAATGAAATTCAATTAGATATATTGGCTATTCAAGTTGTTCTGCTCACTTTTACCTTTATTTCGACCTGCCAGAATCGCTCACAACATGCCTAACTTTACATAAAGGTATGTTGATATATCTCATAAAACAGCCTTATTTACTACAAAGAAAAGAGACAGAGCAGTTATTCATCTGCTTACTTTATTGAATTCAGTATTTAACTACCATGAATATATTATGAGGTTTATCTAAAAAAGACTTTAATATCAACGCTAAGAGGTCTATCTACTGTTAAGCCAGTCTTTATATTCCTTGGTTGAATAATTGTCATAGAAATGATTTTGAAGGCTTAATGTCGCCTTGAATTAAATATAACAAGGTATGAATTAATATCTTTACTATTTTTGTCTTGTATTCAAGTTGGGTAGGATTAAAGAGAACCCTTGTAGCTTTAAGTTACAAAGGCTCTCTTCATTAAATTTTGGAGGGAGTTTATTTTGAAAGGTGTTTATGTTAGGAATGACATTTACTTCCATTGCTTTTGAATCATGTTGTTGGACTATGGCGTAAAGCTGTAGTCCTCTTTTATTTTATCTAAACTTAAAAAGGAGTGTTTTAAAATGACAGAATTAACAGGAGCAAATGCAATGGAGATTTTTAATTTCGAAGATGATATAGAGAAGCGGGTAAGAGTTATTGTAGATGGAAAAGGTGAGCCTTGGTTCTTGGCTAATGATATAGCAAGAGTGTTGGGATACTCAAATTTATATAACGCAATTTCAACACATTGTAAGAATGTACAGCAATATACTATACATATAGGGTCCCCTGTTTTGAGGGGCACAAAAGGTAGGGGTGGGTTAAGACCGAATACAACTACAAGTATAATTCCTACAAGTGATGTTTGCAGACTTATTGTTGGGTCTAAGCTACCTTCAGCACAACGTTTTGAACGTTGGGTATTTGATGAAGTCTTGCCTACTATACTTAAACATGGTGTTTACGCCACACCAGTGACACTAGAGAAAATGCTCGATGATCCGGACGCTATGATATCAATGCTGAATGTTATTAAAGAAGAGCGAAAAAAGAGAGCCGAAATTGAACAGGAGAACGCCACACTAAAACCTAAAGCTCTTGTCTTTGATACACACTATGCTCAAGGGAAAGTAGTGTCAGCTTGTGAGTTTGTAAGAACACTTGATGGTATAGATAAAATAAAGTTTAAACGTAGAATGGCAGAGTTAGGCTATTTCTATAAGCTGCCTACACGTAGTACATATCGTGTATATTCTAAATACTTAGGCCCCGATAAGCTGTTCTTGGAGAAACATCATGTACGTTATGATCAATTTACTGTTCGTATTTCTTATGTCCTAATACCTACTAGAATAATGAGACACTAGTCTATTATCATCATTGTCTATTAGCAGAATAGAGCAATGAGAGTAGAAAAAACAGGCACTAAGGTTTACCAAGGACACTCTTACATGAGCGTTATTGCTAACGAAAAATAAAAGCCCCTGTAGCGTAATGAGACTACAAGAGGCCATCTATGATGTTAATAAAGGTGTCATAATAGCCCTTAAGTTAAAATGATAGGGATTAATGACATCTGATTAAAAGAGTTCTACAACAACAAGATAATGAATGTCTTTAAAATGTAGTAGTGAAGGACTGTAAGTAATAACAAGTCTTGTCCTGTCTCCAGGCTTATTAAGCTAGACTTAGCTATCTTAATCTTAAGAAGGGTAAAGTATGTTGATATGATGTTGATTGTCTTATCCATTTGTATATGACAATCTGTCTTTAGTTCAGTTATACAAGCAAGAGTGAGAGTCAAGCATATCTAAAGTTTTCTTCATGTCTTTTAGTGTAACTAACTAATCATGAAGATTGCTTTACTACTTCTTGAGAATTCTCTTATTAAGGAAGTTATTAATACATATTATTTAATACATCATAATCATCATTACCTTAGATACACTTAAGTACACTTAAGTATCTTAAGTAATCTTAAGTTTTCTTTTTGTTCTCTTTTGTTTACCCCTATAGGTGTCCACTAATTTAAATCCACGTCTTTTTATAGCTAAAAGAAGATACTAAAAAATTAGTGTTTATCTTTTATTTGACATGTCCATTATCACTGTTCTTTACTGGTCATTATTTCTTTTAAGACACGTTCTTGCCTTAAGGATATCTTACATATTTGTTATTCTTTTTACTTCTTATTTTCTCAATCATCATCTTTTTTTCTTTTGTCATTTTTCTTACCCCTTTCGTTCTCTTTAGTTTTCTTTTTGTTTATTCATAAGGTGTCCATTAATTCATAACCCAGTATTCATGAGGTTTCACATGATTATGAATACAATGAAATAAAATAGCCATTTGTGCTATGTAATTTAAACAAGTTTAGTTAGCTATGAAATATTGATTCATGGAGGACACAGTTAATAGGTGATGTCATTTTGATTATATTTCTCTAAAAAGGGTATCAGGATGCCTCTAGGATGTTCAAGGTTGATTTGTTGGTGTAATTAATCGTCTTGAGAAAAGAAAGAGTGCTTGGGGCTATTTTGAGATGTTAAGAAAAAATAGAAGAGGCCAGTTTATCATAATTCCGTACCTCTTCTATCTGATTACAACTACTTGTAAGATCCTACGTGGCCTGGGTGAAACGTCTTGTAGCTAATTCCTAGCAATTCCTAAGTTAGCTCTTGAAAAGACAATATGGAGTCTACCAATCCAGAAACAATCGTCTAAGTAGTTTTTATTCTTGTAATTTTCATGGTGATAAAACTCTAAGCCTTTGACTTCATTTTTAGGGAGAACGTCAATAAAAAAATCAGCTTGTTTTACTCCTGTAAGTTGAGCAAAAAATGAGAGCGTTAATTCAGTAAGTCTTGTAATAGTCATGGCTTATAGTTGCCTCCTAATTATTTTTTAGTCAGTAGGAGAAATAATTGTTATATCCTCCTTGTTCTTTAATTGCTTGTACAAGTGGCTCTAAGTTAACTTCCGGTGTAACCTTAATTGTTAGTTCTTTATAAATTATTCTGATATCGTAATCTTTGCCGTAACGATCAAGAGTAATGTCTTTACCTTGTTCATGTCCGATTACTTGCTTAATGAACCTTGGCTTTATCTGTTTTTGTTTACATAGGTTTGCAAAAGTATGCCTAAAGCTGTGAAAGACTTTTTTCCCTACTTTCTCTTCCTCTTTCTTGTCCTTGACTCCTATTTTTTCAATATACCTATTGAACCATTTGCTGATGTTGTCGCTATACTTTCCATTAGCTCCTCTTTTTTCAAGAGTAGGGAAGAGGCGTTCTTCTTTTCTTGTTCTCATGTTTTCTACATATTCAAGAAAATTAAGCTGATAAAGAACAGGAGGAAGAGGGACTAAGCGTTCAGAGGCTAAACTCTTTACGTGTTTATCATTTTTCCCATTGATGTAAAAACAGAGTATATTTTTCTCTTCTCTAATATCTGTTAAATAGAGTTGACATATTTCCTCTATACGCATTCCAGAAACAAGAGAGATGATAGGAACCCAATATCTCGCTGGATCACCTTTAGCAGCTTTTAAATAACTTTTAGGATTAAATATTTTGCCTAAGTCTTCTGGTGTAAATACTGCTCTTTGTTGAGATTGTCTTCTTTTAGGCTGTTTGAATTTCATTACTGTTGCTAAACCCTCTTTTACAGGATAGCCTCTGTCTCTAGCCCAATTAAGAAACCCTCCTATTTTTACTGACCGATTGGATAGAGTACAAGGTGATAACTTATCCTTTTCGGGAATATCCATATCACTTAGTTCTCTTAAGCCTTTATCTGCATATTTAGGATTTTTGACTCTGTTTTTAGGTATTCTTAAAAAGCGGTTTCTAGCGTCTCTCATATGTTCAGAAGATAACTTCCCAATAGGCATATCTCCTATCATTTCTATAAAATCTTTAACCATAGGCTCATTATCTTGTCTTGTTCGTTCAGTCCATTCTTTTAGTTGTAGTTTGTCTTTAACAAACTCTTCAAGAACGACAGACAACAAAGGCCCCTTATCAACTTCTTTTTCTTCTTCATGAGATAAGGAAATAGGCTGAACCATAGAAAAATTATCTTGAGTTTCAGGGAAAAATAAAGCCTTACTTTCAATTGGTGAATAATCTCCTAATGTCCTTTTTTGCAAGACCTCAAGTGCTTGAATTTGGGCCTTAAGCATTTCTCGACAAAGGATAGAGAATGAATCACTATCTTCTGGTATATCAATGTTTTGCTCTTTCAATAGCTCTTGAGCATGAAATTTCATTCTCCTATGATCACTTAAAGTGAGAGCTTCCCAACTATCCTGTTTAAGAGAAGACCATACTTCACTTTGTCTTTCAATATCCCCTAGCGTGATTCCTGTCTTTCTTGTAGTGGCCCGTTCTCGCTCATCATTATCAAGATTATCTTTTAACCATTGATTGACAAGGACTCTTATTTCATCCTTGCTTAGCTCTTTCATTGCCCTATATTTCCCCCTTCGTATGTCTTTAAAGAATATCGAAAGTTCCCACGCAAGATGTTGAGCTTTCTTTTCTGCTTTTTTGAGTCGTGAAGTCTTGAGAGAGATATTAATTTCTGTCATTTTTAAATGCTCTTTGATGTCTTTGGGAACCCTCATTCTAAAGTGAAGGATTTCGCCTCTTTGGACAAGATAGAGTGGGAATGATGATAAAGAAAAGCCGACTACCATATGAATTTTTACCCTCCTTTCTTCACCTTTTTAATCACAACTTAACTACACTGTGGTAAGTGTGTGTAGCAATGTGTGTAGCAAAGTGTTTATAAGGCTTTAAGAGTACAAATTCCAGTAATCGGCTTCTGAAAAGTCTGTAATATCAAGGCTCCGTAAAAAAATGGCGGAGGCGTGTGAGAATCGAACTCACCAAAGACGGCCAACGCCGCCTCTCGACCGGGTTTGAAGCCCGGGGGCCTCACCAGAGACCACTCGCCTCCATAGAACAATTGAATATTGTAAAGGGCGATTGAGAAAAAGTCCAGTCATGATAAGTTTTATAATTATTCTTCCTTTCTCTAAATGGTTTTTTCATATAAGGTTTCCCTCTTGAAAGACATATGGCATAATTCATTGAAATAGCTGGAATAAAAGAAAGGGGAGACACATAAATGCTTGAGAGTAAAGTTTCAAGAATACAGCGCGATATAGAGACAATGGCTCGTTTTACAGCCACTCCCGGTTTAGGAATGACAAGACTTTCCTTTACAGAAGAAGACAAAAAAACGAGAGAGTTTATTTGTTCAGAAATGGAAAAAGCAGGGTTGCATGTTTATACTGATGCGGCAGGTAGTATCTTTGGACGCAGAGAGGGAACACAAAAAGATGCTCCTTTAGTTATGATTGGCTCTCATTTTGACTCTGTTAAAAATGGTGGTAATTTTGATGGACCCGCTGGTATTGTTACAGCCCTTGAAATAGCCAGAATTTTGTACGAAAACAATATTTCAACGGCAAATCCTATAGAATTTGTAGCAATGATTGAAGAAGAAGGAACACGTTTCGGCGCAGGTTTGTATGGCAGCAGAGCAATGACAGGCAAAGTTCCTCATAGTGAAATAGAGTCTTTTCGCGACGCTGATGGAGTTTCTCTTGGAGAAGCTATGGAAAAATTTGGCCTTGATCCACTTAAAATAAAGGATGCTATTCGAAACCCTGAAGATTTAAAAGCGTTTATAGAATTGCACATTGAGCAAGGGCCAGTTTTGGAATCGGAGAGTCTGGACGTGGGGTTTGTTAGCACCATCGTCGGAATCACTCGTTATGACATAGAAATTGAGGGACGAGCAGACCACGCAGGAACCACCCCTATGCATATGAGAAAAGATGCTCTTCTTGCTTCTTTTGAGGTTGCTAAAGCGATACATGATGCAGCCTATGCAAAGGGTGAAGGAACAGTTGGAACTGTCGGGAAACTTGTGGTTTATCCAGGTGGAGCTAACATCGTTCCTGGTAAGGTGTTCTTTACTGTCGATATCCGTTCAGTAGAACAAGGAAATATAGAAGATGTAGTGAAAGAAATGAAAGAGACTCTTGAGTATGTTTCTCATCAGATGGGTGTTTCTGTCCATATGGAGCAAAAACTTGCTATTCCTCCTGTACATCTTGCAGATGAAATACGAGGTATTTTTGAAGAGGAAGCCGTTGGAAGAAATATTCGTTATAGACATATGGTTAGCGGAGCAGGGCACGATGCAATGATTATGGCTTCTCTTACAAATGTTGGACTTATATTCGTGCCAAGTAAAGATGGACGAAGTCATTGTCCAGAAGAATGGACAGATTATGAACAACTCAAAAAGGGAATAGACATAGCTTTAGGAGCTATCTTAAGATTATCAGAGGCAAATATATAGCTTTAAGGAGATTTAGTTTAATGAATAAAAAGATAGAAGAATTTTTGACAGTGAAAAATATAGTTATTGCATCTCTCATCGCTGCAATCTATGCCACAACAACAATACTTTTGGCCCCTATCTCCTATGGCCCCATACAGGTGCGAGTTGCTGAGGCCTTGACTTTGCTACCATATCTTTGGCCTCAGGCGATTCCAGGGCTCTTCATTGGCTGTCTGATTTCAAATTTTGCAGGAGGGTTTGGGCTTATCGATGTCGTTTTTGGAAGTTTAGCGACGTTGCTTGCCGCTTTGGTAACAAGTCGTATGCCTAATCCTTACTTGGCGGCTCTTCCCCCGGTCATTTTTAATGCGCTCATTGTCGGTGGATACCTTTCAGTACTTGCAAAAATGCCTTTTCTTTACACTGCAATGTATGTAGGATTGGGAGAAATCATCGCTTGTGGTTTCCTGGGAATTCCACTTATTATTTTCTTGGAGAAAAAATTTATAAAAGAAAAGCGAGAACGTTAAACGCTCCCGCTTTTCTTAATTTTATATTTATAGTTGTTTTTTCCACTTCGTTCCTTCTGGGGTGTCTTCCAGTATTATTCCTTTTTTTGCAAGTTCATCTCTGATAGCATCTGATTTTGCGAAGTCTTTCGATTTTCTGGCTGCTGTTCTTTCTTCTATCATGGCTTCTATTTCAGAAACATTCAATGTTTCTTCTTGCGCTTCAAAACCTAAAATCCCCATGATATTATCAATTTTTCTAAAGAATTGTTCCGCCGCTTTGCATGCCTCTTCATCGAGAGTTGTATTTTCTTTAAGATACGTATTAACTGAGCGAACAACTTCAAATACAGCTCCTAAGGCTCCTGCTGTATTGAAATCGTCATTCATCTCTTCATAAAACTTATTCTCAGCCTGTTTGATTTCATCAACAAAAACTTGAGTTCCCTCTTTTTTTGTCATCTCTCGATTTTGAAGAGCATATTGGAGGTCTGTCCAGCAGTTCCTTAAACGCTCTACTGCTCCAGTTGCCTGGCTTAATCCTTCTTCAGAGAAGTTAATGGGTGAGCGATAGTGCGCACTAAGCATAAAATATCTAATCGCAAGGGGAGAAAATTTCTTACGTGCATTTCTCACTGTCAAGAAATTTCCTAGAGATTTAGACATCTTTTCTTTGTTGATCAAAAGATATCCATTGTGGAGCCAATAACGGACAAATTGAACACCTGTTGCCGCCTCTGCCTGTGCAACCTCGTTTTCATGATGAGGAAAAATAAGGTCACATCCACCAGAGTGAATATCAAAAGTATCCCCTAAATATTTAGTTGACATAACACTGCACTCGATATGCCAACCAGGTCGTCCCATTCCCCATGGGCTCTCCCATGCTGGTTCACCTGGTTTTTGAGATTTCCACAAAGCAAAATCAAGAGGATGACGTTTCCGCTCATTAATATCAATACGAGCTCCTGATTGCAGATCCTCAATACTTTGTTTTGAAAGCTTGCCATACTCAGTGAAACTTTCTACGCTGAAAAAGACATCCCCGTTAACAACATAAGCATGTCCCTTCTCGACAAGAATTTCAACTGTACGAACAATATCTTCCATATGCTCTGTAGCGCGAGGATGGATAGTAGCTCGTCTGACACCGAGAGAGTCAGTATCTTCAAAGTATTCTTTGATAAATCTGTCAGCTAGCTCTTTTACAGTTATACCCTCTTCATTAGCGCGATTTATCATTTTGTCATCAATATCTGTAAAATTTTGTACGAAAGTTACCTTATACCCAAGATCTTCCAGATAGCGACGAAATACATCAAAAACGATAAACGGACGAGCGTTCCCTATATGAAAATAATCGTACACTGTAGGGCCGCAACTATAAAAACCGACCTCTCCCTCTTTTAAAGGAACGAATGGTTCTTTTTTTCGAGTTAGATCATTGTAAATCACAAGACCCAATCTATACACCTCCATTTGCTAGAATACATTATAATGTAGTGTTACATATATAAAAATATGATATTTACGCAAAAGGAATTACTTTATATAACGATACCATAATTTAAACAGTGGTGGACTAATGATAAAACAAAATTTGAAAAATACGATTAAAAATCTTCCTCTTCGTCCAGGTGTTTATATCATGCGCGATGAGGAAGGTAATATAATTTATGTGGGAAAGGCAAAATCTTTACGAAAAAGGGTTTCTTCCTATTTCAGACATCAAGGTTTTGCCTCTCCTCGATTGCGTAAACTTGTAGAAACTATCGCTGATATTTCTATTATACGAACTGAGTCAGAAGCAGAAGCGCTTATTGTAGAATCAAGACTTATTAAAAAATACAAACCATTTTTTAATATAGACCTAAAAATGAATGAACGTTATCCGTACATAAAGATAACGGACGAAACCTTTCCTCGCCTTATCATTACTCGACACCGAGATAATGATGGGTCTACTTATTTAGGCCCTTTTATTAGTGCAAAGGACGTTCGAGCACTATTAAGAGTTGCAGAGCGATATTTTCCGTTGCGAAGTTGTAAGTCAGAGGTGAAGCCTGATAAGAAGAGGCGTCCATGTCTAGATTATTCTTTAGGGAGATGTCTTGCCCCATGTGCAGGTTTATGCAGTGAAGCAGAATATAGAGAAAGAGTGGATGATGTTATTCTTTTATTAACGGGCAAATCATCTGAGCTTGTAGAACGTATTCGTAAAAGAATGGATGAAGCGGCTCTCAATCTTGATTTTGAAAAAGCGGCCCGACATCGCGATGCTATACGAGCAATTTGGCGTTTATCTCGTCAAAGAGTGGCTTCTAGTCTTCAAGAAGATATAGATATTGAAACATGGGATGCACTGAATAAATTACAAAATCTTCTCCATATGGATATCCTGCCATGGCGAATTGATGGTTTTGATATTTCACACATGTCTGGACATGAAACGTATGGAGTAGCTGTTGTTTTTGAACAAGGTGTATCTAATCCTTCTCTCTATCGTCGCTTTAAAATACGGACAGTTGAAGGAATAGACGACTTCAGATCTATAGAAGAAGTTGTAAAACGTCGTTATACCAAAGTATTAGAGAATAATGAACCTCTTCCTCAGCTTATTCTTATAGATGGTGGTCCCGTGCAGTTAGAATTTGCAAAAAAGGCGCTACAAGATTTGGATATAATCAATATCCCAGTTATTTCTCTGGCGAAAAGAGAGGAACTGATATACCATAACGAAAAAGAATCTCCAATTAGGCTTGAGTGGACTGACCCTGTGCTTCAACTTCTGCAGAGAGTTCGTGATGAATCTCACCGTTTTGCTGTGAAAAGTCACAGACGAGGACGAAGTGTCGCTCTGACACGATCAGTTTTAGAAGAAATTCCCGGAGTTGGCAAACACACTGCAGCCATGTTGCTTTCTAATTTTGGCAGCGTAAAAAAGATAGCAGTTCTCTCTCCTGATGAGTTAATGAAAGTTAAAGGTATCGGACCCGCTTTAGCATTAAAAATAGCTACATTTTTTAGAGGTGAAGACAATGAGCCTGAAGCAGACTCGTGATGACGAATACTATATGCGAAGAGCATTGAGCTTGGCACGAAGAGGAACAGGGCATACATCTCCTAACCCTCTTGTCGGATGTGTGATAGTCAAAAATGAACAAATAATAGCTGAAGGGTATCATCATGCTTATGGTATGCCCCATGCTGAAGTGGAAGCGTTGAGACAAGCTGGCAATAGGGCAGAAGGTGCTACTGCTTATGTAAACTTGGAACCATGTGCTCATTATGGTAAAACTCCTCCGTGCGCGCCTCAACTTGTAGAAGCAGGTGTAAAACGTGTTGTTATAGGAATGGTTGATCCTCATGCTGTAGTAAATGGGAAAGGGATTGATATTCTTAAGTTGCACAATGTTGAAGTAAAAACAGGAATAATAGAGGAAGAATGTAAATGGTTAAATAGAGGGTTCATAAGAAGAATAAAAAATAATAGACCATGGTTTACACTTAAAACTGCCTCTACAATAGATGGGAAAATTGCCCTTCCCAATGGTGAAAGCCAATGGATTACGTCAGATGAAGCTAGAAACAGAGCCCATTTGCTTAGAGCAGAACATGATGCCATTCTTGTTGGCATCCAGACCGTACTTTGTGACGATCCATCGTTAACAGTTCGACACACTTGCGGAAAATCGCCACTTCGTGTTGTTGTTGATACACACTTAAGAACTCCTCAAAACGCTTCCATACTTAAAAATGAAGCAGCAGTTATTTTAGCCGGAGAGTCAGCTCGAAATACAAAAGAACATTATATTTTAGAAAAAGCAGGAGCTGAGTTGTTTTTTATTCCTGAAAGAGATAATCATGTTGATTTATTACACGCTGTAAAGGTTTTGGGGAATAGAGGCATTAATTCAGTTCTTGTAGAAGGTGGAGCTACAATAGCCTCTGCCTTTTTTAAAGAAAATTTAGTTGATGGAGTTTCTCTTTTTATCGCACCAACCATAATGGGGCAAGGCATTTCTCTTTTTGAAAGAATTGTAGTACCATCACTAGATAAACTCATTCGTATAACTGTCCGTAATGTTTCTAAAGCAGGACAGGACATATGGATAGAGGGGGTGCCTGAATGTTCACTGGACTTGTAGAGAGTATAGGCAAGCTTGTTTCTATAACGCCTTCAAAAGATGTTTATCATCTTAAGATTGAGGCTCCAGATATTGCTAGTGAACTTATTTTTGGTCAGTCGGTAGCTGTTTCTGGTGCTTGCGTGACTGTGACTTCTCACGATAATCGCTTTTTCAGCGCTGACATTATGCCGGAAACACAGAAACGAACTAAATTCCGTCTTTCAAAGCCAGGCAGCCTTGTTAATCTCGAGCGAGCGTTAACGGCTTCAGGGCGTTTTGATGGTCACATAGTAAGTGGGCACATTGATGGCATCGGAAGAGTTGCAGAAATTATTTCAATGGGAATAACTCACGTTATGAGAGTCGAGACAGATGAGTCTATTGCACAAATGATTGTAGAAAAAGGATCTATAGCTATTGACGGAGTCAGTTTGACGGTTATAGATGCGATGTCAAATTCTTTCTCTGTCGGTCTTATTCCTACAACATTACAAGAATGTACATTGGGTACTATTCAAGAAGGAGAAATTTTAAATATAGAAACAGACATTTTGGGCAAATATGTTTTAAAATTTATGAATCTACAAAGAAGTAATAAGCCCGTATCATCAAACTTGACAATGGAACAATTAAGAGAAATGGGTTGGTAGCAATTTATTATAGAGAGAGGAAAGGATCGAGGCTCTAATGAATAAAAGATGTGAACATGATTTTAGCTTAATAGAGGAAGCCATTGAAGATGTTAAAAATGGCAAGATGGTTATTGTTGTTGATGACGATAACAGAGAGAATGAGGGAGATATCGTTGTAGCTGCAGAAAAAGCTACAACGGAAATTATAAACTTCATGACCAAAGAGGCCAGAGGATTGGTCTGTGTTCCTATTACTGCTGATAGAGCACAATGTCTCCATTTGGAGCCAATGTCAAAAGATAATACTGATCGTCATGGAACAGCTTTCCTTATTAGCGTAGATGCAAAAGAAGGAACTACGACAGGTATCTCAGCTTCGGAAAGAGCCATAACTGCTCGGCTCCTTGCAAATCCCGAAGCCAAGCCAGACGATTTTTTACGTCCAGGACATATGTTTCCTCTCGCTGCAAAAAAAGGTGGCGTTCTGAAACGTGCAGGACATACAGAAGCTGCTGTTGATTTAGCTTGGATGGCAGGATTAACACCTGCTGGCGTTATTTGTGAGATTATGAACTCAGATGGAAGCATGGCACGTTTACCTGAACTCAAAGAGTTTGCTAAAGCTCATGGAATTCGTATTATATCAATCGAAGACTTGATTCGTTATAGAAGTTGCCGCGAAAAACTTGTAGAAAAAGTGGCGGAAGTTAAACTTCCTACGGCTTATGGTGATTTTACTGCCTATGCCTACCACAACATTCTCGATGAAGATCAGGATCGTGTTCATATAGCCTTAGTAAAAGGCGATGTTCGAGATGTAGAAGATGTTCTTGTTCGAGTACACTCTGAATGTTTAACTGGCGATGTCTTCGGATCACTTCGCTGTGATTGTGGCCCTCAACTTCATGCAGCTATGCAAAGAGTCGAAGAAGAAGGACGAGGAGTTGTCTTATATATGAGACAAGAGGGACGGGGAATAGGTATTGTCAATAAATTGAAGGCCTACCAACTACAAGAGAAGGGGCTAGATACTGTAGAGGCTAATGAAGCCTTGGGATACGCCGCAGATTTACGAGATTACGGTGTAGGTGCTCAGATTTTACAAGATCTTGGATTGAGTTCTATTCGATTAATGACAAATAATCCCAGAAAAGTTGTTGGCTTGCAAGGGTATGGATTAAAAATTACGGCACGTGTTCCTCTCGTAATTGAACCTAACAAATTTAATCAGCGTTACTTGAATACGAAAGAAGAAAAACTTGGTCACGTGCTTCATCTTAAGGATATACTCCGCTAGAGAAGGAAAGGGGGAACATGTATGAAGATTTCAGAGGGAAAGCTTATAGGTACTGGTTTAAGGTTTTGTATTGTAGCGTCACGTTTTAATGAATTAATTACTTCAAAACTCATTGACGGCGCAAAGGACATTTTGTTGCGCCATGGTGTTTCACATCAAAATATTGAAATTATGTGGATTCCGGGAGCTTGGGAAATTCCTTTAATAGCACAAGAGGCAGCTTTATCAGGTAAGTATGACGGAATTATCGCTTTGGGTGCTGTTATTCGAGGGGATACTCCACATTTCGAATATGTATCATCAGAAATGGCAAAGGGACTTGCTCATGTAGGGCTGACGCAAAGAATCCCCGTTGCCTTTGGAGTGTTGACATGTGACACCTTGGAACAAGCTCTTTTGCGTGCTGGAAGCAAAGCTGGGAATAAAGGAGCGGAGTCGGCTCTAGCTGTTATCGAAACCGCCAATCTATTAAAGGTTCTTCGAACGGGAAAGGAGCAAGAAGCATAATGCTTGAAATTAAATGGATACGTAACAATATAGAAGAAGTAAAGACCTTTTTAAAAAACAGAAATAACGATTTTGATGTTGAGAAAATTGTCACATTAGATGAAGAGAAAAGATCGTTGCTTGCAGAAACAGAAACACTAAAAGCACAGCGAAATGAAGGTTCTCGCAAAGTGGCCGAGGCCAAAGCGTCTGGAACTGATGCTGCTGCGCTTATGGAGGAAATGAAAACTTTAGGTCAGAAAGTTAAAGAAATTGATAACAAAATTTCTGAAATTGACAATGAGCTTCAGGCTCTGCTTTTACAAGTACCTAATAGACCTCACGATTCTGTTCCTGTGGGGAAGGATGAAAATGACAACATAGAAATTCGAAAATGGGGAACGCCTCACAAATTTTCTTTTGACCCCCAAGCACACTGGGATTTGGGAGAGCATTTAGGCATTCTTGACTTTGAAAAGGGTGCAGCTCTCGCTCAAAGTCGGTTTACTGTTCTCAAGGGAGCAGGAGCACGACTCGAAAGAGCTCTCATGAACTTTATGCTTGATCTTCATACAACTCAGCATGGTTATAAGGAAATTCAGCCTCCCTTCATGGTCTCTTCCCAGACAATGTTAGGTACAGGACAGCTCCCCAAATTTGCAGAAGATCTGTATAAGTGCGAGAACGAAGACCTCTGGCTTATTCCTACTGCCGAAGTTCCACTTACAAACCTTCATGCAGGTGAACTGCTTGCTGAGGAAAACTTGCCTTTATACTACACAGCATATACTCCTTGTTTTAGAAAAGAGGCAGGTAGCTACGGACGTGACGTAAGAGGAATGATGCGTCAGCATCAATTTGACAAAGTAGAAATGGTAAAGCTTTGCAAACCTGAAGAAAGCTACAATGAACTTGAAAAATTAACATCTAATGCAGAAGAAGTATTACAAAAGCTTGGACTCCCATACAGAGTTATCTGTTTGTGTACAGGTGACATGGGATTTGGCGCCAGCAAGACATATGATCTTGAAGTATGGCTTCCTTCTCAGGATAAGTATCGCGAGATTAGTTCTTGCAGTAACTGTGAGGATTTCCAAGCAAGAAGGATGGGCACACGGTATAAACCGGCAGATGGGGGAAAACCTCGATATGTACATACTCTCAACGGTTCCGGCATAGCAATTGGTAGAACACTTATTGCCGTTCTTGAAAATTACCAGAGAGAAGATGGATCGATAGAAATACCTGAAGCCCTCGTTCCTTATATGGGTGGCATGAAAGAAATTAAGCCCCTTTCATAAAAAAATCGTTTTTTTATGTAAAATGTAGATAAAGAAGATCATCTCAAATGAGATGATCTTCCTTAATTTTTAAATAAATAATGCAAAAGCTTTGTAAAATTGGTAGAATAGCTCGGAGAGCTTGTTTTTACTTATTTTAGAAGGAAGGGTGGGGCTTGCCATAGTCAAAATAATGTCTCTCATTGCAGAGATAAACCTTTATACTCTATTGCTTGTACTCGTCGTTGCTTGCTTCTTGTTTCAAAGACTATGCAGGCGTTCTCTAGAAAATAGCCAATATAACTATCTTAGGGATATTTTGCTTGTGGGAGCCTGGATGCTTAGTGGTATTTGGTCAGGCGATCCCGAAGTTACGCTTATCACTGGTATAGCAGTTATAGCTGCTGTGGTAGGTATGTATCAGCATTTTTATCCGCACAAAAAGCTTAGGTGGATTTATTTCATAATTGGAATTATTTTTGCTCTCTCTGGACCTAGAATAACGTTTTTAGGTTTGCCACAAGGCGAATACCTCTATTTATCTAACTTTATATCCATAGCCATTACTGGAATATGGATATCAGTTTTTCCTATTCTTATTCAGGAACTCGATAATATTCCAGGTATGGCTGGTCACCTTTTAGCTGTAACATTCTCCATTTTACTTTTAGCGACAGCATTTTCGGGGCAATATCTGCCAGATGCTTTCTATACAAGTATGACTGGTTTACTTATGCTGGGTGTTTTTTGGAGCCGGCATGGACATATGTATCGTCGATTAGGGGAGTCTTTGTCTGCTTTTTGGGGAGTTCTTGTTGCTGGAACATCTTTGTTAGGTGTAAGTAAGGGAATTACTTTTAGTACAATGATGGTGTTGCCTTTAGGGCTTTTTGCTATTCCTCTAATGGAAACATCACTTCATTTTGCCAGCACAATACTTTCTGCAAATCCAAAGGGTGCAATGGTAATTTACCGCAGTCTTGTTGCAAGAGGTATCGATCATCCCAGTGCAGTTAAATTTATTACATCAATTTGTGCCTTAGTAGGAGTTCTTATAGCCATGTTTCAACTTACCGCAGGAAAACAAGCCATATTGTTAGTGAGCGTTACCGTCTTTTTTGCTGGTTTGACACTTATACCGGTATTTTCCAGACTTCTGCGTCAAAAGAAAATTTCTGGAGAGCGTCCTGAGCTATGGGGAGTTTCTCTAGACAATGTTTCAATGAATTATGCCATAGCTAAAGTCAAATCTCTTTTGGGGCAAAACAATGGATGCTCTCTCATCTCTACTGTAAACTCATTAGCTGTTCAAACGGCTTTGAAAGATAGAGAATATAAAAAGATTGTATCTCAAGCTGCCTTAACTTTAGCGGATGGTACTGGGTTAATGTGGGCTTTGCGTTTTCTTGGCAGACCTGTGCAAGAACGAATTACCGGCATAGATTTCCTAATTCAGTTGTGTCGTACGGCAAGTGTTGAAGGTTGGCCTGTTTATTTTTTAGGAGGAAAACCTGGTGTTGCTAATGCAGCAGTAGAAAAATTGAAAGGACAATACTCCGATTTAAAAATATCGGGAGTGCATGATGGATATTTTTCTTCTGGTACAGAGGAGGAGGGCATCATTCGAGAGATTAAAGAAAATAAAACATGCCTTCTCTTTGTTGGCATGGGGCTTCCTCGCCAAGAGAAATGGATTTATGCCCATCGTGAAGATTTGGGAAATCTTGTTGCCATAGGTGTAGGCGGCTCTTTTGATGTTATTTCAGGGAAATTAACTCGGGCACCTCTTCTCATACAGAAAGCAGGACTTGAATGGTTATATCGTCTTGTGCAAGAACCTTGGAGGTGGAAAAGGGATCTTGAACTTTTTACCTTTGCGGTTCGAGTTCTTTTGACAAAAATAGGTATAGTTAGGAGGTAACAGCACATTGAACACTTGCGCCAGAGAATTAATGCATCGTGATCTTACCGCAGTCATGGAAGAAGATTCTATACAAGATGCTGTTCATATTCTTTATAGTCACAACTTATCCGGGTTGCCCGTAGTGAGGGAAGATTGGGAACTTGTCGGGTATTTATCTGAATCTGATATTCTGCAAGCAGCAATTCCGACATATCTGGAAATTCTTGCACAAAGCTCCTTCCTGAATAATGGTGAAATTCATCTCGTTGATCGTTTCAAAAATTTAGGCAAAAGACTCGTCAGGGATTTTATGACAAAAGATCCATTTTATGTAGAACCTTCTGCAAGTCTCATGACAGTCGCAGATCTTATGTTAAGGAAGAGTATTAAAAGACTTCCTGTAGTTGAAAATGATAAATTCATCGGCATTATCAACAGAGAAGCATTTTGCGAGTTTGTAATGGAGGAACGGGAAAGTGAGTAACAATGAGGTCCAATCTGTGGAAGAACAGATTGAAGCCCTTCGTTGCCAACTCGAAAATGAATATAAAACGGAAGAAAAGAGATTGTTAGAAGAGAAACAAAAAGCCTACGAACGTCTTGATGAAATGGAAAAACAGACGATCCAGGAAATAGAAAATGAGTGGCAAAACAAAGAAGCTCGGGTAAAACAACAAACCATCGATTATGAAAAAGAAATTCGTCAAGATCTTTCAAGCCTAATGAACGATATAAGTAAATCCATAAAAATAAAAAGTTTAGTAGAAGAGGCAGTTGCTCTCGTACTAAATAAAAAATAACAACAGAATAGCATTATTACTGTGGAGGGGGGTGGGCTGAGAGAAAGGAAGATGCTCTCTTGATTCGTGATATGCTCAGACTTGCCATATGGGGAGTTACAAGTCGAAAAACCGAAATCATAGAAAAATTACATGATTTCGGCGTTTTGCATCTTGAGTTCCCACGTTCCACAGAAATGACAACACCTCAGCTTGATCAGCTCAGACTTTTAAGAGGAAAGCTTTTGGGGATGTTAGAATCATTAGAATGGAAAGAATGGTCTGAACTAACAGAAAATGATATAACTACATCTCGCGAAAAAATCAAATTACCCTTTAATGAAATAATGACTGAGATAAATGAAAGTCTCGATAAATTTTCTGAGCGACTTACTCAGACGATAGAAGAGAGAAATTCTTTACGTGAGTTATATCTCAAATTGAAGAGATCACAAGACATTCTTTATCATTTTCATTCCTTTGTGAAAGAAGAAGCAGATCAAGGTAATGTTGCTTCGTTGTGGTGGGTTGATAAAAAAGAGATATCGGAAATACTCACCTCTCTTCGTACCGAAATTGTACGTGTGACACCTGTAAAAGATAGAGAATACCTTCGTTATCATTCGTATACTCCTAATGAAAATGAGACACTTCTTGCTATAAGCGTTCAGGATTTAGCTCGTGAAATAGTGACAAATTCTTTGCGTTCATATGGTGCCATACATTGGAAAGCCCCTGCAGGATATGAGCGAGATGTGTTACTTGACTCAACGGAAGCTATAACAGAAGGATTACGATGGATACCCCTGCGCCTTGAAGAATTGCAAGCTAACTTAAAAGAGACGGCTCGCGTTTGGGGGCCTCATTTCGCATCATTATATATTTTGGCAGACGAGCGCTTAGAAGAGCTCCTCGTTGAAAAATCAGCTCATTCTTTTGATAGTGCTTTTCTTATTGAAGGATGGCTTCCTGCGGATGAGCTAGAAGCCACACTTACCAATCTAAAAGGAACTTTCGGGAATGAAGTATTTGTTCAGTGGAGATATCCCTCCACTGAAGAATGGAATAAGGTACCTATATCCCTTTCGAATAAAGCTTTCTTCCGGCCTTACGAGCTTTTTTTAAAATTGCTGCAACCACCTCGTTATAAAACTGCTGACCCTACAGCTATGATTGCCTTGTTTTTCCCCTTTTTTGGGGGATGTATGGTAGGAGATATGGGGTACGGAGCTATAATTTTGTTATTAGGATGGTGGCTCTACCGAAAAAAAGAGAAAAGAATTATATCTGATCTAGGATATATACTCATTTCTTTATCGATTTGGAGCATCATTTGGGGACTTGCTTACGGCGAATTTTTTGGTGATGTAGCCCATCGTCTTTTCCACCTTGAACCTCTATGGGTAGAACGGTCTCACGCCGTTATGCCTGTCATGGCTTTTACAATAGCATTGGGTGCTGCTCATATTATATTAGGGTTACTGATAGGTTTTTATGAAGGAATAAAAGCGAAAAATAAACATATATGGATGGAAAAATCTGGAAATCTGCTGGTACTTATTGCTTTGATAAGTACCCTAGTGAGTTTGAAAGGATGGCTTCCCCATAGTTTCTTTACAATATCTATGTCTATTTTAATCGTTGGTCTTGTTCTTCTTGTTGTTGGGGGAGGAATAGGTGGTCTTGTAGAATCTTTCGGTGCTGTGGGAAACATTTTAAGTTACGTGCGTATCGCCGCAATAGGACTTTCATCTGCTATACTTGCTCTTGTTGCATCAAAGTTTGTTGATGTTTTTGGCCTTTCGATCTTAGGTTTATTCCTTGCTTTATGTATTCATTTACTCAATTTTGTTCTAGCTATAGGTGGGGCAAGTATACACTCAGCCCGATTACATTATGTAGAGTTTATGGGGAAATTTTACTCTGGTGGCGGTAAAGACTACAAACCATTTTCACGGAGGAGGGAACTTCGATGGAAAAAGGAATAATAGCACTTGCAGCAGCCTTGGCTGTTGGAATCCCTGCTTTTGCTACAGCTATGGCGCAGGCCAAGATAGGTAGTGCAGGAGCAGGAACAATAGCTGAAAAGCCTGAAACGGCTGGTGTAATGATTATTCTTGAAGCTATACCCGAAACTATGGTTATACTTGGTTTCGTTGTAGCTATCATGTTGATTTTACAATTTGCCTAGGGGAGATACTCTTGGGAGATTTAGTAGCGAGCCAGAATTTGGCCCAATTTATGGATGCTCTGCGAAAAGAACACGAAGAAAGAATCGAAACTTTAAAAAAACAGGTCGAAAATGATATTGCTGATGCTATCTCGCTTCGCCGTAGAAGTGTCGAAAAGCGTATTGTCGAGATTCGATCTGCACATGATTTAGAAGCAGAAAGATTATTTCAGCGGAATCAACAGAACATCTGTAATCAATTGCGAAAGGATTTTTTTGTTGAATATAATCGCTTAGCGTCAGAAATAGAGATGCAGGTAGAAACTGAACTTAAAGAGCTTAAACGCCAACCAGCAAAATATAAAAAGGTTATGGAAAGCATGTTGAATGAAGCTCTTTCTGTTTGTCCTGCTCCATGTGATGTTATCGTTCACCCCGGGGATGAACCTTTTTTCAATCAAAAGAAAGAGGTTCGCACCGTGAAAGTTGATACAGCCTTAGAATCATGGGGTGGCTGTATAGTTATGTCAGAAAAGGGTGACTTTATTGTTGATAACACCTTCAAAACAAGATGGGAAAAGCTTGCGCCCTCTATCATTAGGAAATTTGCGATACAAGTTGGGCAGATTCTTGGGAAAACTGAGCTTCTCTCACGAAAATTACGGTTATCTTAACGCCTGCCTTCGAGGGAGAGTTTCTCGCCTTTTTAAAACAGATGATTATGAAACTATCGCTCGTGGTGACCTAAAGGCTTTTGAACAATTTTTGCTAGAAAGTCCTTATGCTGAGAGTTTTCGCCAAAAGTTGGTAACACTTCGAAGTGGAACACTGCGACGAATAGAATCGGCGATAGCTCGTGAAGTTTCTCTCCAATTGCGTTTTCTTGGAGATACGGCGCAAGGGGAAGCAAAAGACCTTTTAGGAGTAATTTTAGCCCGTTCTGACCTAATGAACGGGCGGCTTCTTTTGCGCGCTCTATACACTGACAGTAAACATGGAGAAGAACCACAATGGCATGATTATGGGAACTTATCAGCAAACTTCTACAGTGATATATGGCAGAATACAGCAACAGCAACGGATATTATCTCTCGATGTCGGATACAAGCCCATCCATACGCTCTTGCTTTAAGCTCTTCTTTTGTGGAACTTGAACGGACAAAAGATCTCATGAAAGCAGAAAGAGTATTACTAACATCAATGCTTAAGCTTTTTCAGGAGAATGTAAATAAATATTCTTCCAGCAATAGTACTATCCTTTGTGAGTATCTCGGACGATCTATAGATATGTGGAATCTTGGTATATGGCTTCGGCAACGCTCGGGCTTTATTCCATCTGAGACAGCTTTAAAACTATATCTTCAAAATGGCCAATGGCTTACTATTAAAAAATTATCTCAAGCTACAGTTTTGATGGAGCTTGTACATCAGACTCCATGGCAAGCAATTATTAGAGCTATTGAGAATAGCACTCCTCAAGAATTTCAGCGCGCACTGTTTGTTCAATTTATAAAATGGCAAGCTGATCTTTTTCGAGCTAATCCTCTTGGCGTCGAAGTGGGAATGGGATATATAGCCAAATACATTATTGAATGGCAGAATTTAAATCTTTTATCTGTTGGAATCTCAATGGGGTTACCGGAAAAAGAACTTTTATCTCGTCTTATTCCAGTTTAAAGTTAACTTGAAGGACGTGGTTATAAATGGTTACGCAAGAAAAAAGAGCTATAGCCGTAGGTTCGCAGTTATTTGTAGATCTCTGGAGTCTCGAAGGTTTTGAAGGAATTATATGTGAGAACCCTTCGGAGATACATGTTGTTTATCGAGAATTACTTGATGAATCTATAGCTTTTATTATTGCGGAAGAGACATGGTTTAGAAATCTGCCCGATAATTACAGAAAACGATTTGAAAAAATGCAAAATCCTGTTTGGATACCTTTCCCATCGTTACAGATAGAAACGGACTGAGGTGAAAATAATGAGTACACCTTCTTCTGGAATTATAACTGGTATATCTGGTCCTGTTATACGTGCTTTTATTCATGCGCCAGTTAAGATGTTTGAAGTTGCTTACGTAGGAAAAAGCAAACTTCTCGGTGAAGTTATCAGAATCCAGGAAGAATATGTAGATATACAAGTTTATGAAGATACTGGTGGAGTTGCTAAAGGGGAACCTGTTTCTTTTACAGGTGAACTTTTAGCCGTGGATTTAGGCCCTGGTATTCTTAGCAGCGTACTTGATGGAATAGGTCGTCCATTAAAAGTATTAGGGAAAGATAATATTTACCTTCAAAAAGGAATACACCTTGCAACTATAGATTTTAAGAAAAAATGGCACTTTATCCCTTTAGTCAAAGCGGGCGATAGAGTTGAATCGGGATCGTTTCTTGGATATGTCATAGAAGGTTCTTATTTACGCCACACTATTATGGCTCCTCCCGGTACTCGTTCGTCAACTGTTCTTTGGGTTGCTTCAGAAGGGGAATATACTGTAGAAGAAAGAATATGCCATCTTGATACTGGCGAAGAATTATCCATGAAGCAACGATGGGAAGTTCGCCATGCGCGGCCTGTATTAAATAGACTTCCTTTCGATAAACCACTCTTAACTGGACAACGGATTCTTGACACGCTATTTCCTATTGCTATAGGAGGAGCCGCAGTACTTCCTGGAGGCTTTGGCACAGGGAAAACAGTGACTCAACAGTCATTGGCTAAATGGTGTAATGCTGACATTATCGTCTATATAGGTTGTGGAGAACGGGGAAATGAGATGACAGAAGTTCTTGAAGAATTTCCAGAGCTTACAGATCCATTTCATGACGCTCCTCTTATGGAACGAATGGTACTTATTGCAAATACTTCTAACATGCCTGTTGCTGCGCGCGAAGCCAGTATCTATCTTGGTATGACGTTGGCAGAATATTTTAGAGACATGGGGTATAACGTTGCTATAATGGCAGATTCTACCTCTCGATGGGCAGAAGCACTCAGAGAAATAGGGGGAAGGCTTGAAGAAATGCCCGGGGAAGAGGGATATCCCGCATACCTGGGAACCCGCCTTGCGCAATATTACGAACGGGCAGGTAGAGCGACATTGTTGGGATTCCCCGAACGAGAAGGTTCTGTAACTGTTATTAATGCAGTATCACCTCCAGGAGGAGATTTTTCTGAACCTGTCACTCAGGCAAGTCTCCGCTTATCCGGTGCCTTTTGGGGGCTTGATAAGCGTTTAGCTCAACAACGTCATTTCCCAGCGATAAATTGGCAACAAAGTTATACTCTTTATGACGACAGCCTAGCTCCAGTTTTTGAAAAAGAATTAGGTCCCGAATGGAAAAAACTGAAAAGTTATTTAAAAGGAATGCTTGATCGAGAAAAAGTTCTTACAGACCTTGTTCAGCTTGTAGGTCGGGATGGCCTTTCTGAGAAAGATAAATGGTTATTGGCTCAAGTTGAAACGATAAAAGTTGTATATTTGCAGCAAAATGCTTTTAGCGATATAGACGCAAGCTGTTCTATGAAAAAACAGCTTATGCTCCTTAAATTATTACACAGTCTTGATGATATGGTTCAAGGGAGAATAGAATCAGGTTTGCTCTATGATCAAATAACAGATTTTCCCTTGAGAGTAGAACTTTTACGATTGCGAGAAGTTTCTGAAAAAGATATGGAACAACGATATGAATTATGGTTGAAAAACTTTGATGCAAAGCTCAATAGTTTGGTGGTGGTTCCTGAATGAAGCTCTTTTTAGAAGGTTATCGTTCCATTTCAGAAATAGCAGGACCGCTTATTTTTGTCTCTGGCATACGTGAAGCAGGTTATGCTGAACTTGTTCGTATAGAAACACCAACAGGTGTTCGATCTGGCCAAATATTACAAATACAAGATGATATTTGTGTTGTTCAGGTTTTTGATGGGACAATGGGACTCAATGCAGGACAAACTACAGTATGGCTTGATCGTGATGTTGTTAAAATGCCAGTGGGACTATCGCTTATCGGGCAAGTCCTTAACGGGAGAGGTCGTCCTATGGATGGCACATCTCTTACATTCGTCGACAAAGAACTCCCCATAACAGGTATGCCTATTAATCCCGTTCGCAGAACAAGTCCGAATGCTTATGTTGAAACAGGCATATCGACAATAGATATTATGAACACGTTAGTGAGAGGACAAAAGTTGCCAATTTTCTCTGGTTCGGGACTTCCTGCCAATGAGATTGCTGCTCAAATTGTGCAACAAGCACGTGTTCCCGGACGCGAATCTGAATTTCTTGTTATCTTTGCAGCAATGGGAATCACAAGAAGAGAAGCACGTTACTTTATAGATACTTTTGAAGCAACTGGCGCCATAAATAATGGTATTTTCTTTATGAACCTTGCAAGTGACTCAGCTGTTGAAAGATTATTGACGCCTCGTATGGCCTTAACAGCCGCTGAATATTTTGCTTTTGAAAAAGGCTACGATGTTCTCGTTGTTATGACAGATATGCTGTATTATTGCGAATCTCTTCGAGAAATAAGTGCTGCGCGAGAAGAAGTTCCTGGACGACGCGGTTACCCAGGATATATGTACTCAGATTTGGCTGAAATTTATGAAAGAGCCGGCTGTGTTGAAAATTGTTCGGGAAGTGTTACGCAAATTCCTATTATTACGATGCCTGATGATGATATGACCCATCCTGTTGTTGACCTGTCAGGCTATATAACAGAAGGACAGATTGTTCTTGATAGAGGACTTCATGACAGAGGTGCATATCCTCCCATCAATGTTCTTCCCAGTTTGAGTCGATTAATGAATAAAGGGATTGGTAAGGGAAAGACATTCGATTATCATAGATCTCTTGCAGATCAGTTATACGCTTCATATGCCAAGGCACAAGAGCTTTCGCGCCTTCGATTAATAGTAGGCGACGACGGACTTACTGAAACAGAACACCTCTATTTGAAATTTGGAGAAAAATTTGAGAAAAGTTTTGTCGATCAGAGGGTGACCCATCGGACAATAGCAGAATCAGTTGAAATAGCTTGGCAATGTCTTGCTGAACTGCCTCCAAGGGAACTCTATCGACTTCCAGAACACTATATAACAGAAAAGCTGGGAACCCATGAGTAAGGGGATTCGACCACCAACAAGAGAACAGTTGCTGGATATTCGTCGTCAAATGACTACGGTTCAATATGGGAAGCAGCTTTTAGAGAAAAAAAGAGATGCATTGCTACGTGCTTTAGAAGAAGATCGTCGAAATTTTAAAAAGCTTGATGCCCTTTTCAGAGAACATATAAAGCGTATTTCCTTTGTTTATACTTTAGTCCGAATGTACGAGGGGCAATCTGTTATGCAACTGTTGAAACCTGATGTTGGAAGTTTGAGAGTAACTTCAGAGCGGCATACTCTCATGGGATGCCGTTTTGCTCAATTTAAGCGAATTGAAGACCGTCGTTTTTCCTTATCAGGCTTAACATATGATCCGGCGATGACATCTCTCTATCTTGACGAACTTCTCGACGAAATGAAAAAAGTAGAAAATAAAATATGGACATACATTAATTTAAAGGCTAAACTAACTTCTTTAGAAAAAGAACTATCTAAAACTATGATGAAGATAAATACTCTTCAATACAATCTGCTTCCTGAACTGCAAGAAGAAGAGAGCAGAATTCGTGATATTTTGTCAGAAAGAGAACGCCAAGAGCGTTATGCAATAAAAAAATTATCTAAAAAGAAAAAAAATAAAGTTTATTCTCTTCCACAGAAGTGATTCAAATGAAAGTTGTTATAATAGTGGTGAGCCAACCAAAAAACCGGAACATTGCAGATTTAATATCCGGATATATGAAGCGTTGTCGTCCGTATATTCCTCTGGAGCTAGAATATGTACCAGAGGCTCGTGGTGTCTCTTTGGCAGAGAAAGCTAGAGAACAGGAATCAGATGCTCTTTTAAAACGGATAAAAGAACGCGACTATCTTGTCTTATTAGATGAAAAAGGGCAAGAGTTTACCAGTCCCACCTTTTCTCAATGGTTCTATAAACGAGTAGGGGAAGTAAGGGGGAGACTGGTATTTGTTATTGGCGGTGCATATGGAGTGTCAGAGAGAGTGAAAGAACGTAGCCAAGAGAAAATATCACTTTCTCAATTGACGTTTCCTCATGAATTGTGTTTACTTTTTCTTACGGAACAGGTATATCGGGCTATCGCTATTCATGAGAGAATGTCGTATCATCATTAATCATTTTGATAAAGGGGAGTTATGTGTTATGAAAATGGATAAAATTATGAAGCAAGCTCAGAAAATGCAGGCTCAAATGATGAGAATACAAGAAGAACTTGCCCAGGAAAGAGTAGAAGGTAATGCAGGGGGCGGAATGGTCACAGTAGTCGCCAATGGGCAAGGGGATATTGTCTCTGTAAAAATTGAAAAGGAAGTTGTCAATCCTGATGATATTGAGATGCTTGAAGATCTTGTTCTTGCGGCAGTTTCTGATGCTCTTAAAAATAGCAGAGAGTTAGCAAACGCAAGGATGGGGCAAGTATCTGGTGCACTTGGAGCATTGGGGTTAATGTAACGTGGCACTTCCAGAGTCACTGTTACAACTTGTTACGCTTTTAAAACGCTTGCCGGGAGTTGGAGAAAAAAGTGCCCGGAGGATGGCTTTTTATATTATTCAGCAGCCAGCTTCTTTCTCTGAGGAACTGGCTGCTTCTCTCCATGGTTTAAAAGACCGCTTATATGAGTGTTCCCAGTGTGGAAATATTACTGACGTCGACCCGTGCGCTATTTGTACAGATCCGTTTCGTGAAAAAAATATTCTCTGCGTAGTTGAATCTGCTGAAGATTTGTTAAGTATGGAGCAAGCTGGAATTTACAATGGTTTATACCATGTATTAAGAGGGAAGATATCTCCTCTTGACGGAGAAGACTTACCCCCTTCGGAGTATGAACGTTTAAGAGAGCGTATTATACGTACTCGAGTTCAAGAAGTCATAATAGCAACTAACCCTCGAGTTGAAGGTGATTTGACATTCTATTCCCTTCTCTCGGAACTTGAAAATCTTGACATTAAAATCAGTCGCTTAGCCTATGGACTTCCCGTAGGCGGCAGTATAGAATTTGCCGACAGGATTACATTGCATGCAGCCTTTGAATCTCGTGTGGATGTGAAGAAGAGTATAAATAAGAGGAGGTGAGAGGATTCATGGCTGATGGTTTTGGAAGTGTTATACGAAGAGCATGTAGAATTCTTGTAATGTTGTTTTTTGGGATAGCTGGATATCAACTTGCAATGTTATTTATCCCATTTATTCCAGCACCCTTATCTGAGTCTGTTCGTGCATGGCTACCAGTTTGGCTAGCAAAACAGATGTTTTTCGTTATGGGGTGTGTCGCAGTATTTGCCCTCATAGGATGGGCTATTACGCCTTTACTTCTTAAAGGACTTGGCTTTATAGGGGCCTTATTTGAATTTCACCTTAAAAATTTGAGTTGGCAAGATATTTCTTCTGCTATTTTAGGCCTTATCGTCGGTTTGCTGATCGCAAATCTCATAGCGGTTCCTTTTTTTGATCTGCCTGTAGGAAGTTATATCGCTGTGGTTCTCAATATTGTTCTTGGATATCTTGGAGCAAGAATTTTTTGGAAGAGGCAAGAAGATATCCGAGGTGTTTTTAATTTAGGAGCCCTTAAGGAGCGCCTTTCAACTAAGAAATTTCGTAATAAAAAAGGGTTACCAACTGAAGAAATTGAAGAAGAATGGTGCGCTCCGAGAAAAATACTCGATACAAGTGTCATTATTGATGGGCGAATTCTCGACATTGCAAGAACAGGATTTATGGAAGGAGTCCTAGTTTTACCGCGTTTTGTACTGTTAGAGCTTCAAGCCGTTGCAGACTCCACAGATCCAGCTCGTAGAACTCGTGGGCGAAGAGGACTAGATGTGGTAAATGAATTGCAAAAACTTTCTACCCTTGAAGTAGAGATAATGGAAACTACTTTAAAACAATTAAAGGTTGATACCGTAGATAGTGGCCTTGTTGCGTTAGCCCAGCAAATAAGCGGAGAAATCTTAACAACGGATTATAACCTTAATAAGATTGCTCAGATTCAGGGAGTAATCGTTTTGAACGTCAATGATCTCGCGAATGCCTTAAAACCGATGCTTTTACCAGGCGAATCCATTATTGTCGATGTAATTAGAGAAGGGAAAGAGCCTCATCAAGGAGTCGGCTATCTTGACGATGGAACAATGCTTGTTGTTGAAGATGGAGAAGATTATGTTGGTAAACGTGTAGAAGTTGTTGTTACTTCTATGCTTCAGACGTCTGCAGGACGTATGGTCTTTGGACGAATACGCCGTGAGGTTCGGGCATGAGCGCAATAAAAGAGAAAAAAATAAAACGATTTTCTTTTATTATAGCGGCAGCAGGTTTGGGAGAGCGCATGGGTGGCTCTCCCAAACAATTTCGTAATCTTGGAGAAAAACCTCTTTGGCAATGGAGCCTTTCCGTTACAGAAGAACTTTTAGAAGAGAAAAAAATAAATGAAGTTATTGTTGTTGTTCCTGGTTTTGCCGTAGAAAGAGTAAAAAAAGAAGTAGCAAAAATTACTCGGTTCCCGTTATGTTATGTTGTAATAGCCGGAGGAACAACACGAACAGAATCTGTTAAAAAAGCCTTGAAATCGGCTCATGAAGAGTTTGTTCTTATACATGATGCTGCAAGACCCTTTCTATCCGTCAAATTATGCGAAAGAATAATGGACACTGTTTCTTCAGAACATGGTGTCATTCCGGTTCTTCCTGTAACAGATGCTCTGAAAAAAATAGAGAGACTTGAAAAAAATATTATGGTATCTTCTGTATCTAGAGATAAAATGTATCGGACACAAACCCCTCAAGCCTTTCCTCGAGCGACTTTACTGGAAATGTTGAAAGACAATGTGTCATATAAAGATGAAGCTGAGGTGTGGGTAAAGTCAAAGTGTTTGTTAGAAACAGTGGAAGGTGATTCACTGAATATGAAAATGACATATCCTGATGATTTTAAAATTGCAGAAATTCTTGTTGAAAGAAAAAAAGAATACCGAACAGGTCATGGTTTTGACATCCATCCTCTCGTGCCTTCAAGAATTTTGATTTTAGGAGGGGTTCCTATTGATTCTCCTTTAGGGCTTGACGGATATTCTGATGGGGATGTTTTAACTCATACAGTAATGGATGCTTTATTAGGTGCAGCTGGACTTCCTGATATAGGCAGAATCTTCCCTGCAAATGATCCTATATATAAAGATGCTTATTCGTTTGAGCTGCTCCAAGAAGTTCTCGCCCTTCTTCAAAAAGAAAACTGGAAAATTGAATGGATAGACGTTACCCTACAAGCCCAAGTTCCACATTTAGCTCCGTATATTGACGTCATTATCCAGAAACTTGAAAGTGCTTTTGCGCAAATTCAAGAACAAAAGAATATAATACATATCAAAATAAAATCAGGAGAACATATTGGGCCGGTTGGACGCGCTGAATGTATGATGTGTTCGGCAGTTGCAACTCTTTCTCGTAACGGGAGGTTACATTAATGATTCGAACTCGATTTGCACCTTCTCCGACAGGATTACTCCATATAGGGGGAGCAAGAACAGCTCTCTTTAATTGGTTGTTTGCGAAAAAAAATGGAGGAGAATTTATTTTACGAATAGAAGATACTGACCAAGAACGATCTCGGCAAGAATATACCGATATGATTTATGAAGATATGTCATGGTTGGGATTAGTTCCTGACGAAAGCCCCTGGAATGGCGGCGAATGTGGGCCTTATATTCAAAGTGAACGAAGAGATATTTATGAACATTATCTTGCAATCTTAAAAGAAACTGGAGCTGTATATCCCTGTTTCTGCTCCCCGGAACAACTGGAAGAGGATCGTAAGATACAGCTGCAAAATGGAAACCCTCCTCGATATAATGGCCGTTGCAGATCTCTTACAACAGAAGAAATTGACAAGAGAATTTCTAGTGGAGAGCGCCCGTGTTGGCGTTTCGCTGTTCCTGATTCAGGAACTTTTATTTTAAAAGATATAGTTCATGGTGACATTTCCTTTAACTATTCCGAAATAGGTGATTTTATAGTAGAAAGGTCAGATGGTTGGCCTACATATCTTTTTACAGCAGCTCTAGATGACGCCCTTATGCATATTACTCATGTCATACGGGGCGACGAACATATAAAAAATGCTGTTCTTCAGACGCTGATACAAGAAAATTTAGGGTTGGGTTCTCCATTATATGGACATGTTCCGATGATAATAAGCATTGATAGACAAAAGTTAAGTAAACGAACTGGAGCCCAATCTGTTAGAGAGTTTAGAGAAAAAGGTTTTTTACCAGAAGCACTCATTGCCTATCTTTCTACTCTGAGTTGGTCTGCAGATGCTTCCGTAAATCTTCTATCGCAAAAAGAAATAATTGATGCATTCTCTATAGATCATGTTTCATCATCTTCGCCAGTTCATGATGAAACACATTTAAACTATTGGCAAACTGAAGCTTTGCGTGCAAGAGGAGCACAGTGGATGTTTAATGAACTTGTAAGATTAAACCCTTCAATTCCTTCTCTTGTTGAAGGAATGAATAAAAATTTCGTTATTTTGTTGCTTGAAGATATTTCTGGGGGTTGCCTTACGCCTCATGACGTTTTAGAATCTTCCAAATGGCTTTTTGCCTCGCCAGATTCGTTTCATGAGAATAAAAGTATTTCACCTGATTGGATGCCAGAGATTATTAATGTCCTTCGCGAAATAACTGAATGGGAACCAAGTGTCCTCGATAAAACTCTTAGAAGCTGGCAAAAAGAAAAGGGGCTAAAAGGGAAAGAATTTTTCCATCCATTGAGACTTCTTCTCTCAGGAGAAGAAAAGGGGCCAGCTATCCCCTTGGAAATGGCAGCGTTGGGTAAAGAGAATACTATCCAACGACTAGGAAAAGCATAGAGAAATAGAAAGAGGAGGTTCTTTAATGTCTATTGAAACCAAATTTGTACCCTATGAGGGTTTTACTTTTGATGATGTGTTGCTTGTCCCTGGATATAGTGAAGTCGTTCCTGCTAACGTAGATGTAAAATCATACATCACGCCGGATATCCAGGTTAATGCTCCTATTTGTAGTGCTGCTATGGACACAGTTACAGATGGTAGGCTTGCTATAGCTATAGCACGTGAAGGTGGCGTAGGTATTGTTCATAGAAATATGCCCTTTGATAGGCAGGCAAAAGAAGTAGACATGGTCAAAAGATCAGAAGCAGGAGTTATTGTTGATCCTTTCTTTCTTCACCCAGAGGATAAAGTCAAAGAAGCATTGGAATTGATGGAGCATTATCACATTTCTGGAGTTCCAATAGTAGACAATAACCAAAAGCTCGTAGGAATTATCACAAACAGAGACCTCCGTTTCGTAACAAATTATGAACAGGATATTTCTGCTATCATGACTCATGAGCATTTAGTAACAGCTCCCGAAGGAACCACTCTTGAAGAAGCTAAAGATATTCTTATGAAACATAAAATTGAGAAATTACCCCTCGTCGATAAAGAACAGAAATTAAAAGGACTCATCACAATAAAAGATATCCAAAAGGTAAAGGATTTTCCAAACGCATGTAAAGATCTTCACGGACGTCTTCGTGTAGGAGCAGCTGTAGGTTCCAGCAGAGATGTTTTCGATAGGGTAGAAGCTCTCGTTAGAAGTGGAGTAGATATTATCGTTGTTGATACAGCGCACGGACATTCTTCAAAAGTTCTTCAGACAGTAAGAGATATACGAAAAAAATATAAAGACTTGCCTCTTATCGGTGGTAACATTGCTACTGCAGAAGCAGCAGAAGCTTTAATTGACGCTGGAGTTGATGCAGTAAAGGTTGGAGTAGGACCTGGTTCCATATGTACCACCCGTGTTATTGCTGGCATTGGTGTTCCACAGCTTTCTGCTGTCTTTAACGTTTCTCAGGTAGCCCACGCCCGAGGAAGAAAAGTAATAGCAGATGGTGGAATTCGTTATTCAGGAGACATTGTAAAAGCTTTAGCTGGTGGCGCAGATACTGTAATGATAGGATCTCTGTTTGCAGGAACAGAGGAAAGCCCCGGCGAGGTTGTAATTTATAGAGGACGCTCATTTAAAGGCTATCGCGGAATGGGATCATTGGGTGCAATGAAAAATGGATGCAGCAAAGATCGCTATTTCCAAGAATCAGCAACAAGTGAGAAGCTGGTTCCAGAAGGAATTGAAGGTCTTGCCCCTCATAAAGGTCCTATAGCTGGCGTTGTTTACCAACTTGTTGGTGGATTGCGTGCCGGAATGGGATATGTTGGAGCAAAAACAATAGAGGATTTACATAAAATTGCTCGATTTGTTAAAATAACACCAGCGGCTGTAAAAGAAAGCCACCCTCACGATGTAGTCGTGACCAAGGAGGCCCCTAATTACTGGATTGAATAGAAGGTGTCTATTATGTATGTTTGCAGGATTTTAGATCGTGATAAGAAAGCTTTAACTACATATTGGGAAGGTGTTCTTGAGCTTCCAAATTTGATCGAAGAAGTCCTTGCAGATAGACTGCTAAAAGATAACAACATTGAAGAATATGAAGCTTCCCTCCCTGATTGGTGGGGAACATTCATAGGCGAAAATTATTTATAGAGTTGTAAGAAAACCATAAAACATGTTATACTAAGCAGGAGTACATGGTGAGAGGGAAGTTATGCGTGGTTATTACCAAAGAGTGGGTTTGTCCCACTCTTTGTTTTTTGTGTAACTCTCGGCCTCTAGCTCTAAAAGGAGGAAAGGTTATGGCAGAGCCTGCGTTTAAAAAAGAAGATTTATCCATTTCTCTTCGCCATATTGTAGAAAATCTAGGATATGAATGCGTCGGCATTGTTTTCGCAAAAGAATCAAATAATCTTTACATCAAAGTCTATCTCGACGTTCTCGGTGGAATAACGGTAAAAGATTGTGAAACAGTTTCTCGTAGTCTAAGCCACTTTCTTGATGAACATGATTCTGCTCTTCCTAATCGTTATTTCTTAGAAGTGGGTTCAGCAGGTTTAGACAGGCCGCTTTTCACACTCGACGACTACGCGCGTTTTGAAGGGAAAAAAGCAAAAATTCGTTGCCTTCCAATAAAAGAAGGGCGAAAGCGCTTTAAGGGAATAATAAGTTCCGTAAACAAGGAGAAACAGAGTATATTGATCCAACTTGATGATTCAACAGAAGAAGAGGAAATACAGTTTGATCTTATTCAAAAAGGGAACCTTGTTTACGAAGGAGAGTAATAAATAACAACAGATGGGGAATTGTTAGAGGAGGAGGAGAAATATGCAGCTTGGGCGTGATTTCGTCCGTGCATTAAAACAGCTAACTGCGGAACGGGGATTGACTGCTGAGGTAATAGCATCTAGCCTCGAAGCAGCACTTATTTCTGCGTACAAAAAATATCAGGGCGGAGACCAAAATGTCGAGGTTCATATAGACCTTGATAGCGGAAACGTTTCCATCTGTGAAGTACGGCTCATAGTTGACGATGTCGTTAATCCTGACACCGAAATATCAATTGAAAAAGTTCGTGAACTTGGTTATACAGATGTAGAAGTTAACGAATATATTAGAATCGAAAGAAATCCCGAGAATTTTGGCCGCATAGCTGCCCAAACGGCACGGCAGGTAATCATACAAAAATTAAAAGACGCAGAACGTCAGATTATTTTCGAAGAATTTTCTGGCAAGGTTGGAGATCTTGTTAACGGAATTATTTTTAAATCGGAAAATGATCAGGTACTTGTTCGTCTTAATGATCGCACAGAAGCTATTTTACCGCGCGAAGAGCGCATTATAAACGAACGCTATATACCTGGCGAACGACTTAAATTTTACCTGCTTGATGTTAGACAGACAACTCGTGGACCGAGAATAGTAGTTTCACGAACACACCCGGGGTTGCTCAGAACATTACTCGAACTTGAAGTGCCTGAAATACAGGAAGGCATTATTGAAATTAAGGGTATTGTACGGGAAGCAGGTACGAGAGCTAAAGTGGCAGTTCAAACGCTTGATAGCAATGTCGATCCTGTGGGCGCATGTGTCGGGAGCAATGGTGCTCGAATCAAGTCTATCAGTCAGGAGCTTTCAGGTGAAAAGATTGATGTTATTATATGGAACAGCGATCCGTTAATCTTCATACGTAATTCGCTTTCACCTGCAAAAATAGTCAAGATTGAGCCTGTTCTTGAGCAGGATAAGGCAGTTACAGTCTATGCTCGACCTGATCAACTCTCTCTTGCTATTGGAAAAGCTGGCCAAAATGTTCGGTTAGCAGCACGATTAACAAGCTGGAAAATCGATATTAAGGCACTTGAACCGGAACGTATGCCTACGCTTCAAGATATTTTTCAGGATATTATAGATTAAGAGGTGTTGCCCTTAATGACTGAAGCGAAGCGCAAGAGACCGAGAACTTGTATTGGATGTCACTCTGAAAGTCCTAAGAGAACTCTTGTTCGTGTTGTCCGTTCTCCAGATGGTATAGTTACTATCGATCAAAGTGGGAAAAAACCTGGCCGAGGGGCCTACCTCTGTTTAAACAGAGAGTGTATAGAACTAGCTCGAAAAAAGAAGGCACTATCGAGAGCTTTACGGTGTGAAGTGGATGAAAAAATCTACGATGAACTGCTCTCGTTGATTTTGGAGCAAGAACTATGATAGAGGAGAAGATCTCTTCTTTTTTAGGCCTAGCTCGTCGGTCAGGGCAGCTTGTAATAGGAGCAGACGAGATTAACAAAAAACTAAAAGGAAATAAAGAGGGGCTACTCGTTCTTTTGGCGTCAGATGCTTCCGTTGCAGTAAGGCGAAGCGTCATAGCGAAAGCTAAGCGGGGGCAATGTGATTTGAGAGACATACCCCTCACTTGCGGAGAGGTATCAAGGGCCATAGGAACCACAAGTACGCAAGTTGTGGCTTTGCCACTACATAGCGGCCTTGGGGAGAAAATACAAGCCCTGCTAGCGGAAGGGGGAAATGTGCTTGAGTAAAATAAGAGTATATGAATTAGCCAAGATGTTAGGAATAAGTAATAAAGATTTGTTGACAATGCTAGAGGATCTTGGCATTGAAGCTAAAACACATATGAGCTCTATTGATAACGATGTTGCTCAACTTATTGAAGAAGCGATTCACGACAAAAAAACTCAACAACCACCTATAGCAGAGAAAGAGGAAACAAAGGTGAAGGAAAAACTGATCATAAGCGTTCGAGAGACCGCAACAGTAAAAGATGTAGCAACACAGATGGGTATTCCTGTAGCAGAAGCTGTCAAAGCTTTAGTAGATGAAGGTATTATGGCTCCCGCAGGGACTCAAGTTAACGAGTCTATTCTCGTTGTACTCGGCGAAGCTTACGATGTAGATTTTGAGTTTGAGGAAAGCACTTCAACATCGAAAGAAACAGCGGCTGAAGAAGGTCAGAGTGTTTCTCGTGGTAAGCCAATTTTCCATGGTGATCACATGGAGCTTCGCCCGCCTATCGTAACTGTTATGGGACATGTTGACCATGGGAAAACAACGTTACTCGACTATATACGTAAAACGAATATTACTGCACGTGAGGCAGGCGGTATTACTCAGCATATCGGTGCTTCCACTGTTATGTATGAAGATAAGAAAATAGTGTTTCTTGACACTCCTGGACACGAAGCTTTTACAGCAATGAGAGCTCGTGGGGCTCAGGCTACTGATATCGCGATCCTTGTAGTCGCTGCTGACGACGGTCTTATGCCACAAACCAGAGAGGCTATTAACCACGCTCAAGCAGCGGGTGTTCCTATTGTTGTCGCCGTAAATAAAATTGATAAACCCGCAGCACGCCCAGACCGCGTAAGACAGCAGTTGTCAGATGTTGGGCTGGTTCCGGAAGAGTGGGGCGGAGATACAATTATGGTCGATGTTTCGGCTAAGTCAGGAGAGGGTGTTCCCCAACTCTTAGAGATGGTTCTTCTTGTTGCAGAAATGGGCGAACTTAAAGCTGATCCTACAGTTACTCCTGAGGGCATTGTCATAGAAGCGAATCTTGATAAAGGTAAAGGACCTGTTGCAACAGTAATTGTGCAGCAAGGAACGCTTCGTAAAGGAGATATCATCCTTCTTGATACGACATGGGGAAAAATAAGAGCTATGCTTGATGCTCGTGGTCGGCAGCTAGCAAAAGCTGGTCCTAGCACCCCAGTAGAAGTCTTGGGCCTTACATCTGTTCCGCAACCTGGTGAGCATTTCATTCTTGTGGATAGTGAAAAAACAGCCCGAGATGAAATATCGAAACGCGAGCAGGAAAAACGTGATTCCGAAGGCACAGCCGCAAAACGTCTTACCCTTGAAGAACTCTATTCCCAAATGAAAGAGGGAGAAATTCCACAACTTAACTTGTTGGTAAAAAGTGACGTCCAGGGAACAAATGAAGCTCTGTGCGCTGCTTTAGAAAAAATGGGCACTAATGAGGTCGGAATTAATATTATTCATAGAGGCGTTGGACGAATTGCTGAGTCTGATATTATGCTCGCTACAGCTTCTAATGCAGTTGTCATCGGATTTAACGTGAGACCAGATAAGAATGCTCAAAAAATAGCTGAAACAGAGGGCGTGCAGATTCGTCTTTACGATGTAATTTATGATGTAATTGATGACATTAAAGCAGCTCTTGAAGGAATGCTCGCACCTACAATACGTGAAGAGGTAATAGGCCAAGCTGAGATAAGACAAGTTATCAAAGTCCCCAAAGCTGGTAAAATTGCGGGTTGTTACGTAACTGAAGGTACTATAAAACGAAATGCCAAAGTTAGGATTATCCGCGATGGAGTCGTTCTTTGGGCTGGAGCACTTGCTAATTTAAAGCGCTTTAAAGATGAAGCCAAAGAAGTAAATGCAGGCTATGAATGTGGAGTAAACTTCACTAATTATCAGGACTTTAGAGAAGGGGACATTATCGAAGCTTTTGAAATAGTGGAGGAAAAACGGCATCTTGAATAATGAAAAATAACGAGAAAATAGTACCTTATATCGGTTTTTTTCAAATTCAAATAGATATTCCTGCATGCCGAAGCGTAAAAGAACGCCGACAAGTAATTCGTTCGCTTATTGATAAAATTCGTCGACGCTGGAACGTATCTGCTCTTGATCTTGGCCCAGAAAATCGATGGGATCAAGCATATATAGCATTTTCACTTGTAGGAAATTCGTACGGAATGTGCAAAGACCGTATAGAGATAATAAAGAATTTTATTGAGCGAGAAGAAGATATGGCGGCGTTTACAATTATACATTTTTGGCAAGAGGTAGATGCATATGACGAGTTATCGAATGCAGAGAGTGAATAAGCAACTTCAACGAGAAATCAGTTTGCTTCTAGAGTATAAAATAAAAAACGATGTAGCTAAAGAAGCTATCATTACAGAGGTTTCGTGTACTAAAGACCTTGAAATGGCAACTGTTTTCTTTATCACCCTCGATAAACAACAGCGAAAAACGGTCCTCAAGGCGTTACAGAGTGTTGCTGGTCCTATACGTTCTCTCTTAGGGAAACGTTTACGTCTTCGACAGATACCAGAAATACGATTTGAAGTAGATCCTTCTGTAGATTATGGACGGCATATTGATGCGCTGTTAGACAGTATTAAAGAGGATTCATTGCCTGAGGATGAAGAAAGAGATGGAATCGAAGAATAACGTTACACTAGAAAAAGTTTTTTCTTTATTATGTGCTTCGCCATCATGGGTCATTCTTACCCATCAAAAGCCTGATGGAGATGCGGTAGGTTCAGCATCGTCTCTCGCTGCATATGGTATGGAAAATGGGAAAAAGATTCGTTGGGGAGGGGGTAATCCTCTCCCACCAACGTATTCTTTTTTGCCATTAAGTGAAACTTATGAGGTTTTTAACCGCGCAGAAGACCTTTTACCCCTTTCTAAAGATACTCTTATTATCTCTTTAGATACGAGTAACATTGAACGTTCTATTCCCGAACTTGAAAAAATTCATAATGACGCTCAAATTATAAATATAGACCATCATGGAGATAACACTCTTTATGGTGATTATAATTACATAGATGAAAATGCCTCTTCACTAGGAGAAATACTTTGGCATATGTTCCATCTTTGTAATGCATCGTACAGTTGCAATTCTGCAATTGGTCTTTATACAGCTATTGTCACGGATAGCGGGAAATTCTCTTTTTCTTCAACATCGCCTCGTACTCATGAAGCTGCTGCTGAATTAATCAAAAAAGGCGTTTTACCCGCAGAAATCAGCCATAAAATTTTCTACAATCAGCCTATTGAAAGCATGAAACTTTGGGGGAAAGCCTTTGAAAGAGTGGAACTTGCTGGTCACTCGAAAATTTCCGTTTCTTGGCTTACATTAGAAGATTTTTTACAACTCAATTCTTCTCCTGCCGATACAGAAGGCCTTGTTAATGAACTTCTTAGAGTTAAAGACGTAGAATTTGCAATTCTCCTCGTTGAGGAAGAAGATCAGATTCGAATTAGTTTACGTTCTCGTGGCGTTATTTCTGCCCGTGATATTGCCCATCGTTTCGAAGGCGGTGGTCATATGCAAGCAGCAGGATGTCGAATAGAGGTTCCTCTTTCTCAAGCAATTCAAATCATAATTAAAGCAGTTGAAGAGGCTATGCAATGATTAGTGGGCTTATCCTTATCAATAAACCTAGAGGGATACGTAGCACTCATTGCGTTTCCACCCTTCACAATATTTTGAAAAATAAGATAAAAGTGGGGCATGGAGGCACTCTTGACTCTACTGCAGACGGCCTTCTTGTACTTCTAGTGGGAAGCGCAACGAAACTATCTAATTACGTTATGATGTTACCTAAAGAATACTCTGTTACAATCCAACTTGGAACAATAACAGATACCTTAGATTATGGGGGAGAGGTGCTTGCAAGAAATTATTTCAAGCATATTTCCGAAAAGGATATAGATGTATTGTTACCAGCCTTTCTTGGAACAAGAATGCAAAAACCACCGGTAATTTCTGCTCTCAAACTTCAAGGGAAAAGAGCTTCTGATTTAAAACGTAGCGGCCTTGAGCCAGAAATGCTTCCTCGTCCTGTTACGATTACATCTATTTGTCGCATATCAAGCTTAAATACAGAAGGTCAGGTTTCCCTTTATATAAAATGCCACAAAGGAACCTATGTTCGGAGTATTGTAAGAGATATAGGGACGATGTTAGGATGTGGCGCGTCTGTCCTCAAACTTACCCGTGTAAAAACAGGTTTTATGTCGTTAGATCAAGCTCTTCCTTTTGATGAAATGATTAAAATCAATGAAAAAAATATTAGTGAAACGATATTACCAATACAAAATTTCATAAAGCATTTTACTCTTTACGATATTGCAGAACCTCTGGAAGTAGAACTTAAAAACGGAAAGATTATTCCACTTACAGAGTTACAGTGTATATCGAGAGGAATGGTTTTTGCCCAAGATGCAGTATGTGCAGCTGGCAAAAACTTGGTTTCTCTGGGAATATTAAGATATCGTAATAATAAGGCTTTTTTTAAGCCACAAACTAATCTCTTCTTAGAATAACATAAAGAGGTATATGTAATGATTCAGGTCTTAGGAGCTTTTGATGGTTTTCATAAAGGACATCAGTTACTTCTTAAAGAGGCTGAACGTCTCTCTAAAGAAATAAATGACGCGTGGGGAGTTGTTACTTTTTCCCCACATCCTCAATATATTTTTAATCCAGAGCGTCTGTTTCTTCTCTTTAGCGAAATAGAAAAAAGACATATAGCATCAGCACTTCAAATACCAAATATCCTTTGGGTACCTTTTGATGAATATTTAGCAACACTAAACCCTCAAGATTTCTTGGAGCGTCTGGAAAGTCTAACATCGGTATCGGGTATTGTAATCGGTGAAAATTTCCGTTTCGGTGCTGGTCGAAAAGGTGATATTGCTTTTTTACGCCAATATTGCCATGAAAAAAACATTCTGTTTTCTCCTGTTCCTACTTTGGAAATAGACGGTCTTGCCGTAAGTAGTACCGTTATACGAAGTGAAGTTCTTTCTGGACGAATGCAAATGGCCAAGTACCTGCTTGGATACCCATTTTTTATATATGAAACAGTTATAGAGGGACATCATCGAGGAAGAGAATTAGGCTTTCCTACAGCTAACCTAGCCGTTCCTACCCGTAAAATTATTCCCCCTAGCGGGGTCTATGCAGCTACAGTTGTTCTAGACAGTACTTTTTATCCAGGAGCACTCAATATAGGTTCAAATCCTACTTTTACTGATGTAAAAGGTCTCAGGATAGAAGTCCATATTCCAGGCTTTACAGGGGACCTCTACGGCAAAAAAATAATGGTGTTCATAGAAGAATATTTACGGGGAGAACAACGTTTTGCAAATCGTCAGGCATTATCAAAACAGCTTGCTCGTGATGCAGAACTTTCAACTGAATATTTTGAGAAAAACACAGTAAAAGACGAACCACTCTACAGACGTTTCAGTTGCCAGCTTTAAGAGATGGAATATCTTCCCAACGAGTAGTATATGAAGGGGACTTTCGATCGGACCGGGGAACCCAATTTTTCTCCGGTTCCGAATAAAAAATAGCAGGTGTAATAATGTTTTTCCTAAAATTCATATTAATTCTATCGATAACTTTCATTAAGGTTTGCTTTTTCTTCTGGCTTACTTTCGATAGATCTTCAAAAAGATACTCCTGTCTATAATTTTGCGATATTAATTTCGCTAGAATTACTCCAGCTTTTACATAACAAAGTCCGTCTTTGTAAATTTGAGCTAAGCCTGTAAGGGCAAGTTTTATAAGATCGGGCGTGTAATTTGTAGGATATGGGGCAGCAATCTCAATAGAATTAGAATAAAAAGAGGGGAGAAAACGATTGGTAGCAATAAAAATATTTATTTCACTTGCCAAAGCTCCTTCTTGCCGAAGGCGGATTCCTGCAGAAGAGACAAAGTAGGTTATGGCTGTTTCTAAATCATTATAATTTCGTACCTCCCTGCCAAAAGAGCGCGAAACTTGTATGCTTTTTTGCATTACTTCTGTTTCTTTTATCTTTATACAAGGAATCCCACGAAGTTCCCATACTGTCTTTAAACCGGAAACACCTGTAATTTTTAGGATGCGTTCATCATGTATATCCCGCATATCTTTTGCCGTTCTAATTCTGTTTTTTATTAATCGCTCTGCAAACTTTTTCCCTACTCCCCAAATATCATTTATAGAGACATTTGCCAAAAACATATCTTTTTCCGCAGAAGATAGAGATAAAAGGTTATACCATCCTTTCGTTTCCTCATGTCTTTTAGCATATTCAGCGGCGAGTTTAGCAAGAGTTTTCGATGTAGCTGCACCTATGGAAATAGGGATTCCGACCCATCGGTAGACTTGATCGCGTATATAAGCTAACGTTTTCGATAACTGAGAGCGACTCGACAAATCTAACGTTAAAAAGGCTTCATCTATAGAGTATTTCTCTAAAAAGGGTGTATTCTGACCCAAGATAGCCATCACCCTTTCAGAAATATCATGATAAAGTTCGAAATTACTTGAAAAAACTGTAATCCCATAATGACGACAAGCATTTTCTATTTGAAAGAAAGGAACTCCCATAGAAATACCCAGCGCTTTAGCTTCATTAGAACGGGAAACAACACATCCATCATTACTAGAAAGCACTATAACTGGTCTATTTTGTAGATCTGGTCTGTAAAGCCTTTCACATGAAACAAAAAAATTATTACAATCACAGAGAATTATTGGCTTCATATGTTCCTGCTTCATGACAAAACCACGTCACAACCCCCCAAATATCTTCTTCTTTTATATTCTTAAAAGAAATTCGTTTAAAACCCTGATTCTCATCATAGACAACAACTTGATCCCCCGAAGAAGGCCGAATAGAACGATCAACGATACATATTGTTGTGTCTTCTCTAAACAAAAAAGTAGCAGGAGGTGTGGGAATAAGAATATTTAATAGCTCTTCATGTATAGACGGTGGTTTCTTATCCGTTCGAGTAAATTGTATTCCCATGTTAGTATCCCTCCCTCCATGTTTATTAAATTCCTCTTTTAGGTATGACGCTTACTGACATAACCTTTCCACAAATTCTAAAAAAATCCATATTCCCGGCATCCATTTCTTCTGCAATCTCTTCTTTGGAAATAATAATTGGCGGATACTTGCCAGGATTAGAAGAACGCAATTCGATATGATCTTTATATTCGTAATACCATTTAACTGCCAAATCTCCACGACGTCCCCATTTAACTAGAATAGAATCACCGTTATAGACAGGCTCTTCAGGGTTAATGGTGATACGAGCTCCATCTGGGATTCCAGCCTCCTGCATGCTGTCTCCCTCAACTTTAACGGCATAGGGGCGTTGTTCTCCTATTCGTCCAAGATCATCTTTCGCAACAAATAGAGAAGTGGAGGATTCAGGAATAACGTCGTCCATATCTCCAAACCCCCACCCCGCACAAGCAACAAGGGAAGAATCCAATAGAGGAACCGCTACGACAGCTTCTTTTTCAAAATTCCAAAGTGAACCATCAGCGTTATCACATGTTTCTTCTCCCATCAGATAACCTACAGTTGTATCTAGTGTCTCGGCAAGTGCCGACAAATGAGAGGCGTCTGGCAAACGTCTTTCTTTTTCCCAACGAAGAATAGTATGAAAAGAAACGTGTATCATTTTAGCAAGTTCAATTTGAGTAAACCCTCTCTTTACTCTTAATTCAGCAAGTTTATCTCCGGAAAACATCTAATCACCCTCTTTATATTCTTTATATACTATCCAAATAGCTATAAAAAACAAGGGGGAATCTCAAAAAGATGTGTTGCACTAAAAAGTAGCACGTGATAACATAATCGCCGTCCTGAGCGGGCCTGTAGCTCAGTGGATAGAGCGACGGCCTCCTAAGCCGTAGGTCAGGCGTTCGAATCGCCTCAGGCTCGCCATTATAAACAAAATCAATTTTTAGAGTTGTCAAATAACGATGAAAGCGGGTATAATCCTCACGGGGTCACGTTAATAAAAGGCGCATCCGGGAGGGGGGGAAAGCGACGTTTGATTGGCGTGCTTTAAAAATTTTCACTCTTTTAATTTTTCTATCTATTTTCTATCTACTTTTCGTTCCTGTTCACTTCTTATCTTTGCGAACTCAAGATCAAAAAATTTGGTCAGCACCAGTTCCTTCTGGAACTAAAATAGTAACCGGATTCGTTCACTCCGTTGAAAAAACTCCTGTTGAGGATGTTTATATTGTGTCAGGTGGTCGTATTTGGCTTTGGGAGGAGCGTTTTCGATCTCATAACGCAGGGCTTCCAACCGAACCTCCTAAACATGGGCGATTTTTATTGCACAAAGATTGGATGATTGTCCAAGGAAGTTCTTATGAGTGGGAAACATTACGAGTTCGCATAGGCGATAGCCAAATAGGGAAAAACTGGTTTTCGTCTACTATGACTGGTAAACTTGACCTTTTCCAAACAATACCTAATAGCCTTCTCTACGTTGAAATGAAACAGGTTCCTCTATTTTTTAAAAAGATGCCTTTTACTTTTTAATTAAGTTCATCACGACTGGAGGTGGAGATATTTGGGTGAAGTAAACAACAAGCAAAACGTAAACACCGAAACAGCTCAGAATTCAGAAATTAACCTTGATGAACTCCGACGCCAGTTTGACACGGAAGCTCGCTATCGTGACCTTTTCGGTTGGCAGGGCCTCGTAATAACAGCTTTAGCCGTAGGTATGTCTCTTTTCCATTTTTACACATCCGGTTTCGGGCTCCTCTTAGCAATGAAACAACGTTCTTTACACTTAGCTTTTGTTCTTGTTCTCGTCTATCTTTTGTACCCAGCTCGTGAAACAAGCAAGAAAGATGGCATTCCATGGTATGATTTCATACTTGCAGCAATGGCAGCTTTCTCAACTCTTTATCTCTTCGTTGAATTTGAAGAAATGGTAAATAGAGCAGGGTTGCCAACAACCATGGATATTATTGTTGGTTTTATGGGTATTATTCTGCTATTAGAAGCAACGCGCAGAGTGTCGAGTCCCATTTTGCCATGTATAGCCATATTCTTTCTTTTCTACTGTTATTTTGGACGCTATTTCCCTCAAATGTTCCAACACAGAGGTTTCAACATCCAAAGAATTATTAACCATATGTATTTAGGTACAGAGGGTGTATTTGGCATTCCTCTTGGTGTTTCTGCTACCTTTGTGTTCATGTTTATTCTTTTTGGTTCCGTTCTGGAACAAACGGGAATGGGCCGTTTTATTATTGACTTGGCTATGGCCCTTGCTGGAGGCGCAACAGGGGGCCCAGCTAAAGTTGCTGTGTTGAGTTCCGGTTTTATGGGCTCAATATCAGGGTCATCAGTCGCCAATGTATGTACTACGGGGATGTTTACCATTCCTCTTATGAAAAGTGTAGGATATAAACCTCATTTTGCAGGTGCCGTTGAAGCAGTAGCATCAACAGGAGGACAAATTATGCCTCCTGTTATGGGCGCAGCCGCCTTTATAATGGCCCAGTTCATGGGAGTTCCTTATGTTCATGTTGCTTTGGCCGCTGTGGTACCAGCCCTGTTATATTACTTTGCAGTTATGGTACAGGTACACCTTGAGGCTACACGTCTGGGTTTAACTGGATTACCTAGAGAAAAACTTCCTAAGCTTTTCAAATTGTTAAAAGCAAAGGGACATCTTTTATTGCCTCTTATAGCTATCGTCTATTTCTTGCTGTCAGGCTACACGCCTTTAAAGGCAGCGTATTATGGAATCATAATCAGTATTGCTGTTTCTTTCTTAAATAAAGAGACACGCCTTACGCCGCAAAAGCTCAAACTTGCTCTTGAAAGCGGAGCAAAAGGAGCACTGGGCGTAGCATGTGCTTGCGCTACAGTGGGAATTATTGTAGGAACAGCAACGTTAACTGGTTTGGGATTGCGAATAGCAAGTGCAATTGTAGCCATAGCCGGAGGAAAACTTCTTCCCACGTTGTTGCTAACCATGATTGCGTGTATCTTGCTTGGTGCAGGGCTTCCTACAACGGCAAACTTCATTGTTACAAGTACAATGGCTGCTCCAGCTCTTTTCCAGTTAGGTGTTCCTCCAATGGCAGCGTACATGTTTGTTCTCTACTTTGGTATTGCTGCGGATCTTAGCCCCCCTGTCGCACTCGCAGCTTATGCAGGTGCTGGAATTGCAGGAGCTGAACCAATGCGTACAGGAGTTACAGCTGTAAAACTGGCCTTAGCGGGTTTTATAGTTCCTTATATTTATGTGTTCAATCCAATGCTTGTGCTTGTCAATTTCAGCCCATTACCGTTTACTATGGCCATAATAACCGCTATTTTGGGCGTATTTTTACTTGGAATGAGCACTATTGGATATTACAAGGCTCCTATGGCTTGGTGGAAACGCATTATAGCGTTGGGTGGAGCTCTTGGGTTACTAATCCCGGGGTGGCAAACTGACTTGATAGGATTGATAATCCTCATCGGAATCCATATTTTACAAAAAATGGAAGTCAAGAAAAAAACCGGGATGGTGTCGTAATATTTTACAAGTTTTCAAGTTGTGCTAAAATCAACAAGTTACGAATTTGCCGTCTCTGTTTTTTAGAGACGGCCTTTTCCTATTTGAAAGGAGGTAAATAACATTGGCTACAGATTATAAGGACACACTCAAGTTGCCCAAGACATCTTTCCCAATGAGAGCAAACCTGGCCAAACGAGAGCCTGAATATCTCAAGTTCTGGAAGGATATCGACGTTTATCACGAAATGTTAAAACAACAGGAAGGGAAAGAGTCCTTCATTCTACATGACGGACCTCCCTATGCAAATGGGAATATACATATAGGAACAGCATTCAACAAAATCCTCAAGGATTTTATTCCCAAATACAAAGTAATGAAAGGTTACTATGCTCCCTACGTTCCTGGGTGGGATACACACGGACTTCCTATAGAACTTCATGTTCTTAAAACCCATGGGATTACAAAAGACGCCATTGATCCTGTTGAACTCAGAGAAAAATGTACAAAATATGCGCACGAATTTCTTGATATTCAGAGAAATGATTTTATACGCCTTGGTGTAATAGGTGATTGGGAAAATCCATATATTACACTTAACCCAGAGTATGAAGCCGCTCAATTGAGCACTTTTGCAGATCTCGTTGAGAAAGGCCTCGTTTATAAAGGTCACAAACCTGTTTATTGGTGTATAGATTGCCAAACAGCTCTAGCTGCCGCAGAGATAGAGTATTGGGATGAAGTGTCTCCATCTGTCTTTATCGCTTACTCTATGCCTGAAATTGGCAACAAAATCGATGTGTTAAAAAATCGTGATGTTAATGTTATCGTTTGGACAACCACACCGTGGACACTCCCTGCAAGTATGGCAGTAGCCCTTGGGCCCGGCTATGACTATGTATTTGTTGAGAGTGGAGATAAGGTTTATCTTTTAGCGGAAGCTCTTCTCGATTCTGTTGCGAAAGAAACAGGTCTTCAGTTTGGTGAAATTCTTTATCGTTGCAAGGGAAGGGAACTAGAAAAAGAGAAAGCAATTCATCCTTTCTATTCCGATAGAGTTACTCCATTGCTTCTTGCTGATTACATCTTGCTCGATACTGGTACTGGTTGTGTTCATACGGCACCAGGTCATGGTGTTGAAGACTATGAGACTGGCGTTCGATATGGAATAGAAATTTACAACCCAGTCGATGGTAGCGGTCACTTCTTAGAAGAAACACCAATCGTTGGCGGTCTTTCCCTTGACGAAGGCGCCAAAAAAGTTCTTTCTATACTTACAGATAACGGTCGTCTTCTTGGTGAAGGTAAGATTATGCACTCTTATCCTCACTGCTGGAGATGTAAAAAACCTGTTATTTTCAGATCGACAGAGCAGTGGTTTATAGCTGTTTCCCAGTTTAGAAAAGAAGCCCTTGATATTATCGATAAAGGGGTACAGTGGATTCCAGATTGGGGAAAAGATCGCATTTATAACATGGTTCGTGACCGTTCTGATTGGTGTATCAGCCGTCAGAGAGTTTGGGGAGTTCCAATTCCCGCCTTCTATTGCGAGGATTGCGGTGAACTTATTTTAAAACCTGAGCTTATCAGAGCCGTACAGGAAAAAGTCAAGAAAGAGGGTTCAACTATTTGGTGGAAACTTACACCGGAAGAACTGCTTGGCGATTTAGCTGTATGTCCAGCCTGTGGAAGCCATCATCTGGTAAAAGATTCGAATATTATGGACGTTTGGTTCGACTCAGGTGTCAGCCATTTCTCAGTTCTCGAAACACGTCCAGAGTTGAGATGGCCTGCCGATTTATATCTTGAAGGTAGTGACCAGCACAGAGGATGGTTCCAAACCTCGTTGCTTACTTCTGTTGCCACTCGTCATCAAGCTCCTTATAAGAGTGTTCTCACTCACGGTTTCATTGTTGACGGAGAAGGCAAAAAGATGTCTAAATCTATTGGTAATGTTATAAGACCGCAAGAAGTCATCGATAAATATGGCGCCGATATCTTGAGATTGTGGGTTGCTTCTACAGACTATAGAAACGACATTCGTATTTCTGATGGCATTATCAAGAGCTTAACGGAATCTTATCGACGTATTCGAAACACTGCCAGATACTTATTGGGGAACCTTTCCGACTTCAATCCTCATAAAGATTCTGTAGCTTACGATGAACTTATGGAAATAGATAAGTGGATCTTGTCAAAGCTCAATGAGGTTATCGAACGTGCAACTCAGGGCTTTGAAGATTATGAATTCCATGTACCGACTTTTGTCATTCATCAGTTCTGTGTAACCGAGCTGAGCTCATTCTTCCTTGATGTAAGCAAAGATCGGCTTTACGCTGATGAAACCGATTCGATTTCCAGACGTGGCTGTCAGACTGTAATGTGGCAAATACTTGATACTCTAACTCGCTTACTGGCTCCTATTCTGAGCTTTACTGCTGAAGAAATTTGGCAGGAAATGAAAAATATGGATCCTGACTTGCCTAAGAGTGTATTTTTATCCTCTTGGCCAGAAGTAAATTCTTCTGAAATAAATGCTCAACTTGACGAAAAGTGGGATCGAGTTCTAACCATGCGAGGAGCTATTAGCCGAGCATTGGAATCTGCCAGAACAACTGGTGTCATCGGTCACTCACTGGAAGCTCGTGTTGAAGCTCAAATATCCAAAGAGTATGAGCATTCACAATTTACTGATGAAGAGTGGTCTATGTTCGCTATTGTTTCAGACTTTAAGTGGGTAGAAAAACCTTCTGATTTAGCCATAATGTGGCAAGATGAAGAAACTGGATTAACGATTGCTGTCGATAAAGCCAAAGGCGAAAAATGCCCACGATGCTGGAAATACTCAGAAGAAGTTGATGAAAGAGGATTATGTCCTCGCTGCGCACGAGTGTTAAAAGATTAGTTTCATACTAATAGAACAAAACAGAGGCGAGATCCTTTTCTCGCCTCTGTTTTTAGTAAGGCAGGTTACCATGTCTGAAAAAGAAAATAAAGAGCTTTGGGAAGGCAATGAAAATAGCGAGGAAGTTCAAGAAAATAGTAACGAAGGGAAAATTCTAACCTCTCCTCAAGAGAAAGATGCAAATCTGCGTCTTGATCTCTTTCTTGCCAATGAATTAGGGCTGACCCGCAATTATATTCAAAAGCTTATTCATATGGGAAATGTTGAGATTTTAAATCTTCAGCGTAAGCTCAAGGCGGCGTTGAAAGTGTCGCCTGAAATGCAGATTGTCGTAACTTTGCCACCCATAGAAACATTGGAAGTCGAGCCTGAACCTGTCTCTTTTGAAGTCGCATATGAGGATTCGTCTCTTCTCGTTATAAACAAACCTTCTGGACTCGTAGTACATCCAGCGCCAGGAAATTGGCATGGGACGTTGGTTCATGGTTTACTTTATGCCTACCCTGATATGAGAAAATTTGACGAAGAGGTTCGTCCAGGTATTGTTCATCGCCTTGATGGAGGAACATCCGGTCTTCTTGTTGTTGCCAGAAACCGCAATGTTCTTTTACTTCTTCAGGAACAATTTCGTTCTCGCTCTGTTGAGAAAAAATATCTCGCTTTATGTCGCGGAACTCCACATAGGAAAACAGGTCTTATAGACGCGCCTATAGGCCGTAGCCATCGCAACAGAGTTATGATGGCTGTTACTGAGTCAGGTCGGCCGTCACTAACGGAATATAGAGTGCTTTGGAGCCAAAAAAACTATAGCCTTATAGAATGTACCCTCCATACGGGGCGTACCCATCAAATTCGCGTACATCTCAAACATATTGGATGCCCACTTGTTGGTGATGAACTCTATGGAACTAAAGAGTGTCTTCAAAAGACGCCAGGCAGAATTTTTCTTCATGCCTGGAAACTTACGTTTACACATCCGATAACTGGCCGAGAAATGAAATTCAGGGCCGAACTTCCCCAAGAGCTATCTCTTTTTCTGAAAAATATTCTTTCCAGCGATCGGGCTCGATAAGAATTGTTTCCGGATGAGTATAAGTAACGTGAGCTATGCCGCTTCCGGGAATATGTCGCACATGTTTCCGTTCCGTATAATCTACTTGTACTTTGGTAGAATGGCGAGCTTTACTGAAAAAGGCGGCCAATGAAGCAGCTAGTACCAATAAATCGGTCCCTTCAAGATTTTCCTTTCGTGCTTCTGGATGTTTAATAATGACATGCGAACCTGGAATTTCATGCACATGAAGCCATATATCTCCAGCAGTTGCTTCTTGAAAAGTAACATGTCGGTTTCCTCGAGCATTCAGACCAACAAGAATAAGAGCTTCCTCATAAGAGAGACGAAGATGAGGTGGAGTTGAAGACTCTTTTTTCGAACGTTTCCTCTTTTTATTTTTATTAGGAACAAGCCACTCTTTTATATCCCGGCACACGGAATCAATCATTGATGGAACCTCAAGTTCTTCAATAATATCTATCTGATCTTGAAGCTCCGATATTTTATCTGTCAGTTCAGAGATTTCACGCTCGATTTTTTCAAGATCTCCCTTTGCTTTTTTGTACTTTTTAAAGTAAACAGCAGCATTATCAGAAGCGTTTTTTTTGGGATCTAAAGGGATCTGTAGTGTAATTTCCCCATCTTCTGTCCAACCTGTAAGAGAAATGTTTTCTGTTCGAGGTGGAATTTTATATAGATTGGCTAGCAGCAATTCACCACAATTTTTATACCACGGTGCTTTTTCTGATTCTGAACGTTGCTTCTCTATGCCCTTACGATGTCGCTCAAGAGATTTTATCTCTTTCTTTATAACCTTCAGCGTATCTTTCTTAAGCCTGTTGCTTTTATCCCAAAGTAAAGGATCGACCACAAAGTCTTTAGACACAATAAGGGCCTTATTTTCGTTCACAGGTATCATATCTTCCAACAAAAGGGGAAAGATCGTAACATAGTTCTTCCACGTCTGTATAAGGCTATTTTTGAGGGTCTCTTCGTTGTAAAGTTTTGCAATATTGCCTATCCATTCGCCTGATGTAAAAAGAGATTGATGAGCTTTTATAAATTGTCTAAGCCCTTTACCAATTCCCTTCATCATAGCGATATCTTCATAAGCAGAGTCTTCCGGTTGAATATCAAAAGGAGATGGCCCTTGAAGTGGAGGAGGAGTAATGTAGGGATGAGAGGGCACAACCGTTCTGTACCTGTTAATTTCTGGATGGATATGTTTAACACAATCAATGATAGTGTTATTTTCGTCAAGAAGAATAAGATTACTATTCCTTTCCATGCATTCAAAAACAAGAGAATTTTCTACATCAAAACCTGCTCCTACCTTGCGAGAAAATTTTAATATTAAAAGTCTGTCAAAATCTATTTGTTCAACAGCAGTTAGCTCGCCTTTTACAAGATGGCTTTTAAGGGCATCTGCAAAGCGAAGTTTCCCCGATGAAAAACGCTTCATTAAATCAAGATCTTCTTCATCGATAAGACAACATCCGAAATGCTGAGGATGCCAACTTATCAAAAGAGAAAGAGTCTGAGAAGAGAAGCGAAGTGCTAACCATGTATCTCCGCCCTCCACACGAAAAAGCCGTTGCCCAAGAAACATTTCTTTCATTTCTATAATCCATTTAGAGACAAATTCTGCACCATATATCATTTTAAAATTCCTTTCTTACGCTTTATGTATTAGAATATATAGATAAACACTCTAAGGGAAAGAAGTCAATGAGAGACAACTTCTCATAATATCCAGAAATAAGCTTGACAACTTCCCTTTCGATTATTACAATATTCGCCGTTGATTGCTTGGGGCTGTAGCGCAGGGGGAGCGCGCTTCCTTCGCACGGAAGAGGCCGGGGGTTCAAATCCCCCCAGCTCCACCAGTGCTTATCACGGGGCGTAGCGCAGTCTGGTTAGCGCACCTGCTTTGGGAGCAGGGGGTCGAAGGTTCAAATCCTTTCGCCCCGACCAAGACGCAAAGGTGCGGGAATAGCTCAGTTGGCTAGAGCGATGGCCTTCCAAGCCGTAGGTCGCGGGTTCGAATCCCGTTTCCCGCTCCAGTTTTATTGTAACATTCGCAGGCGCCTGTAGCTCAGGTGGATAGAGCAACGGCCTTCTAAGCCGTGGGTCGCGGGTTCGAATCCTGCCGGGCGCGCCACTTGAATCTTGATATGGATATGGTGAGCGTAGCTCAATTGGTTAGAGTACTGGACTGTGGCTCCAGATGTTGGGGGTTCAAGTCCCCTCGCTCACCCCATTTTTTAAAATGCGGTACGCGCCCGTAGCTCAGCTGGATAGAGCGACGGACTTCGGATCCGTAGGTCGCGGGTTCGACTCCTGCCGGGCGCGCCATTAGTATTCGCATAAAATAAATGAATAGCTCTTCGTGGACCGTTAGCTCAATTGGCAGAGCACCTGACTCTTAATCAGGGGGTTACAGGTTCGATTCCTGTACGGTCCACCATTTTTTGTCTGAAACCAAATCTATTATTGTCAGCTCGGGAAAAGCCAAGATTCGCACAGGAGGCCCCCATGTACCGGTCCCTCGACTTACATAAAGCCAAGACCCCTTTCCAAGATCCAGCATTCCAACAGTGTGTTTATAGAAAAGCCAAGTAAATACCATAAAAGGGAAGAGTTGGCCATGGTGTACGTGCCCTGAAAGTTGTAAATCAAATTTTCCTACAGCATCACGATGTACTAATGGGCGATGTTTAAGTAACAATGTAAAACGAGATGTGTCAGCTTCCTGTAATAGCTCGCTTTCGTCTATCTCTGTTTGTCCTAAAATAAAATGCCCACCCGGATCATCTACCCCTGCAATAGAAATGGGACCTACAGGAACTATTGCCCCTCTTAACACTTCAAAGCCAGCGCGCCCTGTAAAATCAAGAGCATGTTCTATACCTGCATAAAACTCATGATTTCCAGTAACAGCAAATTTTCCATAAGGCGGATTAAAGTGGAGCATCATTTCAGAAATTGTTTCTATATCTTCAATTTCACCATCAAGAAGATCTCCCGTCGAAACAATTACATCTGGATTTTCTTCTTGTATTTGTTGCATAATCTGTTGCAACATTTTTTTGTTTATAAGCACGCCAAGATGCAAGTCTGATATTTGCAGAATTCGAAAACGTTCAATACCTTCAGGTAATTTCTTGGTTGGAAATTCAATGTTGATACTTCGTATTTTCATGCTCTCTTTATAACCATAATAAGTTAGGAGTAATGCTATTAAAGCAGCCAGGAAAAGCTCCCAAAAAGGGAATGGGAAAGAAATCGGTAAAATAACAAGTAATATATCGAAGAGAACAGAGATAAGGATGAAATAGAAACCAAAGGCTATCCCTGTAAGGCTTATCCAAGCTAAAACAGTATGAACCTTGTAGAGCAGTGGAGAAGACCAGCGAGCTGGAATTACTGAAACTACGATAAATGCTGTTCCTAAGCCCCAGGCAATAGCAAGAGTTTTCCACGAAAAGGGGGGAAGCCCTTTCAATTGAAAGTAAAAGTAGAGAAAAAAAGAAAGGGCTGCATATAAACCAATATAGGCAGCGATAAAACCGCCTTCAGATCGTTTAATTCTAGGCAAAGTCATGCTCCTTTATAATAGCGCCGACCAAAGCCTTCCTAGTGATTCCCGAACTCGCTCGTGAAGAGGCCGCTCAGATCGGGAACGTAAATCAAGTTCAGTGCAAACCTTAAGATCTTCAAGGAATTGTTTTTCAAACTCTTTTGTCTTCATCCTGTTATAAATGAAAACTTGCACTTCAAAATTTATATCGAGGCTTCGGTTATCGAGATTTGTGGTTCCTACAGAAACCCACTTACCATCAACCATCATAAGTTTTGAATGGATAAAACCATTGTCATAAGTAAATATACGAACACCCGCTCGAAGTAAATCGTCTATATTCGATCGAGTTGCCCAAAAAACTACCTTATGGTCAGGTCGAGAAGGAATAATAATTCGTACATCTACACCACTTAGAGCAGCTGTCGTAAGGGCTGTTTTCAGGCTATCATCAGGGACAAGGTAGGGTGTTGTAATCCAGACGCGTTTTCGTGCTGCTGTAATAAAATAAAAGTATCCTTGCAATATTGCACGCCAATCTGAATCAGGACCGCTTGCTGCCACTTGAATCGGCATTGTTGTTTCTGGAAGTGCGCTACCATTTAAATACGTTTCTGTTTCAGGCAAGCTATGTCCTGTACAGAAAAACCAATCGTTTAGAAAGACTTCGTGAAGAGAAGCAACAGCCTCGCCATGAATGCGAATGTGCGTATCTCTCCAAAATCCCATCTTGGGATTTAAACCACGATATGTGTCTCCTATGTTAAGGCCTCCCGTAAAAGCCACCTTGCCATCAACAACAATAATTTTTCGGTGGTTACGAAAGTTCAAATCACGACGAACCATCGGGAAGGAAACGGGTAAAAACGGTTGAGCATCTATACCTTGTTCCCTAAGTTTTTTTACGAAACGACGCCCTAAACGCCAACTACCGACACTATCATATATAACTCGAACACTAACACCTTCAGCAGCTTTCTGTTGAAGAATTTCAAGAAGTTTTTCTCCAGTTTTGTCATTAGCTATCGAGAAATACTCTAAATGAATATAGTGCTTTGCCTCTTGTAAAGCTTCAGCTATAGCAGGAAAAACTTCATCACCATTAAGCAGCATATCGACCGAATTTCGATAGGTTAGGCGACTATGAGATGTTTGCTCTAGTAAAGAAACAAGTCGACATGGAATATCTTCACTATAGAGATCAAGGGCAGGAGCAGGACATTCCCTAAAAATAGAGCGATAAAACCGTTTTTTCTTATAACGCTTAAAAACCGCTCTTCGTTTGGGATCCGGGCCTAAAAGAAAATAAAACAAAAAACCTATGACGGGGACAAGGATTAAAGCCAAAAGCCAGGCAATAGTACGGTCTGGGTTTTTTTCTTCCATAAAAATAACGCCGGCAGCTGCAATAATATAAAGTGTAAAAATGTAGGGAATGTAGTCGAGAAAAAGCAGCCATCCCATATGAACAAGTTTGAAGAAAGTAGGAGCTACTGCAATTTCTCCTTCGATTGTCATGACAGCGAGTGATTCTATATTGATCCATACCCATGGGATAGAGAAGAGGATAGCAAGAATAAAAATCGTTACGAGCAATGCTTTTAAGGAAAAACGCAATGGAAGTTCCTCCTTCCTTCTGCTTTTAACTTTGAACATTATGATTATAGCTGAAAGAAGGGATATACCAACAGCCTCTTCACATCTCTATAAATTGATGGTATTATTCCACAGGCATTACAGTAATTGAAACACTTCATTCTATGTGCGAGAGTGGCGGAACTGGTAGACGCGCTGGACTTAGGATCCAGTGGATTCCTCCATAGGGGTTCGAGTCCCCTCTCTCGCACCATTCTGGGAATAAAAATAGGCGGCTTTAAAGCCGCCTATTTTTTATCTCTTTCAATCTGAATAAACTCTATACGTTTAAGATATCTTTAGTTTTTTCTGCTCTGAAAAGAAAAAGAGCAAGAAAGTCAGTCCAACACTGACTAAAGATATGATTGGCTGGCTATGAAGAGCCGCTAAGGCAGTGAGCACAAAAAGCCCTCTGTACCACTTTGGCAAAGGAGCACGTGCAAAACCTGTCAGGGCAAAGGCCATGCCCGTAAGAGCACCTATTCCACTAATTATAGCTAACAAATTTTCTGTTAATGTCCCCTGAAGTATCAACCCGGGATCATAACAAAACGCAAAAGGAACAACAAAAGCTAATATGCCAAGTTTACTGGCAGTGAAGCCTGTTTTATTCGGTGGTGATCCCGCAATAGAAGCTGCGGCATAGGCAGCTAATGCTACAGGAGGAGTGATGTTAGACACGATGGCATAGTAAAATACAAAAAGATGCGCCGCGATAGGAAGGAATCCTATCTTTGCAAGGGCTGGAACGCCTAATGCAGCCCCAAGAATATAAGCACTGGTAGTAGGCAATCCCATACCAAGAATAAGAGAGACTAATGCTATCAAGACCAATGCCAAGAATGAATTACCACGGGCAAGTTGAAGAACAGCGCCTACAAATTTAAACCCAATACCAGATAGAGCTACTGAACCAACAACTAAACCAGCCGATGCACATGCAGTACAGATAATAGGGATATTTTGTGATCCATCGTGAATGGCCGCAAGTATTTGTTTTGGCCCCATACGACGAGCAGGGTTAGGAAGTGAAATGGCCCAAGCAAGAATAATGCCAGCAATAGCTCCGTACATAGGGGTATATCCAGCAAGAAGCATATAGACAAGCAATACAATGGGTGACATCATATATAAACGTTTGATAACGACTTTTTTTGAAGGCAATTCGCTGGCCGGTAGCCCTTTAAGTCCATCTCTGATAGCAGTAAGGTGTACCATCAAAAGCACAGCCCCGTAGTAGAAGAGAGATGGGAGAATCGCCGCTATTATTATCTTGTTAAATGGAACCCCTAAAAGAGCAGCCATAACAAATGCGCCGGCTCCCATAATCGGAGGCATGAGCTGCCCTCCAGCACTCGCAACAGCTTCTACTGCTCCGGCAAAATGAGGTTGATATCCAATACGTTTCATTAAAGGAATTGTAAAAGATCCTGTGCCATAGACATTTGCTACTGCAGATCCTGAAATTGATCCAAATAGAGCAGAACTCACGACCGCAATTTTTGCCGGTCCCCCAGCGGCAGTACCTGTGAAGGCTTGTGCAAATTCCATAAAATATTCACCTACACCACTTTTTTCTAGAAAGCCGCCAAAAATAAGAAAAATCATAACGAACGTCGCTGAAACACCCAACGACGAAGAAAAGATTCCTTCATCAGTAAGAAACATTCCTTCAATAATTCTTTCAAATTCTGTGGGTACACCACGAAGAGCTGCAGGAAGAAAGCTAGCGTCGCATACGTATGTATAGACTGTAAAAGCCACAGCTACGATAACGAGAGGAAGCCCCACAATGCGGCGAGTTGCTTCTAAAAGCAATATAATCAACAATGTACCGAGTACAAGTTGAATCATTGTCAACTCGTCAACCCCCTGCATACGCATCATAATTTGATCATAATTAAGCATAATATAGAGTCCAGGAGTTGCTGAGACTGCTGCAAGAATCCAATCGTACCAAGGAACTCTCGTTTCTGGATTTAAAACTTTTTTCGAAGAAATGGGGTAAAGGACAAAGGTCATCGGCAAAACCCAAGTTAGGTGGATTGCCCTTTGTAGATATGCCTCAAAGGAACCAAAAACAGCTGTGTAGAGATGAAAAATTCCCATCGCTAGAATATAGACATAAAGTACCTTTGCGACATTACCGTCAAGTTTTCTCATTACATAAAAAACCTCCTTGGCTAAAAATCGGGATATCGTTCTCCCTACAAGGAATAAAGGAAAAAAGAAAACAGAAAAGAACCTAGAAAGCGAAAATTTCGCTTTCTAGGTGTTTAGTTTACGTGGATATTACTGCATTACTTGGCGGCAACCTCATCCCAATATTTAACAGCCCCAGGGTGACTCTTAATAGGAGCAGTAGGAACTGCCGTAGCAGGATTCAGTTCTTTCATATCAACTACAGCTTTTGCAAGAGTATCCTGGTTTTCATACATAGTTTTACAAAGGTCATAAACAACCTGCTCGTCAAGATCGCTGCGAACAACTATACATGTATAGTCACCGACAACTTTAACAGGAGTATCTGTCACTGACTTATAAATACCAGGGTCAACGGTGAAAGTTACCGTACCATAGTCAGCGCCGATTTTATCAAGAGTCTTCTGCTCCATCCCGAGAATAACGATGTCCGTCTGGCTTTCAATCTGCATAACGATTGAAGCAACTTTACCGACAGAGAAGGCAAAAACGTCAAGATGGTTATCTGCAATTAGGTCTGCTCCACCAGAGTAAGAGGCATACTCCACAGAACCGCCCCATTCTTTCAAAGTTTCGCGATAATCGACTCCAAAACCAGACTTAAATATACCGTTAACGATAAACTCGGAACCTGTTCCTGTCTTAAGAGTGGCAAAGCGCGTTGGAATTTTACGTGCAACCAAATCGTCAAGAGACTTAATATCATTCTTTTCAACAAAATCTTTGCGAGCTATAAAATAAGTATACTGAGTATAGAGATTGGCAAGAATCGATGCATTCCCTACAGCGTCTTTGAAAGGTGCCATTCCACCTTTTTGAGCCACTGCTACCATTGAAGTATTAGAGAACCCCAAGTCTCCCTTCCCTTTGTCCGCATTGATAATGTTGGCAACTGCACCCCCGGTAATACTTGTCGTGGGGATTGTTTTCTGAGACCAGAGTTCTGCAAGAGCTCCACCTAACGCAAACCAGTTCCCGCCAGGAGGCCCCGCCATAAAGCGAAGCTGCGATGGGGTGTCCGCAGCAACGACAGATGCTGTAAACACACAGGTTAAGGTAAGAAGAAAAATGATGAACTTTTTCAAACAAAAACCCTCCCTTTCAAATACTTAATTAAGATAGAACAAATTCGAAAACTTTTATTTCTATCTTTTGAAAAGTAATATATATACCTATGAGGGCATTGTCAATTCCAGTATTTTAGATATTAAATTCCAAGTTTTATGTTATATCCTGCTGACCTTTTTAGGCACTCGAATTATTGATTGCGATAGTTTAATAATAATTTTTAATATTATTCCCCTTTTATCTTGCTTTAAATTATCAATAAGTCTATTAGACTGTTCATTTTTATTACAGGTATACTAGATATCAATAAATAAAAGATAAAAACTATTTTATTTAAAATTAGCATTTAAAAATATTTCTTATGCTTTATAATTCTTTTATCAAGCTTTGCAATTACTGTTTTTCACCAAAATTAACATTTTTTTATTTTAGTTTCAAAATATAATAAAAATATGGTGGTATGCCAGATGAAAAATAAAACTCTTGCGCAATCTGTATATCAAAAGATAAAAACATCAATTCTTTCTCTTGAATATCCTCCTGAAGCTATTTTGCAAGAACGTGACCTCGCAGAATCTTTAGGAGTAAGTAGAACTCCCATTCGAGAAGCTATTCATCGTTTATCTCAAGAAGGATGGCTAAGAACTCACGCCCGAAAAAATATTCAGGTTCGTTCTGTTTCTGTTGAAGATCTTAAAGAAGTGTTTGAAGTTCGACGGACTCTTGAAGTATCAATGCTAAGCCTTGTTTTCAATGCAAAGTGTCATCGTCATGCAGCTGATATTATGAGTGATCATATTTCTCATATGAAGAATTCAGTTGATAATCTTTATTCCTTTATTACATCTGACCAAGATTTCCATTCCGCTAATTTTATGGCTTTTGGTAATTTCCGCTTTCAAAAAATTTGGAACGCAATCAGTGAAGAAATGATCTGGCTAGGGGTTATTGCTATGACAGTAGGGGAAGAACGTTTCTACAGAGTCCTCTCTGATCATTCAGCTTTTTGTGATGCAGTTCGAAGCGGACAACGAAGAGAGGCTAAAAATGCACTCCTTAGACATCTTAACGATACTGAACAACTTCTTTACAAACGGATGATAGCAATGAATCAGGTAATTCGCTAAAAACAACGTTCGAATTTCAAGAAGGGAGAAATGTGCAACTATGAAATTACAAAGTATAGCCTTAACTGCTGATAACAAACTTGAAAAAATTAACCTGGAGTGGGATCTGTGTGTAGCTATTGGATATGCTGGTCGTAATCAAGAAAGTGTCAAAGCACATGTAAACGAATTGAGAAAAATTGGTGTACCCGTACCAGAAAAAACCCCAAGCATGTATTGGATTGATCCAGAACGTATTTCAAATAATAACACGCTTTGGGTTATAGGTAATAGCTGTTCTGGCGAAATTGAATTTTTTGCTGCTTCTGACTGTAACGGTGACCAGTTTCTTACTATTGCAAGTGATCATACAGATAGAGCATTGGAAACTGTGTCTGTATCGAAGGCAAAACAAACTTGCAGCAAAATTATTGGGAATGTCTTTTGGAAAATGAGTGATGTTCGTCCGCATTGGGATCAAATAGAGATCAGATCTTGGGTGAAGAAGAACACCAAAGAAGAAGAGCAACTCTATCAAGACGGCACTCTTGCAAGCCTGCTTATCCCAGAAAAGCTTCTTGAACTTGCTACAGAAGATAAGCCTTATCCGGGAATGCTTTCTTACTTTAGCGGAACTCTCCCTTTGAAGGGCGATATGTGTTATGAAGGGGAATTTCGAATGGAATTAAGAGACCCAGTTCTTAATCGTTCAATTAATCATACCTACACTGTTTGTACTCTGCCCGACAGAAATTAAGGAGGAGATGCTGATGCTCAGAGTAGGGTTATTACAACTTGACATAAAAATAGGGGATAGAGTAGCCAATCGCAACAATGTAGAAAAATGGCTCGAAAGAGTTATGACCCCATCAGAAATACCGACAGCCATTGTCTTACCTGAAATTTGGGACGTAGGTTACGCTTTAGAGCAAACAAGCGAACTAGCAGACCCAGAGGGCGAAAATTCAGTCCATTTTCTTGGAGATTTAGCCCAAAAGTACAATATCTGGTTTGTTGGTGGTTCTGTTTTAGCCAAAAGTGGTGAAAATTTTGTAAATCGAGCCCAAGTCATTTCTCCTAACGGAAAGCTTGTTACCTATTATGACAAAGTTCATCTCATTGGACTTATGGATGAAGACAAGTATTTAGTATCTGGTAAAAAACCATGTTATTTTTCTATAGAAGGAGCAAAAGCGGGATGTGTAATCTGTTACGACATTCGTTTTTGTGAATGGCTCCGTACTTATGCCATTAATGGTTCTGAGATACTCTTTGTCAGTGCAGAATGGCCAACTGCACGAATAGATCATTGGAAAAATATTCTCAAAACAAGAGCTATCGAAAACCAAATGTATATCGTTGCATGCAACAGAGTTGGCACATCAAAAGAAACGCTTTTTGGTGGTGCCTCTATGGTTGTTGATCCATGGGGAAAAATTTTGTATCAAGCCGGATGTGGAGAAGAATCAGGATTTATAACAATTGATACTGAAAAAGTGAAGGAAATACGAAGCTATATGCCAATCTTCAAAGATAGAGTTCCTGAGCTTTATTTGAAGCAAAAGGAATAATAGGGGGTAAACATACGCCTGTTATTAAATACACATCAATCTTACAAAGGGGGTACCAAAAGTGAAAAAACTCGCAGCATTATTATCAGTAGTGTTCTTGTTTGTTTTCTCAAGTACTTCTATAGCGGCAGTTGAATTGAAGTTTGCTCATGGTGGAAGTCTTGAACATCAGTATCAAATTGGTGCTGAACAGTTTAAAAAATTAGTGGAAGAAAGATCTAATGGCGAGATTAAAGTTAATATATTTCCGCAGGGACAATTAGGTGGAAGTGAACGAGAGCTCCTCGAAGGAGTTCGTATGGGAACAATAGAGATAATTTCTGTAGCAGCAGGAGGAGCCCTTCCTAGTTTTGTTCCAGAATTCCAGGTTATGGGAATTCCTTACCTTTTCCAGACAAGAAAGCAAGTTTATACCGTTCTTGATGGCAAGGTAGGAAAGGAACTAAGTAATCTTATGCTAACTAAAGGTTTCCAGAACCTTGCTTTCTGGGAGGTTGGATTCAGAAATTTTACGAACAACATTAAACCAATAGTAAAACCAGAAGATATTAAAGGTTTAAAGATTCGTGTGCAGGAATCAAAGAGCTGGATGGAGTTTATAAAGATGCTCGGTGGAATTCCTACTCCTATTTCTTTTGGCGAACTTTATAGTGCTTTGCAACAGAAAATGGTTGATGGTCAGGAAAACCCAATAGCAACAATTTACTCCATGAAATATTATGAAGTACAAAAATATCTCACTCTCGATGGACACACTTATGAAGCTGCAGTTGTAGTTGCCAATCCAAAATGGTTTAAATCTCTTTCTCTAGAACATCAGGACATAATTAGACAAGCGGCACAAGACGCAGCCCAATATCAAAGAGATAAACTATTTGAAATGGACCAACAGCGGCTAGATTTCATACGCAAAGCTGGGGTAGAGGTTGTAGAAAATCCTGACAAAGAGGCTTTCGCCGAAGCAACGTCGGGTCTTTATAAAGTTCTCGATAATGTTCCAGTAGAACTTATTAAAAAAATAAAAGAGGCAGTAGCGGAAGTAAATTAAATGTTTCTATAACAAATTAGCGAAGTGGGAAGAAGTTCCCACTTCGTTAAGATATAGATTTCTCGCCGTATTAGAGAGGTGACTTGTATTGAAAAAGATAGAACAGCTCTTTTCTACTCTAACCGGTCTAAGCCTTACGATACTTTTTATCGTCACCTTCGGACAGGTTATTCAAAGATACGTATTTCAAATGCCGATGCCATGGGCCACAGATGTTATTCGTATTTTTTTTGTCTATTCAGTTTTCTTCGGAATGGCCGTAGGACTTTTTAAGAAATCACATCTCAACATAGACGTTCTTTTACAGGTTTTTCCTAAAAAAGCTCGCCCATACTTTGATATGATTTCAAATATTGTAATCTTTATTTTTTTATCATGTCTACTTCGCTATAGTATTCCATTTATGCAAGCAAACGCCGATCAGTATACACCGTATCTCATGTTTCCTATGAGCTATGTTTATGCAGTTATTCCAGTCACAGTCTTTTGTATGCTCATTTTTCTCATTTTTGATACTTTTAAAATTATAAGCGGCTTACTCAAGCACGCTACTCAAGCTTAGGAGGAGTAATTATGGGCTGGATTCTTGGACTTTTTGCCATATTTCTAGTGGGAATCCCTATCTCCTTCTCGCTAGGTTTTGTCACTCTTGTCGGCCTTTTTGGAACATCCTTGCCCTTAGAAGTTATTGTGCAAAGGATGTTTACTGGCGTAGATAATTTTGCTTTTATAGCTATCCCCCTTTTTATTCTGGCGGGAGACTTAATGGCTGCCGGTGGAATATCAAAAAGGCTTACCGCTTTCTCAGAATCGCTCGTAGGACATTGGCCCGGTGGTCTTGGAATGGTCACGATTGTGGCATCTATGATTTTCGCAGCTGTTACTGGATCAGCTATCGCAGCTACAGCCGCTATAGGTGGAATTTTGATTGCCGAAATGGTAAAGAAAAATTATTCTCCTGCATATTCAGCAGCTCTTGTTGCTACGGCAGGCTCAATTGGCCCCATCATACCCCCAAGTATTCCCCTAGTTGTTTATGGTGTTATAGTTAGTGCATCTATCGCAAAATTGTTTATGGGAGGGATTGTTCCCGGCCTTCTAATGGGTGCCTTTCTTATGCTCTCTAACTGGATTATCAGTAAAAAAAGAGGCTATCAAGGACAATCGAAAAAAGCAACAGCTGCTGAACGTCGAGCTGGACTTAAAGATGCTATTTTAGCTCTATTTATGCCGATTATTATTATTGGTGGAATCATTGGAGGGATCTTCACACCAACAGAATCAGCAGCAGTAGCAGTTGCATATGCACTTTTTGTAGGAGGCTTAGTTTATAAAGAGCTTTCATGGAAAAAGATATGGCAAGCTTTTGTAAATGCAGCCATCATGAACGGCATTATCTTAACCGTTCTTATGACAGCAAATCTTTTTATATGGTTTATGACTGTAAAAATGGTCCCACAAGAAGTCGCTTCAGCTCTTATGTCACTTGTACATAGTAAATGGGCGGCTCTTTTTGTTATTAATATAGTTTTGCTTATTGCCGGAACATTTATAGACACTACAAGCGCTTTGACTATATTTGTACCTCTATTTCTACCCGTAGTAAAAGCTTTCAATATCGACCTTATTCATTTCGGTGTCGTTGTAGCTGTAAACTTAACAATTGGCATGTGCACACCGCCTTTAGGTGTATGTATTTTTGTGGCATGCGGCATTGCAAAAATATCGATACGAGAAATGATTAAAGATCTTTGTATTTTACTTATTCCACTCTTGATTCTTTTAGCTTTAATCACCTACGTCCCAGCTACTATAACCTGGCTTCCTGAGCTATTAGGGTTATAAATAATTATTCTTGGGGGAAAATTTCCCCCAATATTTTCTTTTAAATACCTACAATGTTCCAATTTTAGGAAAAGTAATCGAATCATAAAGGAATTCTATCGATGAACTCAGCGTTTCGACGTGCTCTCTCTTAGCCATGGTACGCGCTCGCCAAGCCCTATTCAGACTTTCACAGTAGAGATAACGCCTATGCTGGGCACAAAACCAAAAGCAGCCAGCAGAAAAATCTCTGCTAGCTGCTTTGCAATCGCTCTCTTTACATAAATCTAATTAACCCATAAGATCGCTTGCATAGTAAGTAAGCGGAATTAGGTCGCTTTTGTCCAGATATTTTACGTCAAACTTACGATTCAAAGCCGCAAAATGCCTCAGACCAAATGCCAATTTATTGAGATAGGAGAAAACTCCAATTGCTCCTGTAGAAAAGCTATCGGCGTCCTTGCCATATATTCCCCTGAGATCTGCCAGATCATGAAAAACCTCATCTATCGTATTGCCAAATTTCTTGAAAAATTCAGGCGTTCTACCTGCCTCTATCTCGTCTCCGATTGTCTTCCCTGTCATGGCAGCTGCCATTGAGGCACGGCAGACACCTATAGCGTTAATAAATCCGTCTCCGTATGCAAGAGACTTGAATATCTGATCTTCACTAGCAAAACCACCAGTCATCACCATTGCAGGAAGAACCTTGCCCTGTTTTTGTAGTTTTGCACAAATATCCACAACAACTTTTTCAAGCAGTATCGTTGGGAGAGACCATTCATTCATCATCTTCGATGGGCTATAGCCTGAACCGCCACCTGCACCATCAAACGTTATCATGTCAACTCCGTTTTCTACCGCCATATTGATTACACGTTCCACATCAGACGGATCGAAACCAGCCATCTTGAAGTAGACGTTTTTCATTCCCATCGCACGTAGTTCAGAAATGCGTTTTGCCATTGATTCTTCCGTCCACATCGGAAGTCTTCCATAAGTGTAAAAATTAGGACAACAACCTTTTTCCTTAAGTTCTATTATTTTAGGATCAAATGGATTGGGGAACACAAGAGCTCCGCACTCAACTTTTTTTACGGCTTCGTCATAATCCTTAATCCTGTTAACCGGTTGAGTTCCCTTGGCCCCCTGACCGAACTTAAATTCCAGAGCCTCAAAGCCATATTTATTCAAAGCTATCTCAGGAACCCCCATAAGATGGTCATCGACGTTGCATTGAAGCACCATCTGTCCTATACCTCGGTAATATTTATAAAAACTATCATGTATTTTTTGAAGCATAGGGAATGACGTAATTTTACCGTTCTCTATTTTTAGTTCAGGGTCTTTATTCCTTGCATCTTCTCCTACCATGCAGGTAACTCCTGCCATAGCAGCACCACCAAAATAATCAATCCAGTTCATTTTCACCAAAGCAGGCAAAATAATAGGCAAATCAAGCTTTATTTTATTGTCATTACCATATTCAGAAGCCAGATTAACGTTAAATATCTCTGCATGTTCATAATCGCCCTCCGTTCCTATAGCACCAAAAGCACGACCGTTTATGTTGAAATGAGAGAAATCTATCGGATAGTCCTTTTCCGAAGCAATCTGATTAGGACCTGTGGTTGTAGGGTAAACTGACATCTTTCCAAGAACTGCTGCCTGACCAATCTCGCAAGTTCCCGGGCATTTTTCGGTACACAAAGAGCACATTCCTGACTGAGGAGAAATATACGTACTTCTGTTTTTCGCTGCGGTAAAGCCTGAACTTAAACTTGGTGAAAATGACATAGAAAGACCTCCTTTAAAAATTTTTACCCCCTACATGTACTTTGTTTTGTTAGAATTATTTTACCACTTGATTTATACGACATGTTTCTTAGAGTCACCATCATATTCTTATCTAAAGACCTGCGAGGTTCCAATTTTGGGAAAAGGAACCGGGTCATAAGGGATTCCGTTCATTTGTGCTAATTTCTTTACATTTAGAAGATGAATTACAGGTATGCCTTTGTCTATAAAGTAAAAAATAAGCCCCTTACGCGGCCCATTGGGTAGAGAAGGAATATCTTGTACAAGTCCATTCGGAAATGATACCGAATCGTCACCATCTCCAAAATTAGCTGACGCGCCGCCTATATTTACAAAACATTGAATAGTTTCCCCTTTCGAAGCCTCTTTATAAATAGAAAGTCTCCTCTTTATGCTTTCATCCATTTTTTGCTCACTAATAAGATAGAGCCTTGATCGCTTAGCTATTTCCAGTATTTCTTTTTGAGCTTCAGGGAAGAACATTCCTTCAGCCAGATCATTATGCCCCCCCATAGAGACAGCAACAATACTAAAAGGAAGTATTCCCCGTTTCGATATCTCTTTTAACATATCTAAAAATGTGAACTGTGGGAGGTTGGCTCCATACATTGAAGCCCCTATAGAATATATAACTAATGGATGAAGATCCAGCGCCTGCGCAGCAGAAAGAGTTGCGAGTATAAGTGCGGGGAATGAGCCACTAGCACCAATACAAACAATATCTCCCTTTTTTAAGCCTGCTTGATTTAAGTATGTTACCATCATAGCGGCGAAATCAGGATTAGCAGAGCTGCGCTTATCTTCAACTTCCCCAAGAGTCGTTGTAAGGGGCGTAAATTCTTCCCCTATAATGCCTGTCATATTAGGATCTAAAACATGATCTATAGGAATATTCATTGAAAGACGCTTTTCTTTGATAACAGACAAAGAATTTTTCATAATTTCAGCTGCTTCAATCTGTTTATTGTGCAATCCTGGCTTAAAAAACCCTTGAAGGGCAACAAAAAGTAAAATAAAAGCAAGAATATGAAAACGCACGTCTAGTTTTTTCATATATACCCATTCTTCCTTGATAAAAAATAAAGTATAAAATTGGCTGCAGCATAATCGCCGCAGCCATAAGGATACAAACTGTTAACAAAATGTACGTATTTTAGGCCTATCTCTTAAGAGGACCATACCCAATGAAGTTGTTCCATTCTTCAGGATATCCAGTTGTTTTAAAGTTACGATATCCAAGGGCATAGTTTCCAAGTAAATGATCACCAAGTTTAAGCCAATCCTGGTTCCAGCGAACAGCCCTATTATAAGCAAAATCTGTTATATGCTGTATTGCTTGTGTCTTTTTGCCAGCATTCCAAAGTTTTGCCGCATCTCTTTGAACTTGTGCAGTTTCACTATATTGATACTTAAGTTTAGGATCACGGAAATCATAAATTTCTTTAATTGCTTCGCAATAACGAAGTGTTGCCATTTCCTGAACGTAGGAATTAACCCACCAGCCAGAATCTCTTCGGAAATCCTCAAATCTAGAACCTACTTCATAAAATTTGGGGAGTTTTGTCATAATGGGCCAAAGTGGGGTAATGTACGTCGTATCAGGAGCACCGTATCCAAACCAGCTAATGCCCTTTAATCTACTTGGCATTCCAGGATGAACCTGTCCTATATGGATGTAGCACGTTCTATGCATGTTAATTGATCGTTCCCAATCACCTTTTCCCTTATTAGCATGGCGAATAGGGTTCCCCCAGGGACCAGCTGCCGGCCCTTTTGTAAGATCATATTTTGTTCCCTGATAATAGTCGCCCTTAAGTTTAAAGATATCGTGAACAGAGAGCTTCTTGTCGGGTTTTACAAAGAGAGGGTAATTGTGCTCGCTTGGACTCTGTTTCAGAGAAGGAGTTACAAGTTCCTGGGCTCTCCATACTCTTCGTGTGGAGTAGAGTCGTTCCCAATAAGGAGCATATACTTCAGCTGGGCTGAATTTTTTTACATTGACTTCCGTAGGCTTAATCCATTTCATCTTTACGCCAAAAGATACGATATTGGGGGAGTGCATGACATTTTTCTTATCGGTAATGTCTATGTCACGAAGACGAGCACGGTTAGCAGCAACAAAGAACATATCATCTGGCATACGAACTGCGCACCAAACATCGCGTCCGTAAAATTCTGCAATCCATACCTCATCGCCATCAGTTATATTAATCGTTTCACCAGGGCCAGCCCATCCATATTTTTCAACAAGGTCGCCCATAATTCTGACAGCTTCTCGCGCTGTTTTAGCTCGTTCAAGGGCAATATCCTGAGCAAACCAGCAGTCGATTATTCCGTCGCTTTCAGTCTCCATAACTCTTTCAACTTCTGGGTTATCTGTTCCAAATGTTGATTCTCCCATAGCTAAACCCATTTCGTTCATGAAAGAATAACGAGATTTGAAATAACGATAAGTATGTTTAGCCTGTGGCATTTCTCCCATAACTTCGCCTGGCTCATATCCATGATCGTTCATAATTATTTTACGAACAGATCCTGCGGGCCAGTCTTTTTCAGGAATAATCCAAAGTTTGAAGTTGGCACTTGTCGAGTCATCGTTGTGAGTGATCATTGCCGTTCCATCAATAGATGCCTTATTACCTACAGCAACAATGGTACACGCGAAGGAAACAGATGCCACGAGAAGAACGAGAGCAAAAGCTACAAAAACCGATAGTAATCTTTTTCTTTTCTCCATTCTTTTACCTCCCCTTTGTTATGAGCCACTTTTATTTGATTTTGTTAATTTAAAAACACCTTTTGTGGATCCGCTCTTGAAGGGTCGTGATAGTAATGTCCAACATCATTTTCCATAAGATCGTTAAAATCTGGCCAACTTAGAATAATTTCTTTTTCTGGATAGAAATCATTCATTTGTCGAACGAGTTCTAAAATACTTGACAGATGTCTTCCAACTCTGTATTTCATCGGAGCTCCTCGCTCAATGTCATATTCAGGAGCACAGAAAAGCAGCCCGTGTTCTGAAGCAGTCTGCAAAAACTCATCTTTTCCTTCAAGCATGAGTTCTTCAGTTATTTTGCCTGCAACACGATCAATAAAAGGTTCCTGTGTTTCCATCAGTACGGCAAGAACCCCTTCGTAATTTTCTTCTGGTACTGGAGAAAAATCTCCAACCTCTCTATGGGTAAGCCCACGAAGTTTCTTAGGACTTGCCTCGCATTTCATAGGAAAATCTCTGGCACTCAATTCCATAGAGGCCATCATTGCAATATCCATTGCGTTGTCATGAGCAACATAGGTGCTCACAACTGGATACATGAGAGATGCTTCGTGTGTATCACAAAAGAGATCTGCTTTTTCCTTTCGTATAAGCTCCATAATGGCGAAAGCAAGTTTTTCAGTTAGATTGCCGTCTGGTCTGCCAGGGAAGGTTCTGTTGAGGTTCCTGGCATCTGTATAGGCTAAATTTTGCTTTGAAGGATAGTGTACGTACGTAAAAGGATCTGGCCATTGATGGAGAGGGTCCGTTGAACGATCTCCTATTCGAAATCTTTTGGGACCAAATGCCGTTTCAATATGGAAAAACTTAGGGTATGCATTACCAAGCATTCCCACATATGATGCACTCATATTTGCATGAGGAATGATAAAAGCTCTCCCTTTTTCAATTTCAATGTTTTCCATAGCTACATAAGCAGATTGTGTTGTTGCTGGTTCGTAAGGATGGGTTCCTCCCAAAAAGACGAGGGTCCCACCAGAAACTCCAGAATCGAAAATGTAAACCGGAGTATCTACAGGGGTATCTTTAATTCCTTCAAAATAATCGCTCAACATTACTTTTTTTGTAAAATCATTTGACACTACGATGGTTTCTTGGAAATTTCGTAGATCAAGAAATTCTCTCGCGCCGAGAAAAGCAACAAGAAGAGCGACACCGAGTATTATTATTTTTTTGATAATTTCTTTTTGAGATAACTTTTCTATACTCACGATGCCCACCTACTTTATATGTAAAACCCTTAGGAGAAAGGGTATCAAGGTGTAAGCATAAACGATGTCATAAATAATGCTTCTCCGTGTCTTTCTGAAAAAAAGACTTCTAAGTAGTAACAATCCGAGGAAAGCTGCAATGAGGTAATAAATGGAATGTATTATGGAATTTAAAAAAGTTAGCAAATCAATCCCTCCTTATCTCATTACAAGGAAGCTAAAAAAGTTAGCATTCATTAGAATTATGAGAGCGGTAATTCCCATGAAAAGAGCAGGGATGGCAATAGCCCGTAGGAAAGACATATAGCTTCCCTCATAACCTGAAACCTCAATAGCAACTCTTCCCGAAATTCTGGAGGGAGGCATACAATCCCCCAGAGGAAATATTAAGCTAAGAGCGGCAGCAACAATTGTTACATTGAATCCGATAGAATTGAAAAGGAAAATAAGAGGTGTTCCTAAAATAATGGCGCTTCCATAACTTAGTGAACCTTGTGCCATCGGCAAGAAAAATATAGCAGTAAGATATATAAAGGTAACTGGCAAAGTTACAAAAGTTATGGCAATAAGGCCTCTCACACCAGTTGCTGTCATTATATTAACCAAAACCCCGACGCTAATAACTGTTGCCAAAAGGGGGAAGACCTGTTCGATTGTATTAACAAGGACTTCATACCAATGGGAAAATGGCTTTTTCTGAGGATCGCAAAGGATAGAAATTCCACCACATATAAGAAAATTTAAAGGCAATCCTACTGTTGGCATATTAAAAGCAGCATATTTTGATAAAAGGACAATAACAAGGAAAGTCCCCATGGGGAAAATTATTCTGAACCAGTTCATTCCGTCAACTATAGGAGGTAATTCAGAAAGCACCTTAGCTTTAGGTTGAGGAGTTCCTCCACGAAGAAGAAAAATAACGGCAAAGGCAGTAATAAATAGTATGGGAACCAATAGGGGAATCGTAAAACCTACATAGGGCATATTAGCTTGGGCCGCCATGAGCATGGCCCATAAATTAATGGGAGGAGCTACAGCTGCCAGCATTGATGTTACGTAAATAAATGCAGTAGTTTTAACAGAAGTGATCCCCATATAATGGAGAACAGTAGCTATCATCCCGCCGACAACAAACATAGAAACACTTCCAGCACCAGTTAAAGCGCCTGGAATGAGCATGATCACTGCTAGAATAGAGAAAAGAACCCACTTGGTATCGTAAAATCGATCGACCATTTTTCTGACCAGAGCATTCATCGCACCAGTATCAGAATAAAAGTTAACAAAAATAGACGCTGTTACGAAGATAAGACCTACATCAAAATAAGTGAAGGTTCCTTCTACAAGAAGGCGAACTGGAAAGCCTAATTTCCCAGCAAAAGCCCCTGCAATAGCAGTGATAACCATAGAAATTTCAGGCGACTTCAACTTCCAGCTGCACAGGGCAAACACAACAACCATGACAGCCAGTACAATGGATGTTTCAGCATACATAGACATATTATAGATGCCTACTATTGTTTACTGATACATTTCCTGGACAACTTTCATAAAATCCAGGGTTTCGTCAATAATTGTTAAAGGAACTCCGTTTGTTTTGGCTAATTCAGTAAAACGACCGTCTTCGTTACTATCTTTCTTTACAATAAATGCATGTGCAAAAGGAGCTATTGCATCTATAGATCGCTCATCAGCACTTCCAGGCTTACCTCTTCGAGTGTTTCCCTCAATGTGGCAAGCTATGATTTGAAGTCCATCGGCCTTTGCTGATTCCATTATTTTATCAAGTCTGGTTATTTCCTCATCAATTGTTATACCAGAAGCGCCCAATCCCTTAGCCGAAGAACCTATAATCACCATTATCGTTTTAAATCCGCCAGCCTTAATATCTTCTGGCCATGGTTCAGAGAGATATTTAAAATCTGTAACAGCTTTAGACCTTGTTACTAAAAGCCTTCCCATTTTTCCGCCAGGACCCTGCCCAGCATTAGTAATTAAAAGAGGAACATTTCCCTTCATTGGAGCGTCACCAGTAACAGCTGCATTCGATGAAATGGGGGATAGAGAGAGGAAGAGAGAAAGAATACAAAGGCAGATTATAACTTTTTTCATCCAGATTTTCTCCCCTTTCAAAATTTAAAATATTTCGATTTAACTGCTTCTGTTTCAGTGTATGAAAACTTAATAACCGTGTCAAGCTGTATACTACATTCTTTTCAATAGGGCCAGATTACATACGATTTAGAGCCAATCTGGTTATAGTTATAACTACAAATAACGAGTATATTTAATTTGTTCGGCGAGATAATTCGGTGAAATAATAAAGAGGGAGTGTGCAAAATATGACTACGTTTAAATTCGGGAGTAAAGTTTTGTTTCTTACTCTATTAAGTTCCATCCTTTTAGGGGGCATTTCTTTTGCTGCTCAACCTGAACTTAATGCATATACAATATGGTCAGAGCGTTATGCGAATGCTGTTTTTAGCGCCTTTACCGAAGAAACTGGCATCAAAGTAAATTGGATGAGATTTTCTTCAGGAGAAGTACAAGCACGTCTTGAAGCAGAAAAAAAGAACCCTCAAGTTGACGTTGTATTTGGAAATATGGCTGAGGCTTTCATTAATGGAATCCCCAAAGGGCTTTTCGAACCATATATGCCAGAAGGAAGCAATCAGATACCAGAAAAGTTCAGAGATAAAAATGGTTATTGGACAGGAGTAGCTATTGATCCTATCTGTTTTATGTTCAACGCTAAATTTTTAAAAGATCATGGTCTGGAAGCTCCAACATCGTGGAAAGATTTGTTGAATCCAGCCTATAAGAGTCAATTGCAAATGGCCGATGCACGAACGTCGGGAACAGCAATGTATCGTATTCTCAGTCTTGTTGAAGCCATGGGAGAAGATGAGGCATATTCCTATCAAAGAGACTTAAACAAAAATGTTCAAGTCTACACCAAAAGTGGGGCAGGCGGCGCTTTACCAATAGCAAGAGGACAAGCAGCAGGAGGAATCTTCTTTCTCGTTGATGCGCTGGAGATGCAGCAAAAAGGATATGACATAGTAATTAGTTATCCCGTAGATGGTGTTGTTGCAGGTATTGAAGCTATGGCTTTGGTTTCTGGAGCTAAACATCCGGATCTTGCTAAAAAGTTTTTAGATTGGGCATCTACTGAACGAATGCAACGAATTTACGAAGAGAGCCAAATAAATCTAATTCCTAGTAATCCTAATGTAAAGATTTCTAACCCTGGGCTCGACATGTCTAAGGTCAATGTATTACCACTGGACATTAAATGGGCTGGAGAAAATCGTGAACGCTTAGTAGAACGTTGGATCAATGAAGTACTTAAGTAGCAACAACACGAAAAGGCTTGATAGATCGCTCATAGCTGTCTTAGTTGTATTATGGGCCCTATTGGGCCTTTTCGTTTTGTATCCGCTTATGCGGCTTCTTTATATCGTTTTTATTGTCGAAGGAAGTTTTACACTAAGCAATTTAAGTGAAGTTTTCACAAATTGGTATAACAGGAAAGCACTTTTGGATAGCCTTATTTTGGCAACATCAGTTGCTATTAGTGGAACCTTCTTGGGTTTTATTTTTGCTTTTGCGGAAACACGGATATCTTTGCCACGAATTGTGAAGTGGTTTATTGGAGCCATAGTCGTTTTACCCTTTGTTTCACCTCCATTTACCAGTAGTATCGCTTTAACTTTGGCAATAGGCCCCAATGGGCTACTTTTAAAGCTATTAGGGATTCCAGATTTCAATATTTACGGATTTTGGGGAACATGGCTTGCGGAAACCCTCACATATTTTCCTATAGCCTTTCTGACACTTGCCGCTGTTCTTAACGCAATCGATCAAAATCTTGAAGATGCAGCTATGAGTATGGGAAGCTCTAGATGGCGTACATTTCATACCATTACATTGCCGTTGAGCGCACCTGGTATTGCTAATGCTTTTTTACTTCTTTTTGGCTGTTCTCTAGCAGATTTTGCTACACCCCTTGTTATGGCGGGGCACACATTTCCCGTTCTTACAACGCAAGCTTATCTTCAAATTACTGGGATGTATGATCTTCAAGGAGGAGCAACTCTTTCATTTATCTTGCTCATACCTGCACTTTTAGTCTATCTTCTTCAACATTACTGGATTGAAAAACGCAGCTATGTAACAGTAACAGGCAAATCAGGAGGTCGGGGATCTGCACGAGGAGCAGGAACTGTACTTGAAACGCTCATCTTACTTCTTATATCTATTATTTCGCTCTTTATAATTTTCCTCTACTCAATGATTTTCTTCGGATCCCTCGTAAAGGTATGGGGAGTTGATAATTCATTTACTCTTGAAAACTATGTCTACGTTTTTACTGTTGGGAAAGAAGCAATAAAAGACACACTACTCATAGCAGTAACTTCAACCTTTTTGGGCAGTGTAATAGGCATATGTATAGGCTATTTAGTCAGTCGCCCAGACCTTCCATGGCGTAAAACTCTAGAATTTACTTCTCTGCTAAACTATGTTTTGCCAGGGACAGTCGTAGGTATAGCATATGTTGTTGCTTTCAATTCAGGACCTCTCGTACTCACAGGCACTATGTTTATTATTGTTGCACTTTGTGCTTTTCGTTACGATGCCGCGGGGATACGGGCAATAGTTGCGTCAATGCAACAAATAGATACGTCTATTGAAGAAGCTTCACTTAGCTTGGGAGCCTCTCGCGCAACAACATTTTTCAGAGTGACACTTCCTCTTATTGCTCCTGCCGTAACAACTGGCATGCGATATCTTTTTGTTGTTTCTATGACAGCTGTAAGTGCTATCATCTTTTTAGTCTCTGTGCGATGGAGTTTATTGACAGTACGTATTTTGGAGTGCATTACAGAACTCCTTTTTGCGCAGGCCGCTGCTTTTTCGGTTGTTTTGGTTTTGATCGTTTTTGCAGCGATGGGGATTATAGCCCTTATGTTCCGATTGATATACCCTAATTACATGCGAGCTAGATAGAGGAGGCCATAAAGATGTCTCTATCCATATCACTACAGCACCTAACTAAGATTTTCACAAAAGGGAAAGAAAGCTTTAAAGCTGTCGATAACATTCATTTAGACATTAATGCGGGAGAACTCGTTACTTTCTTGGGGCCATCTGGTTGCGGGAAGACAACAATTCTACGAATGATAGCTGGCTTTGAGACTCCAACAGAGGGACACATATACTTTGATGGGAAAAATGTCACGTCTATAGACGCAAACAAACGAGATATTGGTTTCGTTTTTCAAAATTATGCTCTTTTCCCTCATATGAATGTTTTTGATAATGTAAGCTATGGTCTCAAAGTACGAGGTGCTACTCACAGGAAAATAACCGATAAGGTAGCTGAAGTTCTGGCTCTGGTAGGGCTAAAAAACGTTGAAAATCGTTTTCCGAATCAACTCTCAGGGGGAGAGCAGCAACGAGTAGCTTTAGCCCGAGTTTTTGCCATTAACCCTAATCTTCTTCTCATGGACGAGCCACTTTCCAACCTTGACGCTAAACTTCGCACCTATATGCGAACTGAAATTAGGCGCCTACAAAAGCAATTGGGAATAACGTGTATTTACGTTACTCACGACCAAAAAGAAGCACTGACTATTGCAGATCGTATTGTCGTACTTAACAAAGGTCGAATAGAACAGGTAGCAACACCTTTTGATCTTTATGCTCATCCCCAAACTTTGTTTGTAGCTGATTTTATAGGGCAAGCCAACATCTTTAATAGCAAAGTACAAAGTTTTCATGATGAAAGTTTGGATGTTCTTACATATGGGAATTACCTTACCATACAGAATCCTATGCATACGCATTTTAGTATCGGAGAAGAGATTGCACTCGTTGTACGACCAGAATCTATACGTTTGGAACCGACTGCAAATTCAACTGTTCACGGAATTGTTCGGAGTTGTGTATTTGTAGGAGATAAGATGGAATATGAAATAGAGTTGGAACCGGGGCATCTTATTCATGCTTTTATCCCTTACTCCCACGAAACAAAAGCTTTTTCCGAAGGAGACCGTGTTGGTATTTATATTGATCCGAGAGACATTACAGCTTTGCCGTTTTAAATTTCCTTATTTTTAGCATAGCTAGCTTCTTTTACAAGATATAATAAGAAGCTACTTTATTTCCGAAATAGAAAATCAAATTTTGATCATGAACTGGATTGATCTTTTGAGGTGTTTTATCAGTTGTTTTTCTCTTAAATTAAGCTGATACGATTTAGGAGATAATAGATACACTCCAAGTTTTAAATCAGTCCCGACTATAGGAAGATAGGCACATCCATTTGGGAGGACTCCAGGAATTACAATGGAAATATAATTACTGTTTCTCACTGTATCCACAAGACCACCACGGTCGAAAACAAACAATATATTGCCACTGTTTTGAATGCCCAAAGGGCCTAACCAATCGTCAAAATCAAAATTTTCATATGTAGCAAAAGGAAAATGCTGGAGTTCATCTATATTAATATTTTCCTTTTTTGATAAAGGGTTTCGGCAAGAAACTATGGCTACTACAGGAATATCTTTTCCTATAAGCTCCATCTTAAGATTATATTTGTTTGCATCTATTTTATGTTTGGAATACATACTATTAAAACAATACATAATAGATAGACGATATTTTTGTTCCACCACATCTCGCATTGTTTGTATTAATCCTGTTTCTTTAAAAGCATCCTGTATTTTTCCAGCGGGACTATTTTTTTTAAAATCAAGAAAACTTTGCATCAAAGCAGAAGAATATGTGCAAGAAACGGAAAGATTACGATTCTCTAAAAAAGCGTTTGGGATTCGTTTTATCTTTTCGACTTCACTTAAAATTAATTCAGCGCTAAGCAACAACATCCTGCCTTCAGGCGTAATCTCTATTCCTGAATTCTTTCGCATAAAAATTTGAAATCCTAGTTCGCTTTCAAAATTCCGAATCACGGTACTCAAATTCGGTTGAGACATACATAGATTTTGTGCTGCTTTATTAATCGAGCCGCAACGATAAATTTCTACCACATAAGCAAGGTATTGAAGGTTCATTTACTATCTCCTCCTTCATATGTGATTATATGAAAATACATATAGGGTATCAAGTATTTAAATAACTACCCACACGTGCTTCATAGTATGATGCAAACAATGAATCTATATGGATTATAGGAGGGATAATAAATGCTAGAAAACAATCAACCAGACAGTGCTTTATCGTCTCCTCGCTTTTGCAATACGGGAACTTTTATGCGTATGCCAAAGGTAGAGACAGCTAAAGGATTGGATTTTGTAATAGCGGGTGCCCCCTTCGATACTGCTAGCTCATATCGATCAGGAGCACGCTTTGGACCTTCGGGAATCCGTGCAATTTCGGCCATGATGAAACCTAACAATGTAATATTACAGGTTAATATTATGAATAGCCTTAAAGGTGGCGATATTGGTGACTTTAATATCGTACCAGGATATATTCACCCTACATATATGCAGATAGAGAAAGGTGTTCAGAACATCATCAATGATAATGCTATGCCAGTAGTTCTGGGCGGTGACCATTCCATAACATTAGCAGAACTACGTGCGGTGGCAAAAAAACATGGACCTGTAGCAATCATCCATTTTGATTCCCATTCTGATTTATGCGACACGGTATTCGGTGAAAAATATAATCATGGAACCCCTTTTCGTCGAGCTTTGGAAGAAGGGCTTATTGACGCCGCACACTCTATCCAGCTGGGAATGAGAGGATCGCTCTATGACCCCAACGAGCACAAAATTGCCGCTGAACTTGGTATGAAATTGATTCCTGCCCATAAAATACGAGAAATCGGAATTGATAAAGTGATAGAAATAGCCTTAGAACGGATTGGGGATACTCCTGTATTTCTTACTTTCGATATTGATTTTGTAGACCCTGCCTATGCACCTGGAACTGGCACACCAGAGGTTGGTGGTTTCACTTCGTATGAATCGTTACATATGGTACGGCAATTAAAAGACTTGAATTTTGTGGGAATGGACCTTGTGGAAGTAGCACCATGTTATGACTTTGGTGAATTAACTACTTATATGGCGGCCAATGTTGTATATGAATTCTTATCAATTCTGGCATATCAAAAAGAAACAAAATAATATAGACCATCCGGTGCTGTAATAACACTGGATGGTCTTACTTTACTTCTAGCTGAACGTCACCATCCGCCTCCACCACCGCCACCGCCTCCGCCTCCAGAGGAACCGCTGCCACCTCTTCCACTCGACGATCCTGGAGCAGTTGACGCAGAGGCTATTGAATCAGAAATAGAAGAGGTTATTCCTGTCAAGGCATCTCCAGAGTAAAAACTAAAAGCATTTTTCCCTGAATACCATACTGGGTGGTAATCATTTTCGGCTAAAATATCTGCAAATTTATTCGCCCAGGTTTCAGCGGTATCCAAAGCAAAAGCATAGGGGAGTAGACTCTCAAATACTTCAGGTGTCTCTTCTGGAGGATTAAACATCTCCAAACGATGTCGTTCCGCTGTTTTCATATACATGGCAAGTCCTTCTGCCTCAGAAAGAACAATGTTACCCTTTTCTGTTCTCACCTTCATAAGTTTACGGAAAACAATTACAAGTACAGCAGTCATCAAGGGAGGGAGAAGCATATACCATTCACACACAGACATTCCTATAACAAAACTGCCAACAAAACCTATCCCGAATATAACAACAAAAATAAAAGAAAATATTTTCTTCAGAATCCTGCCACTTTCTCGGGAAGCCCTCCAAATAGAAAGGAAAAAGGTGCCCAAAAATAAGACTAGACCCGTCATAATCAATAAGAAAAGAGACATGTCAATTTGCCCTCCCCATCGCAGAAGCAGGCATATAAATATGGGGATCAAAAGTCCACTTGCCCATGGCAGCGTGTTTTTGGAAAAGAGAGGTTTCGCTTTTTGCCGATAATGTTTCTCTAACTTGTCCTTAGCATTACTAAGAATTTTATGATTATCCTGACGCAATAATAATTCATCTCTTCCATTATCAAAAAGAGTAGACATAAGAATCTCTTCTTCTTCGGTTTTATAGGGAATCTTCCCATCGGTCTCGCTATACATTCGCTTTAAACAATATTTTATCCCTGCCAACCTAGAAGAAAAAGAAACAACTCCCCTTAGAAGAGCATTTTCTTGAAGTTGTCCGAGACGTTCCATTGCTTCTTCTAGCGTCAATTCCTCAATAACAATAAATTTTTTTACAGCGAGGTTAAGTATTTCAGCAGTAAAACAAACATTATCCATTCCCATACGTTCTACATACCGTAAGAAACCTGGGCTTACGTCTTTTGAAGGGTAAAATAGAGGAATAACAGGTTTACGATAAGGATCTTTTCCCCAACGGGACCAAATCATCACATAATAAATCAAGAGGAGAAAAGGAGTACCGAAAAGGAACCACATACCAAACTTTTCAAAAAACGTATATCTCAGTGGGTTTTCAGGCTGATTTATAATCCCTTTCGGCCACGTATAGGCCACAGTGAGGCCTTCTTTTGGAGCAAGAGGTTTTGTTGTTTCTACTGTACTATCGGAAAATACTTGGGCATTTCTTCCCTTTGCTCCCTGCAACCCCGTATAAATATCTATTGACAAAAAAGGGCTTTTCTCAGGAATAGAAACAGAGAATTTCACCTTCTCTATTGGGAAGTCCCAGGCATTACCTGTAACATTCCAATACAATTCGTCATGTTCTTCAAAAAAACCTATCTGCCCTGTAGTTATATAGACTAAAGTATATGTTTGCTCTCCTAAAGAAACGAACTTTTCTGGATCTCCAAGATAGATACGAACCCCATTAGAGCGAGACTCTACCTTGTAAGGAATCTTTCTACCATTAAGTAAAGCTTCTTGTACCGAAAAACCTACCTGTACAGTTCGTCCTGAAGAGTCTTTGTATATCGTGGGGAAATCGCGAAAAATCCCCCTGCGTATTTGTTCGCCTTCAACATTCACGGTAATGTCTTCTCTCACTTCAAGGGAAGAATCAACATTCACTTTAGCTTGAGAAGAGAACATAATAATTTTTTCTTCCGCTTGCACATAAGAAGGAAGGATGAAGATCAAAATTGGCAATACGAAAAGAAGAAAAGAAAGTTTTTTTCGATATAGCATAAAGTTAAAAAGAGACATGTGGTGTCGTACGTGCTTCTTCTGTTGCTTCAAAGTAGTCTGCCTTCTCATAACCAAAATTTCGGGCTATGAGCACAGCCGGAAAAGTCGATATGGCAATATTAAAATCTCTCGCAGCGCCGTTATAGTAGCGACGAGACATTTGTATGTCATTCTCAAGAGAGGAAAGCTCTTCCTGAAGTTGAAGAAAATTAGAATTAGCCTGTAACGCCGGGTAATTTTCAGCTACAGCAAAGAGAGATTTCAAAGCGCCAGATAGCATATTTTCAGAATCGGCACGCTCTTGTAAAGAGTGTGCTTTCGTAATTGCTGAACGAGCCTCGGTAACACGTTGAAAAACCTCTTTTTCATGAGCAGCATAACCTTTTACAGTTTCGACAAGATTAGGAATGAGATCAAATCTACGTTTGAGCTGAACGTCAATACCACTCCAAGCCTCATCTTTCAAATTAACCATACGAACAAGATGGTTATAAATCGATATAGCCCAGAAAATTAATGCAGCAATAACAGCAAGAATAATAAATATGGGCATTGTCTTTATTCCTCCTCTGTCGCTGAAATGTATTTATTTTACCTCAAAAATTTTTTCTTATAACATCCTCTTACAAGATGCAATTTAATAAAAAGGCAGAATTGTGCTATTGAGTTCCCCCTAATGGCTACGTATAATGATAAGTAAATTTAAACCTTTCAGGAGGGGATGCATGCCTAAGAAAGTCCCTGTATTTGCAGCGATTATTTTAGCAGCAGGATCTTCAACTCGAATGGGGCAATGTAAACCTTTACTCTCTATAAATAAGCAAAGCTTGTTAAGCCATCTTGTTACAACATATATAAATGCTGGTGTTTCTCATATTATTGTTGTTACAGGAGCCTATAGAGAGCTAGTTGAACGTGAGTGCCGGTATCTGCATTGTAAAATAGCATATAACAAAAATCACGACACCGGCGGCATGTTCAGTTCCGTTATTTGTGGCGTACAGACTCTTCCTTCTGAAGTATCCGCTTTTTTTGTTCATCCATGCGATATTCCTCTTGTACGATCTAGTACAATTCACTCTCTCTTACACCATTGGGACACGTCTATGCCTGTCTTAACTCCTGTCTTTAAAGGGAAGAAAGGACATCCGCCCCTCTTATCAAAGCATCTTCTTCCGTATATCTTGTCATGGTCAGGCGAAGACGGACTGGCTGGATTTTTAAGAAGATATACTTCTACTTCGTTGCTTTCTGTTCCTGATCAATTTATTCTTTATGATATAGACACTCCTGAAGATTATCGTAAAGCTCTTCATGCTTGGAATACGCACACCATACCTACAGAAGAAGAGTGTGAAGAACTCTTCTCCATTGCACGAACTCCCGAGAAAGTCATTCGCCATTGCCGCGTCGTTCAGAAAGTAGCCCGTCATATAGCGCTTTCCGTCTCTTCCTTTCATCCGTGTCATTTCCTTTTGGTAGATAAAGCAGCTCTTTTGCATGACATCTGCAGAACATCGCCACATCACGCCAATGCAGGCTATTTTTTCCTTAAAAATTGGGGATTTGATGCCGTAGCAGAGTTAGTAAAAAACCATATGGACATTCCTGAAGATGCCACAACTGAAACTAAAATTCTCTATCTGGCCGATAAGATAGTAAAAGATTTCAATATTGTATCTCTTCAAGAAAGGATCGACGACGTATTGAGCAAATGGAAGGGAGGACAGGCATCAAAACAGGGCTTAAGGCGTCTCCATAAAGCTCTCGATATACAAAATGAATTCGAGAAACTGACAGATGGAAATCTTGATGTAGGAGAATAAAGAATGACTGCCTATATATTAAAAGAGATCTACGAACAAATAGAGCGGGGCGAAGAGGGCGTTTTATGCACCATCATAGAAAGCAAAGGATCAACACCACAAAAACCAGGAACTCGCATGTTTGTCTTTCCAAATGGGAATATTTTAGGAACTATCGGAGGAGGAATATTTGAACATAGAGTTATAAAAAGAGCGCTGGTTCTATTTAATGAAACTGAAAAAACAGCCCTCTACTCTGAAAAATTTGAAGCGAAAAATCCTGACGATGCTATATGCGGCGGAGAAGCAACCGTCTTTATGGAGTACCTGACAGGAAAACCTCATCTCATTATTTTAGGTGCTGGCCATGTAGGAAAAGCATTGGCACAAATAGCTACCTTTTGTGGATTTAAAGTGACATTATGGGACGATAGATTAGAATTTTTGCCACAAACGGAAAATTCAGAAATACAAATTGTCTGTTCTTCTCTCGACGATGCTATTCATAAACGGCTTCCGTTTTTACCTCCTCCCTTTGTTGTAGTTGTAACGAGAGGTCACGCTCTTGATGGTGAAGCAATCAAGTTACTCGAAAATCAAAACACAGCATATCTAGGAGTAATAGGATCGACCAAAAAGGTAACGCAGCTGCGACAAGAATTAGTTGCACAGGGAATATCACCTTCGTATCTTGACTCAATATATACGCCAATTGGCCTTTCTATCAAAGCAGAGACCCCATCGGAGATAGCGATCTCCATCATGGCTGAAATTATTGCAATTTACAGAAACGCCCCTATTAATAAGCTGCGTTTATGGCATAAGGAAACTGAGATAAACGAAGTAAAAAGGAGATGATGGCAGCCATGAAATGGTTTTATCCAACTTCTATTGAAGAAGCTATGCAACTGCTATCTCAAGAAGAAGTTTTTCTTCATGGAGGAGGAACGGGACTTCTTCGACGTGGCTTACAAGGAATCAACGGTTTGATCGATATGTCTTCTCTCCCATTTAATACTATTAAAAGAGAGGATAGTACAGTTATTATTGGTTCACAATGTACATATGCTCAAGCAAGCGATGCTTTGCTTCAAATTGATCCTGAAAATGTATTGGGAAAAGCACTTGCTCTTGCTGCATCCACGCCTCTCAGAAATAGAATAACAATAGGAGGAAGTCTTGCTTTTTTACCACCGTGGTCAGATTTACTTGGCCCACTCGTAGCTCTTGATGCCAGAATAGCTGTAGCATGGCCACAAAAACGGACTTTTTCCTTATCTGAATTTATATCTACCTTTTCACAACAAAATAAATGCCTTATTACACATATTATTGTACCTGCGATAAAAACTCTGAATTTCTATTATAGGGAAACGCGTGTTTCCTTTGACTATCCTTCGTTCACATTAACAATCATCCTCAAAATTTCTGAAGGCTCTATAGAAAAAGCTCGCATCATCTTTACTGGAAACAAAACTCGTTTTTATGAAGCAAAAGAGATAGAAGAAAAACTTCTGGGGCTCCATATCAATACAATAACGCCTGAAGACTACGCTCAAGAATTACCAGAAATAGACTTTATCGATAAACAGTCAGGCTCGGCTCACTACCTCAATGAAATATCAAAGGTCTGGCTAGAGAGAGGTCTCCGTTCTTTAAAGGAGGGGGAGAGCCAATGAAAAAATTTTTCGTTATCAACGGCAAAGAAAGAGAACTTGAATTTGAAGAAGACGCTCTTCTTTTAGACCTTTTACGGTCTTCTGGTTATACGGAAGTACACTGTGGCTGCAAAGAGGGGAGTTGTGGATGTTGCACAATTCTTCTTGACGAAGTTCCGGTAAACTCATGTCAGATATTGGCAGCGACAGTTAACAATAAAAAAATAACTACGGTTTCTGGGCTAGGAACTATCCATTCGCCTCATCCCATACAGGAAGCTTTTGTTGAAGCAGGCGCTGTTCAATGCGGTTTCTGCACACCTGGTATGGTTTTAGCAACATATGCCCTTTTGGAAAAAAATCCTTCTCCCTCAGACGAAGAAATTATACACGCCCTTGACGGTAATTACTGTAGATGTACGGGGTATGTAAAGATTTTGAAAGCAGTACATCTAGCTGCAAAGAAGGTGAAAAATAATGTCTGAATATAATGTCATCGGGAAATCTTTTGATAAAGTTGATGGAATATCTTTGGCAACTGGCTCAGCCCTTTACACGGATGATTGGAAAGTCAACAACCCCCTCTTCATTCGGTTACTTTATTCTACTGAAGCTTTTGCTGAAATAATCGACATTGATATTGAAGAAGCTTCTAAGATGCCAGGTATTGTAGATATTCTTTCATTTATGAACACACCAGACACTTTATTTACAACGGCAGGGCAAGGATTTCCAGAACCTTCCCCTTATGATTGTCGCATTTTCGATAAAACAGTAAGATATGTTGGAGATAGAGTAGCAGCAGTTGTTGCAGAATCAGAAAAGCAAGCCGAAGATGCTTTAAAAAAAATAAGAGTAACGTATCGTAGCCTCCAAACAAATTTTGATGCAGAAAAAGCCATGGATGAAAATATGCCTCATATTCACGGGAAAGAAGCGTTTTCTCCTATATTGGCTCCTTATAACCCAGAAAAAAATCTGGCTGGACAATCTGACTTTTCCTATGGGGATATTGAAAAAGGATACGCAGAATCTGCCCATGTCATAGAGCATACATATACAACCCAATATGTGAGTCATTGCGCCATGGAACCCCATTCGGCACAAGCCTCATTCGATGAAAAAGGGCGTCTTATCATCGTTTCGTCTACCCAGGTTCCTTTCCATGCACGCCGTATAGTCAGTCACGTAACTGGCCTACCCATACGCCGAATCCGAGTAATAAAGCCCCGAATTGGAGGGGGATTTGGCACAAAACAGGAAGTTTTTCTCGAACCTCTTGTCGCTTTGGTAACTTTGCGAACCAAGAGATCTTCAAAACTGATTTTGAGCCGTAAAGAAGTTTTTGTTTCTTCCCGAACGCGACATCCCTTTAGACTGAAACTACGTACTGGATTTAAAGAAGATGGACAAATTATGGCATTAGAAATGGATGCCCTAATGAATGCGGGAGCGTATGGCCCCCACGCACTCACTGTTCTATCAAATGCAGGGTCAAAGGTGCTTCCTCTTCTGAACAAAATACCGAACATGAAATTTTCGGGCAAATCTGTTTACACAAACCTCCCCATCGCAGGTGCATATAGAGGATATGGAGCTACTCAGGGCTATTTTGCTCTCAATCAACATCTAGACATAATTTGTAGAGAAACTAATCAAGATATTCTTGAGTATATAAAAAAATGGCATATTAAAGAACAAGAAACATCTGCTGTCTTCGAAGCACTTGGTGAAGGAAAAGAAGGAGTTGCACAAGTAGTAAAAAGTTGCAAACTCTCTGAGTGTATCGATAAGGGAGCTAAAGCCATAGGTTGGTATCAGAAACGGGATAAAAAAATAGAGACTCAAAAAGATGTTGTTAGAGGAGTAGGAGTTGCTGTCGCAATGCAAGGTTCCGGCATCCCTCTCATAGATATGGGAAGCGCATATATGAAAATGAATGATGACGGATCCTTCTTCCTCTTTGTGGGAGCTACCGATATTGGCACTGGCTCTGATACAGTATTATCTCAAATAGCAGCAGAAACACTTCAAGTTCCTCTCGACTATATTCATATTCTTTCGTCAGACACTGATATGACACCTTTCGATGTAGGAGCTTATGCATCTTCAACTACATATATTTCTGGTGGAGCTGTGCTTCGTTGCGCACAAGACATTGTCAAACAGATTATTGAACACGGAGCACTAATGCTAGATTGTCCCAAAGAAGAACTCTCTCTTCACGAAGCTTGCGTTATCAATGAAAAGACAGGAAAGAGCATCTCTTTCGAACAAATTGGCCAACATTCTTTTTATACTAGTAAACAAATACAGATTCAATCAGGCGCATCTCATGTTTCCCCTCAATCGCCGCCTCCATTTATTGCTCAATTTGCGGAAGTAGAAGTAGATAAAAAAACTGGCAAAGTTCATGTTGTTAAATTTGTTTCAGCTATCGATTGTGGACAGCCGCTAAATCCCAAATTAGTGGAAGGACAAATTGAAGGTGCTGTTGTGAACGGCATAAGTTTTGCACTTACAGAGGAACTTCGTTTTGATAAAAGCGGAAGAGCTCTAAATTCCACCTTCTGGGATTACAAAATTTTCACTGCTGCAGATATTCCTGAAATGCAAACTATTATTGTGAATTCCTCAGATGAAGATGGCCCTTACGGAGCCAAGTCAGTAGCGGAAATTGGAATCAATGGTCCTGCTCCAGCTATTGCCAATGCTATTTATGATGCGGTAAACATTCGACTTTTCGACCTCCCCTTTACCCCCCCTAAAATTATGAATGCCCTCAAAGCCACAGGAAGAGGGTGATATCGTGACAAAACAAATTATAGCGAACGGCCCTTTAACCGATGGCGATATTTTTTATCCGTGTGGTGCAATTCTTATAGAAGACAGGAAAATTATGGAAGTAGGCTCCTGCGAGACCTTGCGTCGCAAGTGGCCTGATACTCCTGTGGTTGATGTGGAAGGGCGCTTAATAATACCTGGACTGACAAACTTTCATCATCATCTTTATTCATCATTAGCAACAGGGCTTACACCTCGTGGAGAAACAATATCGTTCTCTGATATTTTAAAAAATTTATGGTGGCCTCTTGACTTTCTGCTCGACGAGGAATCAATATATTTTTCAGCCCTATATGGCATTATACGTTCCGTACAATGTGGCGTTACATCTATATTTGATCACCATGCCTCACTGGGTTCTGATAAAGGAAGCCTTGAACTTATAGCTCATGCATTCAAAGAAGTTGGAATTCGCGGCGTTCTATGTTTTGAAGTTTCTGATCGAGCAGGAGAAGAAAAGGTCAATGAGCAAATTGAAGAAAATATCAGGTTCTGGCAAGAACACCAACGAGATGCCTTCATTCACGGAATGCTAGGCCTCCATGCTAATTTTACACTTTCAGAAAAGACACTTTATAAAATACGAGAGCTAAAACCTAAAAATCTTCCCATACATATTCATTGTGGAGAAGGAGAAGATGATCTTATCTATTGCCAGAAATTAGGATATAAGGGACCCGTTCATCGTCTTGATTCCTTTGGCCTATTAAATAAAGACTCCTTTCTTATTCACTGTATTCATTTATCTGAAAAAGACTACAAGATTCTTTCAAATAAATCTCCATGGGTTGTAACAAATCCCGAATCAAACGCTAATAACAGGGTTGGGCAAATGGATCGTCAAAGAATTACTAAATTCGTCATAGGAACTGATGGCATGTCTTCCGACATTATTGCCTCTCTAAGAAATTATGCCATTACTTCAAAAGAGTTTCCTGAACCATTTGAACGTCTTGAACGAACATTTTGGGGATGGCCCCGACTCATAAGAAGAAATACGTGGGGGTTTCAGGGAATATTCGCATTTGGTGAACCTGCTGATATTACAGTTCTAGACTATAAACCAGTCACCCCAATTCATGAATCAAATATTATGGGACATTTGATTTTTGGGGCACGGCAAGGCAATGCTTTTCTTACAATGTGCAATGGGAAAATTATATGGCAAAATGGCTCATTTGTTTCCCTGCATGAAGAAGCAGTCTTTCACGATATACGAAGAGTTGCAGGTAAGCTACACAAACGTTTTTCCTCGGGAAAAAAGGAGGGATTTCCATGGTCGGATTAGCAAGAACCATATGCGGAGTAACCTTTAAAAGCCCAGTTCTTACTGCTGCCGGACCTAACGTAGCCACAAAAGATCATGTACTAGCAGCTATTTCAGGAGGAGCAGGAGGCATTGTTACCAAAACCATTTCTGTCTCTCCAGCTCAAGACCCCAGGCCAACAATACGAAAGGGACCTCTTGGAAGTTTAATTAACTGCGAAACATGGTCTGAAAAACCCGTTGAAGATTCGTTGCCGATTTTTAATGCTATAAAAGAAAAAGGGTTACCCCTTATTGTTTCAATAGGTTACAAACCTCAAGAAGTGACGTTTCTCGGAAAACTTTTAGAACGTGATGTACATCCTGACATTATTGAATTCTCAACGCATTATGTGGGACACGAAATCAGCCCACTTATAGATGTAGCAAAAATTTTGAGAGATGTTGTATCTGTTCCCATCTGGATGAAAATTTCTCCAAACATCCTTGACGTTCAAAATCTTGCAAAAGCCGCATCTCAATTTGTTGATGGCTTCGTAGCTATTAACTCTCTGGGGCCTGTTTTAGATTTTGATGTTGAAAAACCGTCACCTTTATTAGGTTCAACTTTTGGACAAGGATGGATGTCAGGCCCTCCAATTCTTCCAATAGCTCTACGTATTGTCTATGAAACATCAATAAGTCAACCCAAACCTGTTATAGGCGTCGGCGGAATAGAAAAGGGCGAAGATGCCATTAAGTTTTTCATGACAGGAGCCTCTCTTGTGCAAATTTGTAGTGGTGCTCTCAAAAAAGGTTCAGCAATATATGGGACAGTCTCTCAAGAAATTGAAGAGTGGCTTGAGAAACATGGCTATTCATCTATAGATGATGTACAAAATAAATATATCGACGCAGTAAAACACCTTCGCCATTAAGGAGGTGCCTTAATTAATGACCATCGTTGGGAAAACATTCTCCAGAAAAGATGGAGTCGATAAAGTTACTGGGAAAGCTCTTTATGTCAATGACATATCTATCCCTGGAATGTGGGTTGGGGGAACCCTCCGCTCTTCAGAAGTTCGAGGAGTTATTAATAAGATAACATTCAGTTCTTCTTTTGATTGGACACAAGTAGTTGTTGTTCAAGCAACAGACCTTCCAGGGCCGAATTTTGTTGCTATGGTTAGAAATGATTTTCCTATTCTTGCGGAAAAAGAAATTTCTTACTGGAAGCAACCTATACTTCTCATTGCCGCTCCAGATAGTAACATTCTACAACAAGCGCTTACCTCAGTAGTCGTAGATATTACGCCTCTTCATCCGGTCCTTACAATTGAAGAAGCTCTACAAAAAGACACGATTATTCATGGTGACACAAACATTATTGAAAAATATCGCATTCAAACAGGCGATACGAAAAAAGGATTTGAAAAGGCTGACTTCATAGTGGAAGGCTGTTACAGAACTGGATACCAGGAACACGTCTATCTAGAACCTCAGGGAATGATCGCACGCCCATGTGGTGAAAACTGTGTGGAAGTCATTGGTTCTCTTCAATGCCCTTATTATGTTCATAATGCTTTATGCAAGGGACTCAATCTTACTCATGAAAAAGTCATTGTAAAACAAGCTGTTACAGGAGGCGCTTTTGGAGGAAAAGAGGACTACCCTTCAGTGCTTGCTCTTCACGCCTCTCTTCTTGCATTAAAAGCTCAACGACCAATCAAGATAATCTACGATAGAGAGGAAGATATTTTAGGAACAACAAAACGTCATCCGTCATTGATCTATCATAGGACAGGGGTCAAAAAAGACGGAACCATAGTAGCTTCCGAAGTAGATCTCTCCCTTGATGGAGGAGCTTTTACCACTCTGAGCATCGTTGTTTTGCAACGTTCTATACTGCATGCTATGGGGCCATACAGAATGGATAATTTTGCATTGGAGGGTCGAGTAGTTGCAACAAATACTCCTCCTAACGGAGCATTTAGAGGATTTGGCGTTCCTCAAAGTGCTTTTGCCATTGAGCGTCACATGGATCGTATAGCAAAGACACTTCAATTATCTCCCGTAGAAATTCGGAGAAAAAATATCATGAAAGATGGAGATACTTTCCCTTTCGGCCAAAAAGTGGACTCTATTCATGCATCCCTCGTTTTAGAAGAGGCGCTAAAACAATCTCATTTCTTCAAGAAAGAAAAAGAATACGCCTATTACAATAAAATAAATGATAACGGTATTAAAAAGGGTATTGGCGTAGCTCTTGCATTTCATGGCGGAGGTTTTACTGGATCTGGAGAAGAAAAAATTGCGGGAAAAGTCAAAATTTCTTATGAACCAAATGAAAAAATTGGAATATACGTCAGTAGCGTAGAGATGGGGCAAGGAGCAGCAACGGTTTTGCCCATGATTGCTGCAGAAACGTTGGAATTACCTTTCGAAAAGGTAATTCATCACCAACCGAATACGGCATACACCCCTGATAGCGGACCAACTGTTGCTTCTCGTACAACCATGTTTGTAGGGAGTGTAGTAAAAAAAACATGCCAAATGCTACTCAGGAAGCTGGAAGAATATCTTGCTCTGTGGCACAACACTTCCACCTCTTCAATTCATTACAACAATGGAGTTTTTTCTCTTCCTGATAATCATAAATTTTATTTTGACGAAATAGCACATCGATACGTTCAAGAACATGGGAAGTTAGAAATCCAAGGAGAATATACACCTCCACCTAATCTCTTATGGGATGAAGAAACATATAGAGGAGCCGCGTATAAAGATTATTCGTGGATCGCTTATGTAGTAGAAACTAACGTTAATATGGACACATACGAAATACAGCCGACACTCTGCACAGTAGTAGCAGAAGTTGGTAAAGCTATTCATCCTGTCTTAGCTCGCGGACAAATAGAGGGAGGAGCGCTGCAAGCTCTCGGTTATAGTTACCTCGAAAATTTACAAATTGAAGATGGCCGATATGTTTCAGGACATCTTAACGCGTATCTTATCCCTACTTCTATGGATACACCTGCATTTAATACACACATTGCTGAAGTTGAGAGTCCTATGGGGCCCTATGGAGCTAAAGGCCTTGGAGAATTGCCTATGGATGGAGGTGCTCCTGCACTTGCTTCTGCAGTATGGAATGCAACTTCTCTTTTTACCTCACAAATACCAATAACCGGTGAAATGCTTTTTGAACTTGAGAACAACCTTATTCAGAAAGGCGTGGAGAAGAATGATTATTGATATTATCGTTAATCATAAAAAGTATATATTAAATGTCCACCCTTTAAAAAGGCTACTCGATATTATACGAGAGGATTTAAAACTCACTGGGACAAAAGAAGGATGTGGAGAAGGCGAGTGTGGGGCTTGTGCAGTGCTCATGGATGGAGAACTCATAAACTCATGCATGCTGCCGGCGATACAAGCCCATGGGCACCACTTCACGACAATAGAAGGATTAGATGATCAACATGGTGAACCGGATATTCTTCAACAAGCTTTTATTGACAAAAATGGAGTTCAATGTGGATTTTGCACACCTGGTATGATCTTAGCTGCTCGAGCTTTGCTTATAAAAAATCACCATCCCAATAGGGAGAAAATAAAAGAAGCACTCGCAGGCAACTTATGTCGTTGCACTGGATATGAAGCTATCTTCAGAGCAGTGGAGAGAGCCTCCGCACAATACTACGGCGAATCTATAAAGGAAGAGATCACCTATGATAACTTTCTCTCACCATCTTTATCGGAGAGGGAAAAAGAGTGGGTTTTTATTCCTCAACATATTGAAGACGCACTTCATTTTCTTACACAGCATGAAGATATAACAATATTGGCAGGAATGACAGATATTGCCCCTGATATGAAAAATAAAAAAACGCACCCTCGAAAGATCTTAGATATCAATTCAATTCAAGAGCTACGTTCTATCCTCCTTAGCGAGGACGAAAAGAGCTTATCCATAGGTGCTACGTGTACGAACACACAACTTATGTATCATCCCTTAATCTTAAGATACTTACCATCCCTTAGTTATGCTGCTTCTCAATGTGGAGCAGTAGCTATTCAAAACAGAGCCACAATAGGGGGAAATATTATTACAGCTTCGGGAGCAGCAGATTTGCCTGTTATTCTACTGGCATTAGGAGCAGAGCTTGTATTAAGAAGTCATAAGGGAAGTAGAGTTATTTCTCTCGAAAAGTTTTTTACCGGTTATAGAAAAACCCTTCGCCAAAGTAATGAACTTCTTACAACAATAAAAGTGCCTCTTCCAGATCCACATGCCATACAGAAATTTTATAAAAGAGGTTCAAGAGCTATGCTTACTCTTTCCCGAATATCTTTAGGTTGTTATCTATCATATGAAAATCACAAAATTACGAAAATCAGATTTGCTGCTGGAAGTATGTCTGCGTTCCCAGAACGATTGTATAACGTAGAAAAGTCCCTGTTAGGATACCCCCTTTCTGAAGAATACATAAAAAAAGCAGCAGATGAAGCGGTAAAGAATCTACATCCGAGGAAATCCCCTGCATTCAGAAAAGAGGTTACACGTCGCCTTATAGAACGTTTTTTAAAAAATGTTAATGTCACGTGAAAACTGTATCGATCGCTACTTGACAGCAATTTGTAAATACTTTATTGTTGTTTTGCTGATAGGCGCCATCAGTAATACATGCAAAAGATTCTAGGAGGCAGTATTTTGACAACTCAGGGAACAGTCAAATGGTTTAATGCGTCAAAAGGTTATGGCTTCATCACAACTGACGAAGGCAAAGACATTTTTGTTCATTTCAGCGCTATTCAGAGCGATGGTTTTAAAACCCTCGACGAAGGCCAGAAAGTTTCTTTTGATATTGTAGAAGGACCTAAAGGGGAACAGGCCGCTAACGTTGTAAAGCTTTAGTTTTTGTCTTCACAATTCTGAAGCGAATAAAGGCAGCACAAAATGTGCTGCCTTTTTATTTTATTTATAAATTATATTTTTCTTCTACCTTTACAATTTATAAAAAAAGCATGTACAATGCTTAGCGGTTTAAGAAGGCAGACCTAAAAATAAAGAGAGGTCTGCCCTTATGTATTTGCATATATTGATATGTTATACTACGGAATGTTGTCCGCCAGTTGAAAGGGGTTGCTAAGTATGAGATCCGAGCTTGTATCTCAAGAAAAGAATTTTGTAACTATAAAGGTAGAAATAGAAGCCGATGAGTTTCAAAAGGAAGTTAATAAGGCTGTAAGGAATTTATCACAAAAAGCAAATATTCCCGGCTTCAGAAAAGGGAGAGTTCCTCGCAAAATCTTGGAGATGAGACTTGGTAAAGAGGGACTTCTTTTTGAAGCTCTTGAATCATATATGCCTGCAGCAATAGATCAAATTGTACAAGATTACGAATTAGATCTTATTGACCAGCCAGAGTTAAAAGTTGACAAAATGGAAGAAGGAAGCGACGTTTTAGTCACTTTGATATTTGAGGTTACACCTGAAGTAGAATTGCCTGATTTAGAAACAATAGAGATAGAAAAATTGAAAGTTAATGTTACAGACGAAATGGTTGATGAAGCCATTAAAAATATGCAAAAACAGAATGCTGAGCTAGAAAATGTTGATAGAGCCTCTGAGGATGAGGATGTTGTCGAAGTCGAATATGTAACAAGTGTTCTTGACGAAGATGGCTCTGTCCTTAAATCTCACGACCCTGCCACTGCAGACGTAGACCTTGGTCTCCAGGAATTAAGAGCAGAGGTAAAAGAAGCATTGAAAGGTCATGTAAGTGGTGACAGCGTCTCTGCTACTGTTAATGTTGAGAAAGATTATTCTGATCCCGAAGTTGCAGGGAAACAGGTTCGGTATGATATGACTGTCAAACAGGTTAAAGTCAAGAAGTATCCTGAACTTGATGCTGCTTTCTTTGAGAAGATGCTCGGGAAAGCCGTTGATAACGAGGCAGACTTCCGTGAAGAAGTTAAGAACCGTTTAATTGATCGTATGACACAAGAAAGCGACTCTATGGCAGAGAGTGCCGCTGTTGTTAAAGTAGCTGAGCTTGCCACAGTAGAACTCCCTGAAACATTGGTCAAACGGCAAATTGAGCACATACAGAAAGAAGACGCAGAAAATGCTCAAAAAAGATTCCAGAAAAACATGGATGATGTTTTAGCTGAATCAGGAATGACTCAGGAAGAGTATGATAATAGAGTAAAAGAACAAGCTGAAAAAACAGTTCGACAGTATCTTGTGCTTGATGCGTTATCAGAAGACTTCGAAGTTTCTATTGAAAAAGCCGACTTCGAGTCTGAAGTAGCACCTCTTGCAACAGCATACAACGTAAGCTCTGATAATATTTTAAAGGCTATCTTTAAAGATCAGAATAGAGTTATGGAGATGGGCAATAGAATCCGCTACAAAAAGACAACAAAGGCCTTGCTCGAAAAAATAAAAATTAATGAAGTAGATAAATTAACACCGGCTAAAGCTGAAGAAGAAAAAGCAGAGTAAACACATTATTCTTTCTTAAGGCATTAGCGAAGACAGGTGGTGAAGAATTATGTTAGTGCCAATGGTTATAGAACAAACTGGCAGAGGAGAACGAGCATATGACATTTATAGTCGTCTTCTCAAAGATAGAATTGTCTTTCTAGGAACAGAAATTGACGATACAGTAGCTAATACTGTGGTCGCACAGTTACTTTTTCTTGAAAGTGAAGATCCTGACAAAGATATACATCTTTATATAAACAGCCCGGGGGGAGTCGTCTCTAGCGGTCTCGCTATATATGATACGATGCAATACATAAAGTGCCCTGTTTCCACCATATGTATAGGACAAGCCGCTAGTATGGCTGCCGTGCTTCTTGCGGGAGGAAATGCAGGAAAACGTATAGCATTACCCAACGCAAGAGTCATGCTTCATCAACCTCTTGGTGGGACGCAAGGGCAAGCTACAGACATTGAAATTCACACAAAAGAAATTCTAAAGATACGTGAAAAAATCAATGATATACTTGTCAAGCACACGGGGCAGACACGGAAAAAAATAAAGGCTGATACAGACAGAGACTTTTTTATGTCAGCGGAAGAAGCTCTTGCTTATAATGTAATTGACAAGGTTATTCAATCTAGAGCCTAGAATTTCCCAGAACTGTTGGCCTAAAAATTTTGCTAAGGGAGCCCTTGCGTTGGTGCTCCCTTCTTTCTGTTTCATACCCCCAGTTATAAGGAGGTCTGTGTATGTTTACATACGACGACAAAGAAAAAGGAGAAAACAAAGGGAATTTACGTTGTTCCTTTTGTGGCAAAGGGCAAGATGAAGTTCGAAAACTTATAGCTGGCCCAGGTGTCTATATATGTGACGAATGCGTACATTTATGCAATCTTATTCTTAACGAAGAAGTCAGTGATGAACTCGTTAAAGAGAATAAGTCTTTTACTCTTTCATTAAAAGATACACCTAAACCGGCTGAAGTTAAAACATTTCTTGATCAATATGTTATCGGACAAGATGATGCCAAGAAAACGCTCTCTGTAGCCGTATACAATCACTACAAACGTATCAGTGCACGTCAAGAAGAGGATAGCGACATAGAGCTGCAAAAAAGTAATGTTTTGCTCATCGGACCTACAGGCTCGGGTAAAACACTGTTAGCGCAAAGTCTTGCCAGAAAGCTTAATGTGCCTTTTGCCATGGCTGATGCAACAACATTGACCGAAGCAGGCTATGTTGGAGAGGACGTCGAAAATATTCTTGTGCGGTTACTTCAAGCTGCGGATTATGACGTTCAGGCTGCTGAACGAGGCATTATCTATATAGACGAGCTTGATAAGATAACGCGCAAGTCTGAATCTGCATCGATAACACGCGACGTCTCTGGTGAAGGTGTTCAGCAGGCTCTTTTAAAAATTCTTGAAGGAACTCTTTCAAACGTTCCACCTAAGGGTGGGCGTAAACATCCCTATCAGGACTTTATACAAATCGACACGACAAATATTCTCTTTATTTGTGGCGGAGCATTTGATGGCATAGAAGAAATTATAGGACAGCGCGTCAATAAAAAGAAGATAGGTTTTGGTGGAGAAGTCCTAAGCGTCAAAGATCGACGCAAATACGAACTCATGCGCCAAGTACAGCCCGAAGATCTTATGTCTTTTGGCTTTATCCCAGAACTTATTGGCCGTCTTCCTATTGTTGTTCCTTTAGAGGAACTTGATGAAGACGCATTGGCTCGTATCCTTGTTGAACCTAAAAATGCTCTCATTCGGCAATATCAAAAAACGTTCGAGATAGAAGGCGTTAAGCTTCTTTTTGAACAAGACGCCATTCGTGCCATAGCAGGTCAAGCTCGTAAGAAGAACACTGGAGCACGAGGTTTACGTTCCATAATGGAATACCTTATGCTTGATCTGATGTATGAAATTCCCTCTCGATCGGAAGAAGTTGAGAAAATTATTATAACTAAAGACGTAGTAGAGAAGGGAGCCTCTCCCATTATCAAAATAAAAGGGCAAGAGGAGGTCGCCTAAGTGACGACGAAGGAACCAACGAACGCAGAACATAGCTATATACTTCCTGTTCGAGATCTGGTCCTCTTTCCTGGGGTGATTGTTCCCCTCTATATTGGAAGGCCACGATCTTTGAAAACTGTTGAAAAGGCAAGTCTTGAAGAAAAACCTATATTCGTTGTTACTCAAAAAGATCATTTGACAGAAAACCCCAAATTTGAGGATCTTTACTCAGTGGGAACAATTTGTCATATCCTTCAGATGATACGCATACCTGATGGAACTGTGAAGATTCTTGTAGAGGGAAAGCAACGTGGTTTTTTCAACGAGAGTTTAGAAGAAAAAGAAACTTTCGAAGGACTCGTTTCGACACTATCATGGGATTCAGCTCTTCCAGAAAATATGGAAGCCCTGAAGAGAAGTGTTCTTGAACTTTTTGAAAAATATGTTTCTCTTCATACGAAGATCCCTAAGGAAATAATTGTTTCTATTTCAAATATAGAACACCCTTGTGAAGTAGCAGATATAGTAGCATCGCACCTTCGAATTCAAACCGAGAAAAAGCAGGATTTGCTTGGCATTACCAATCCTGAAAAATATATGAAGGTACTTATAAAGACCTTAATGGAAGAGATTGAGCTTCTTCAGCTAGAGCAATCGATACAGGAACAAGTTCGCCAAAAAATGGAGAAGGGGCATCGCGAATATTATCTTCGAGAGCAATTAAAGATTATCCAAACAGAACTTGGTGAAGAAGACTTCTCTTCTGAAACTGAAAACTTACTAAAAAAAATAGACGCTTCAGATATGCCTAAAGAAGTTCGGGAAAAAGCAAAGCGAGAGGTCGACAGACTTTCTAAGATGCCGCCAATTTCATCGGAAGCCAGTGTTTCAAGAACATACATTGACTGGCTTCTTGCTTTGCCATGGAATACAGTAACAGAAGAGAACCTGGATATATCCAAAGCAAAGAAGATACTTGACGAAGATCACTATGGTCTTGTTAAAGTTAAAGAACGTATACTTGAATTTCTAGCTGTCCGTCAAATGGCAGGAAAAGATGCAAAAGGACAGGTTCTTTGTTTTGTTGGCCCCCCTGGAGTGGGTAAAACTTCTTTGGCAAAATCAATAGCACGAGCTCTTGGCCGCCGTTTTGTCAACTTCTCTCTTGGTGGAATGCGAGACGAAGCTGAAATTCGTGGACACAGAAGAACTTATGTTGGAGCCAGGCCGGGAAGAATTATCCAAAAGATAAAACAGGCAGGCACGAAAAATCCTGTTATGCTCATGGATGAAATTGATAAACTCGGTCAGGATTTTCGAGGCGACCCGGCATCAGCATTGTTAGAGGTGCTAGACCCTGCACAAAATAGTGAATTTACAGACCACTATTTAGAGGCAGCTTTTGATTTGAGTAATGTCATCTTTATTACAACTGCTAACGTTATCCATACTATCCCTGCCCCGTTGTTAGATAGAATGGAAGTTATTAGACTTCCTGGATATGTTGCAGAAGAAAAAGTACATATAGCAAAAAAACATTTATTGCCTCGTTTATTCTCTGAGCATGGCTTAACAGAAGATATGATTCAAATAACACCTAAAGCCATCGAGAAAACAGTTCGAGACTATACTCGGGAAGCTGGGGTTAGGGGCCTGCAAAGAAATTTGGCAACATTGTGCAGAAAAACAACCCTCCATATTATTGAAGAGGGAAAAGATAATTTCCAAGAAAAGATAAAAATTGGCGTTAACGATCTAAAAGACTATTTGGGAGCACCGCGGCTTTATGACGTGCATGTTCCAAAGGAAAAACAGATAGGTACAGTTGTTGGACTCGCCTGGACTGAAAGTGGTGGTGATGTTCTAGTAATCGAAACGGTAAGCATGAGAGGAAAGGGAGACATCATCCTTACTGGCAATTTAGGGAACATTATGCAGGAATCCGCTCAAACCGCTTTAGGTTTTTTAAGGGCGCATAGTACTTCTTTGGGAATAGATCACATCAACTGGAAAAATATCGATATCCACATTCATGTTCCAGAAGGAGCGATTCCAAAAGATGGCCCATCAGCTGGAGTCACAATGGCTGTAGCCATGCTTTCTGTTTTAAGTGGAAGAAAGATTCTTCCAGGTGTTGCTATGACAGGTGAAATATCCCTACAAGGGAAGGTTCTTCCAGTTGGAGGAATACGAGAAAAGATACTGGCGGCAAAACGACAAAAAGTTTTTCAGATCATACTGCCAAGTGCAAATAAAATCGATATAGAAGAAATGGAGCAGTGGGTAACTCAAGATCTGACATTCCATTTTGCTGACTGTGCTTCTGATGTGTTCGACATTGCTTTAGAACGGAGATAAGAATGAACATAAGATGGAAAGCAGAGTTGTCAACTACAGCCTTTAATCAAAAACAATTTCCGCCAGAAAGCCTCCCCGAAATAGCTTTTGCGGGACGATCTAATGTAGGGAAATCGATGTTGCTTAATGTCCTTATGGAGCGTAAACTCGCACATGTCGGAGGGACTCCAGGAAAAACTCGAAGTGTTAATTTTTATAAAATCAAGGCTGATAAAGAATTTTTTCTTGTAGATTTACCTGGTTATGGTTATGCTGCTAGGGGTTATAAAGAAAAGGAACAATGGGCAGCGCTTATTGGACAATATATAACGCAAAGAGCTAGTCTACGTTTACTTGTTCATCTTGTAGATTTTCGCCACGGTTTGCTAAAAAAAGACAGAGAACTGCAAGATTGGGTTTCTCAAACAGAAGTCCCAGTGCTCGTTGTTTTCACGAAAGCAGATAAAATATCGAAGGGGCGTCATACAGGCCTGTTGCATACTTATATTAGGCAGGGGCTTAAATCTATTGAAGTTCCTTTTATTGTTTCAGCTCAATCTAAGTCAGGAATAATAGAATTGCGACAGTTCTTGACAAATTATCTCAATAGAGAGTAAATACTTTAAATTCCGAGTACGTAAAAGATCTAACGGAGGGGGACTTTCAATGGCAACTCGTACAAAAGAAATTGCAAAAAATTACGATCCAACGCCCATTGAGGATAAATGGTATTCATGGTGGCTAAAAACGGGACTTTTTCATGCTGAAGTAGATCCATCTAAAGAGGCTTTTTCAATTGTTATACCTCCTCCTAATGTTACTGGCTCTCTTCACATGGGACATGCTTTCAACAACACATTCCAAGACATTGTTTGTCGATATAAAAGAATGAATGGTTATAACGTTTTATGGCTGCCTGGAACAGACCATGCTGGAATCGCCACTCAGAATGTGGTAGAACGAAATCTTGCCAAAGATGGCATATCAAGACACGATCTCGGCCGTGAAGAATTTGTAAATAAAGTTTGGGAATGGAAAGAGGAGTACGGCAATAGGATCCTTGAACAAATGAAAAAGCTTGGGAACTCTTGCGATTGGGACAGAGAAAGATTTACCCTTGATGAAGGTCTCTCTCGTGCTGTTCGCACTGTTTTCGTTCGTCTTTACAAAAAAGGTCTTATATATAAGGGTCGTTATATTATTAACTGGTGCCCTCGCTGTCACACCGCTCTTTCTGATATCGAAGTGGAACACGAAGATGTTAAAGGACATTTTTACTATGTAAAATATCCCTTTGTTGAGGGAGAAGGCGCTCTTATTGTAGCTACAACACGCCCAGAAACCATACTGGGAGATGTAGCAATAGCTGTCCATCCAAGAGCAGAAAAATATAGTCATCTTATTGGCAAAAAAGTCCGTGTTCCTCTTACAGATCGAGAAATACCTATTATTGAAGATATTATGGTTGATCCAGAATTTGGAACAGGATGCGTAAAGATTACTCCTGCCCACGATCCTAACGACTTCCTTGTTGGACAACGCCATAATCTTGAGCAGATTCAGGTAATCGATGCTGATGGTTTTATGAATGAAAATGCACCTTCCTATAAGGGGCTTTCAGTACTGGAAGCTAGAGAACGTGTTGTAGAAGACCTTAAATCGCAAGGATTTATAGAGAAAATTGAGGAAATGGATCATTCTGTAGGTCACTGCTATCGCTGCCATACAGTGGTAGAACCATACCTTTCAGAGCAATGGTTCGTTAAAGCAAAACCTTTAGCCGATGCAGGAATAAAAGCTGTAGAAAATGGAGACATAAAATGGATTCCCGAGCAATGGCAAAAGATTTATTACCAGTGGATGGAAAATATCCGTGATTGGTGTATTTCAAGGCAGTTGTGGTGGGGACATCGTATTCCCGCATGGACTTGCGATGATTGCGGACATATTACAGTGGCTGAGGAAGATCCTTCAGTTTGCGAAAAATGTGGAAGTTCTCATATCCATCAGGATGAGGATGTTCTTGATACTTGGTTCAGTAGTGCTTTATGGCCTTTCTCAACACTAGGATGGCCTGACAACACTGAAGAACTTAAATATTTCTATCCTACATCTCTGCTCGTAACTGCATTCGATATTATTTTCTTCTGGGTTGCAAGAATGATTATGATGGGCCTTGAATTCCAAGAAAAGGAGCCTTTCAAGGAAGTATATATTCATGCTCTTATAAGAGATGAAGACGGTCATAAAATGAGCAAATCTAAGGGCAATGTTATTGATCCTCTTACCATGATCGACAAATATGGAGCAGATGCCCTCCGTCTCACCCTCGCAGCACTGACTGTACAGGGACGCGATATACTATTAAGCACAAACAAAATCGAAACATATCGTCTCTTCATGAATAAACTTTGGAATGCGAGCCGCTTTGCTCTCATGAATCTCGAAGATGATTGTGCAGTTAAGCCGCTTCCAAAGAAAGAAAACATGAGACTTCATGATCAGTGGATTCTAACACGGACACAAAACGTCATCGAAGAAATCAGTAAGCTTCTTGACGGGTATTTCGTCGGAGAAGCAGCGAGAATGATGTACGATTTCATTTGGGGAGACCTTTGTGACTGGTATCTTGAAATGTCTAAACCTGCTCTTAGGGGAGACGAAGGAGAATCGAGAGTAAGGGATACTCAAGCCATTGTTGAATATGTATTCCAAACAGTATTAAAGCTCATCCACCCCTTCATTCCCTTCGCCACTGAAGAGCTATGGCATACCTTTGGTTTCAGCGACGAATCTATAGAACGTTCTGATTGGCCTAAAGCTTCGGATGATATGAAATTTGATAACTCTCTGGTAGAAATGGCGACTCTTCAAGAGGTTATACGCATTATCAGAAACTTGAGGGCAGAAGCTCATGTTGCTCCCCAGCAGAGAGTAGAGCGCGTTATCCTTCAAACAAATAATGAACCGTTAACGGTTCTCGTTAAAGATAATATGGATATGATCTCTCTCTTGGCCAAAGTTGAACGAGTCGACATTATTTCAGATAATGAAGAGAAACCACACGGATGTCTTGCATCTGTTATGAGCTCTGGAGAAGTTAGTTTAGAAGTGGGAAGCCTTCTTGACATAGATGCTGAAATTTTACGTCTGGAGCAAGAACTTAAAAATCTGGAAAAAGACATGCAGAAGATGGAGAAAAAGTTAGCTAATAAAAACTTCACATCTAAGGCTCCCGAAGAAGTAGTAGAAAAAGAAAGAACTCGTTTAGAAGAAAACAAAAATCACTATCAGAGAATTTTAGATAATATAGCGAGTTTAAAAAGGTCATAATAATGAACGAACGATCACGTTACATTGAAATAGAAAATCAACTGGAACAAATTTCAAGCCCGGGTATTCACCCGGGCTTGGAGCGTATTTCGAGATTGTTTGAATGCTTGGGGCACCCAGAAAAAAGTTTTCCTGCTATACATATAGTAGGAACAAATGGGAAAGGATCCACTTCAGCATACATAGAATCTATTTTGCGGGAATCCGGTATGCGAACAGCGATGTATACCAGTCCGCATCTTGTTCATATGGGGGAGCGGCTCCTTATAAACGGTCATGCACTTTCATGTGAAAAATGGGAAGAAGCTGCCCAAAAAGTAATAAGCACTGTTAAAGAAAATGCCCAATTAGCTTTAGATCCTCCTACATATTTTGAAATTTTCACTGCAACAGCTTTTCTTTTAATCGCATCTTTTGATGTTGATATAGCCGTTATAGAAGCTGGAATGGGGGGAAGACTCGATGCAACCAATACCCTTGGCAACGTCCTTCTGACAATAATAACCCCTATCTCAAAAGATCATATGGAATATTTAGGAGATACTCTTGAAGCTATAGCTATGGAAAAATTTGCTGTTATCCGTAAAGGCGTTCCAGCTCTTTTTGCAGGAGGATCACACACTCTCTGTAGTCTTTTCAAAACTGAATGCCTAAAAAAAGAAACTCAAGGAGTAATTGTTCCTGAAACATATACAGTCTCAACAAAAAATGTATCGCTTCAAGGAGCAACGTTTACGTTGACACATAACAACGGAAACGTTTACGCAGACATTCATACTCCATTAATTGGGACTCATCAAATAGCCAATAGTGCAGTAGCGCTTGCATCTATGGACATATTGAGAAACAAGATGGATAAGATAACGGAACAATCCATACGAAGGGGATTGGCTAAAACTTGTTGGCCTGGAAGAATGGAACTTATAAAACATACGCCGCCAATCATACTTGATGGAGCACACAATGATGACGGAATCACAAAACTCGTAGAAAGTTTAAAGACACTTGGCATAAATAATGACAAAGAAAAACTTGCTATAGTATATGCCTCTATGAAAGACAAGGAACATGATATCGCTTTAAAAAAATTAAGTGGACTCAAACCTCATCTTTTCTGCACTGAAGTCCCAGAGATGGAACGTTCCGCTAAAGCAGAATTCTTAAGAAAAGAGGCATTGCAGTATACTTGGGCTTCCACACCTAAAGGTATTTCAGACCCACGTGAAGCCATTTATAATGCTTGTCAAGATAGCTCCATCGTCGTTTGTTGCGGCAGCCTTTACCTTATCGGATATATAAAGTCTTTTATTCTTCAGGAAGCTACTTTTTGCAATGAGCTCTAAAGGATTTATTCTACAAGAAAAAGAAGGACATTATATCCTTGAATATCTATGCCCGAAAGAAAACGTATTTTTCTCTGCGCGTCTTTTTATGAGGGGAAATGGCATAACTAAAGCAATGGGAGATCCTGCGCTTTCTCGAGAAGCTGTTTATTCCCTTTTAAAAGAAAATAGCGATAAAAAATTTATAGCTCCCCAACAAGTACACGGAATCAATATCCTCACAGAGGAAGACTCTTTTTGCATTCCCAATAGACCTGCGGCCGATGGCCTGTTTTTAACAAATTCCTGTTACGAAGGAAGCCTTCGTTTTGCAGATTGTGTACCTGTCATACTTGCATCGCCGCTTCCTCGTCCGTGGGTGTTACTTCTTCATTCAGGGTATAAGGGAACCGTTCAAAACATCGCAGGAAACGGACTAGACTACGTTGCTCAAAAGATGGATCTTGACTTGAAACGTGTTTATGCATGGATAGGACCTGGAATAAGTAAAGAATTTTATTATCGTAGTCAAAATGATGATTGGACGACTTTAGGTCAGAGAGAAATTTCATCTAACCATTGGCAAAAGGTAGATGAGCGTGTATATTTTGATCTGCCTGGAGCCATAGAAACTCAGCTAAGAGAAAAGAAGCTCTTGGAAGCAAATATAACAATGATACCTTTCTGTTCATATAGAGACAGTAAATATTGTTATTCTTATCGAAAAAATGATAAGCGCGAGCGAATGTTTCTCTTGGCATCGTTGTCAGAAAAAGAATGTTCATGCCATTTTCACCATTCTTCATGTGACAATATAAAAGAAGGCTTATAGAGTAACACTGAAAAAGTTGCGAGGAGTGATCCCAAAATGGACCTACAACGTGTAGGCGTAATAGGTGTGGGGCATCTGGGGCAACACCATGCTAGAGTATATACCGAGCTTCTCGGCACACAACTGGTGGGAGTTGTTGATGAGAATGAAGCCCGAGCTGTTGCTATAGGAGATAACCTTGGTGTTCCATATTATTCAGATTTCGACGAATTTATCGAAAAAGCACGACCAGACGCTATAAGTGTAGTGGTACCCACATGTCTTCATTATGAAATAGCGAAAAAAGCGTTAGAAAATGGTATTCATGTTCTTATTGAAAAACCAGTTACTACTACTGTCAGTGAAGCTGAAGACCTTCTTAATGTCGCAGCAAAAAGAGATTTAGTTCTTCAGGTTGGACACATAGAAAGATTTAACAGCGCCGTTCAATATACATCTAAAATTGTCCATGAACCTCTTTTTCTCCAATCGCGTCGTTTAGGTCCCTTTTCTTCGCGAATTAGTGATGTAGGCGTTGTACTTGATCTAATGATTCACGATATTGATATTATTTTGTCTATGGTTCATTCTGAAATTGCCAATATTTCAGCAACAGGACGCTGTATTCGTACGAACCATGAAGATATAGCCTCAGCTCAAATTTCTTTTACTAATGGAGCAATGGCACATATCTTAGTAAGTCGAGTTTCAGAACGCCGTCTTAGACAGCTTGAAATCATGGAACCGGAGCGATATTTAACGATTAACTATGAAACTCAAGATGTATCAATTAACAGATGCGTGCGACATGAAAACGGGAACCTCGTAGAAGTAATAGAGCATCCTGTATTTCCTAAGAGTGAGCCTCTTAAATTAGAACTTCAACATTTTGTAACCTGCGTAAGAGAAGGGAAACAGCCTCTGGTAGGAATAATGGACGGTAAAAGAGCTTTAGAAGTAGCTGTCTCCGTTCTCAAACAAATTCATCAAAGTACGGAACAAGAAGAATTGACTATACGTGGCTAGTAAAAATATCCTCGGGCCGAAGGTTTTTCCTTCGGCCTTTTCTTTTTTCTATTTTTATCATTTTTATTTTATAGTTAAAATTATCACAATATATTTTATTGGCGATTTTGTGGTTTCATATGAGTTACACTTTACTTGTTTTTGATAAAATATCTTTATTCAATATTTTTATTAAAGAGGGATTCTAATGCCAACTGAAAATATAAATGCACTTATGGCTCTTGGAATGTTTATTGGGGCTCTCCTTGTCGCTAGGCTCGTTGTCAAAATAGGAAGAGGGGAACTTCCTGGCGGCAAACTATGGATCTTCTATCTCCGCATGCTCTTGGGTTTTCTGCTTGCAGGTGCGATAATGTTAGGTTTCTATTCTTTCGTGGGGGTGAAGTAGAGTAATGAACAAACTATCAAAATATCTTACACTTTTTTTTCTCTTTTTTGCATCGTTCTTTTTTTTATCTTTACCAGCTTCTGCACTTACCACGGCTAAACGCCAGGAAGCGGAAAAATATTTTTTTGATGCATATCTATCCTATGTGCATTCAGACTATTGGAAGTCATGTATCGCCCTTGATAAAGCCTTAAATTTAAACACATATATGGTTGATTACTATTTCCTTAAGGGATTAAATCTTCAGCGAATGGGTCTTCTCGAAGAAGCAAAACGCTCTTTTCGTTACTATCTTGAAGTAAGACCTCAAGATCAAGTTGCACATCGGCTTGTTGAAGACATTACGAATGAAACAAAATACCTCGAAACGTACCTAAATGGGAAACATGAAGAAAATCAGTGGATTATTACTTCTCAAAATATAAAAGAGTCTTTCAATCTTCCTGTCTTTGAGATTTTAAATATAAAAGGTCTTGGAAAAACAATATCTTTTAACAACACTATCCTATTGACTGATCAAATAGGTAACACTCTATCAATAGTAAACGTATCTAATGGGACAAAAGAATCTGTATCTTTGGATGAACCCGTTACATCATTATTTGCTACCCCTGACTCTTTTTTAGTTTTTAGTCGTAAGGGGGAAATTGATCAAATTACACGCAACAATAATGAAATAAAAGTTAACAAAGTTTATCAATTGTCACATATGATATCTGATGCTACTTGGATTTCTGAAAGGGAAATTGCAATTACAGATGCAAGTAACCGTCAAATTATCTTTTTAAGCTATCCTGACTTTAAAATAAGAAAGACGTGGCAACCTTCTTTAGAGGGCCTTTTTGAGCCTGTTGCCATTGACGTTTATGGACAATTCTTAGCTATAGCAGATAGAAATAATGAGCGCATTATCATATATAATACTGAAACAGGTGAAAATACCTGCTTTTCATCACGCCAGCCTCGAGATATTCAGTGGGGCATTGATGGAAGTCTGTTTGTCATATCTGATGAAGGTCAATTATCCAATAACATTATTGATTTTAATCGTCTCGACCTTTCCCAAGCAACAGAATGTGGAATTTTCCCTGGAGCATGGACCTTATTCAGAATGAGAGATAAAATTGGTATACTTGACGTTGCCGGTTATTCATATTGGGAAACATATCCGGTGCCTCTTGTTTCTGCTGCTTCTGGCTTTTTCTCTGTTTCGCACCCTGATGTCCTTCAAAGCGATGACTCTACCGTGTTAACCCTACAGGGAACATTCTTGACGCCCTTTACCAGTTATGTAAAAAACAATGTATTTGTCGCTTCTGCTATTTGGAATGAGCAGACATTAAAACCGGTAGTCTCATATCCACTTCCTGTAGAATATGACAATATAGCAATGATTGAAGCTCCCTTGGAGCAAGACCTCGATCAAAAATTGAATTTAATCTGGAATGATAAAAAACCTTTCCTTCGACATATTGTAGTATCGAATGCTTTTACTCTCTCTAAAGAGGATGCTTTAACACTTACATCTTTCTGCATACATAATGGCGTTACTCTTTCTTTCTTTATCTCCGATAAAAATGCAACTTTATGGATGGAGCGCGCCGCTAGCTTGACAGGTGGAATAGTAGCGCCTTCTTTGGAACTTGCACAAAGTTTTGAACCTCAAAACGATTTTCTTCAATTATCGCTAGTCTTACCACAGAGTCCGGAAATATCTGGATATCCTGATCAATCGATGCTTGCTCTTTATATGGATGTCGGCTTACTGCAAACTCGAGATTGGTTACCGCTTTGTCCAAATTTAATTCAAAATAAAAAATAAGAACCGTAAAGGAATAAGCTTTTCGGGAGAGAGATTTTTATTTATGGGAGGCGAGTTATCGTGACTGATGATAAGAAAAATATCCCCGAAATAATGGAACAAAGAAAAAAATATGAAGCAAAAGTAGAAAAAGTATTGGAAAAACGGCCAGAACGCCGAAAGGAATTCCACACAGGTGGAAATTTACATTTGAAGAGGGTTTATGACCCCTCTGATCTTAAAGATTTTAACTATGTACAAGATCTCAACTATCCTGGCGAATATCCTTTTACACGAGGTGTTCAGCCCACGTTATACCGAGGACGCCTTTGGACAATGCGTCAGTATGCCGGTTTTGGAAATGCTGAAGAATCAAATGAAAGATATCGGTATCTTCTTTCACAGGGAACAACAGGACTTTCAGTAGCTTTTGATTTGCCCACACAGATCGGCTATGATTCTGACCATCCTATGGCTCAGGGAGAATGCGGAAAAGTAGGAGTGGCCATTGATAGCCTTGCCGATATGGAAGTTTTATTCAATGAAATTCCTTTAGACAAAGTGTCTACTTCCATGACAATCAACGCTCCAGCAAGCGTGCTTCTTGCTATGTATATTTGCGTTGGGGAAAAACAAGGAGTTCCTGCAAACCAATTAGCTGGAACCATTCAAAATGATATTTTGAAGGAGTATATAGCTAGAGGAACATATATATTCCCACCTAAGCCATCCATGCGTCTTATTACGGACATCTTCGAATTCTGCAGTAAAAATGTTCCTAAATGGAATACTATTTCAATTTCCGGGTATCACATCCGAGAAGCAGGTAGTACAGCAGCACAAGAAATAGCCTTTACGTTGGCAGACGGTATTGCCTATGTTGAGGCAGCAAAGAAAAAGGGACTTGATCCTAACGTATTCGGAAAACGTCTTTCCTTCTTCTTCAACGCTCATAATGATTTCCTCGAAGAAGTGGCAAAATACCGAGCTGCACGGAGAATGTGGGCTCAAATTATGAAAGAACGTTTTGGCGTTACTGATCAAAAAGCTCAGACCCTTCGTTTCCATACTCAAACAGGTGGGTCAACCCTTACAGCACAACAGCCCGAAAACAACATAGTACGAGTAACGTTACAGGCTCTTGCTGCAGTATTAGGTGGTACCCAGTCGCTACATACCAATAGTATGGATGAAGCATTGGCACTGCCCTCTGAAAAGAGCGTAGGCATAGCATTGAAAACACAGCAAATCATTGCCTATGAATCAGGCGTGGCCAATACTATTGATCCTCTTGCAGGCAGCTATGTCATTGAAAGTCTGACAAATGAAATTCAACAGAAAGCTGAAGAATATATTAATCAAATTGATGATATGGGTGGAATGCTTGTTGCCATAGAAAAAGGATATGTGCAAAAACATATACAGGATGCAGCATATGCATATCAAAGAGCTATCGAAACAAACGACGCTATTGTCGTAGGTGTAAACAAGTTCCAGATTGAAGAAAACAACAAAGATATGAAACTTCTCAAAGTCGACGAAACTGTGGGAGAGCGCCAAATTAAAAATCTGAAGAAAATGAAAGAAAATCGCGATAATATCAAAGTTCATGACACATTAGAAGCTATACGTAAAGCCGCACGCGATGAATCTCAAAATATGATGCCCCTTATTATTGATGCTGTTCGAAATTATGCTACTGAGGGTGAAATTTGCGGGATTCTGAGGGAAGAATTTGGAGAATATACGGAAAATATCATTTTGTAACTGGAGGAATGAGTTATGGCTGAGAAAAAAATCCGAGTTGTAATAGCAAAACCAGGCCTTGATGGTCATGATAGGGGCGCAAAAGTAGTTGCAAGAGCCCTTCGTGATGCCGGCATGGAAGTTATCTATACAGGCCTCCGCCAAACCCCTGAACAGATTGTCGATACGGCAATCCAGGAAGACGCTGACGCTATAGGTATTAGCATTCTCTCAGGAGCACATAGTTTCTATTTCTCAAAGATTATTAGCCTCTTAAAAGATAATAACGCTAGTGACATTATTGTTTTTGGAGGAGGCGTCATACCTGAAAGTGATATCCCATCTCTTTTGGAAATGGGGGCCGGAGCAATTTTTGGACCTGGCACTCCAACTTCTGTGTGTGCTAAATGGCTTGAAAAAGCTGTAGCTGAAAAAAGGCAGAAAGAGACTGTTTAGCTGTGAGCTTGCTTGCAGAAAAAGCTTTACATGGTGATATCAGGGCTTTAGCCAGAATAATCTCTCTCGTTGAAAACGAAGCACCAGAAACCGAAGAGATTATGAAGTATCTATATCCCCATACAGGCAAGGCGCTTGTCATAGGGATAACGGGCAGTCCAGGTGCAGGGAAAAGCACTTTAGTTGACAAACTAATATCCGAATTTAGGAAAAAGGACAAGTCAGTTGGAATTATTGCAGTTGATCCATCAAGTCCCTTTAGCGGGGGAGCCATACTTGCAGACCGAATTCGTATGCAACGCCATGCCAATGATAAAGATGTTTTTATCCGCAGCATGGGAACACGTGGTTCTCTTGGTGGTGTCAGCCGCAGTACAAGGGAAGCTGTTAAAATTCTTGATGCCTGTGGGAAAGATGTTATTCTGATAGAAACAGTAGGTGTGGGACAATCAGAAATAGACATCGTCAAATTGGCAGATACTGTTTGTTTGGTACTTGTCCCCGGCATGGGTGATGATATTCAAATTATGAAAGCTGGCATTATGGAGATTGCTGATGTTTTTGTCGTTAATAAAGCAGATCGGCCAGGTGCCGAAAAGATAGTGGCAGAAGTCAAACTTATGCTTGATCTTATTGGTAAAACAGCGTGGTACCCACCTATCAATATGACCGTAGCTGAAAAGGGAGACGGGGTAGCTGAACTTGTAGAAGGCATCGAAAAACATCACGAATTCCTTAAAGAGAGTGCTCAAGGCTTAAGAAAACAAAAAAACAAAGTGGTTGAAGAAGTAAGAGAAATCCTCAGTCGTGATATTGCTAAAAAAGTTGAAAAAGCCTGGCAAAACCAAGGGACTAATGAACACATCGAAGCCATACTTGAAAAAGAGACAGACCCCTATACCGTTGCACATGCAATATTACACGACGTTGTAAAAAATGAAGGATAGAAAGAGAGGGGGCAACTAGAGTTATGACGAATCGGAGTATCGAAGAACTTTGTGCAGAATTGGATCGCAAGCGCGCCGAGGCCCAGCAGGGCGGTGGAGCGAAGGCCATAGAGAAGCAGCGATCGAAGGGGAAGGGGACAGCGCGCGATCGTATCGCGCAGCTTCTTGATGAAGGGACCTTTATCGAACTCGACGAGCTGG
>NZ_JAYFQR010000018.1:0-155607 GCF_034926885.1 Aminobacterium sp.
ACAAAAGGCAACGAAAGAATCGCAGCGCTGCATCCTTCAAGGATGCGGCGCTGCGGTTGATGTTTAATTCCTAAAGCAGGCCCTTCTTGTAGAGAAGACGGCCTACTGCTATCGTTCCAAAAACGGAAGCAACGATAACAATCCAAGTCTGAGTCAAGAAACCGAGACCAATTTTAGGCGCTACTATATAAATAAGCAGAGGAATAGCAATTCCAGCGACTGCCAATTTGGGATATTTCAGGGTGAACTGTCCAAAAACAGCACCGAAGATAGCGGCTACAGTGTACTGTTTAAAGGCGATAGCGATAGGTTCGGGGAAGACAGCCAAAAGAGCTGTACCAGCAATAGCTGCCAACGTTGTGAAGAAAAGGTTGGTAACAACAGAACCGGTAAGCCCCAATGTAGAAACTATTTCAGCCTCAGGCGAACCGGCTTCTACGCCAACAACTTCCTGAGCTACTGCGGAACAAGGAACACGAAGGTTACCGATATTTCCGCTCAAGAAGGAAATATATGTTCCTGTCAGACCGAGAATAGGATAGTATGAAACAGGTTCAACAACATAAAAAGCGCCGAAGATAGCTGCAATCATGCCCCATGACTTCAATGCCACAGAAACGGGTGGAAATGCTCCGTAACGTAAATAGAGATAGATATTTGGCAAGAAGCACATTAATGTCGGGATAATAACAGTGATAAAACCAATTTTAACTGCTGGTTTTTTCCATATATTTTCAAATTCGTCGTGAGATACCATAATGAGATCCCTCCTTCAACTAAACAAGAATGACGGCTACAGCCATTCCGATAAGCATGGCTATTCCGAGAGTATACTCTCTGAGCCAGGTCAGTTTCTTGGCAAGGCAAAGCATTAAGACCATACCGAGAAGACCGCCGATGGCTGCATAAAGAGGGCCGCCGCCACCAACAGTACCAGCCTGGAGGCCCTTGAATCCAGCCATGATATTTCTGGAATTGAGGAATCCGAAGCAACCGAGCATGGCTCCACCAGAAACGATGGCAAGCCATTTGGCATCTCCACCGCCGATTTTTTCTCGAAGGCCTTCGAGCTTATGTGTAAACAGGGCTGTAACAAGAAGCCAGCCTGTTCCATTAATGGTCATGGTCCACCAAGAGGTAGCCAGGGCCTGAATATCATAATCTGCAGAACCGAATTTAACACCGAGAGCCTCAGCTCCAACTGTTGCAGCGGTGAGCTCTGTGGGAGCAGCACCGATAATGGAAAGACGAAGCCATGTGATAGGTCCACCAACAACGGACATCATACCAACCATAACGATAAAAACGGCAATAGAAGGACCAATAGCTGAAATGGCACCAGCACGAAGGCCCTGAACACATTTTTCTTTTGGAAAACCGATTCTCTCGGCTGTACTAAAAGAAAGGCGTATGTACAGAAGAGACTGAATAAGAACTATAACTACGATTGCGATGGCTATGGCCCATACGACCCAGTCATTCGCTGCGCGGAGTACTGCTTCCGGCATACTAACACCCCCATAGGATAATGTTTGAAAAGAAATATGAATCAAAAATTACGCATACTACGTGTGATCTGTTACAAAATAGCAATGACAAGATATTTTATTCACATATCAGGCGACAATCACCCCCCTCACTATCCTCTCTCCGTTTAAAGTACGAAGGCATGAACACAGACAACCTGCGGTTTTACATGGCGCAAAACCTTCACAGTTTAGGGAATATCGATCAAAAGCGACTTTAATTGGGAACACAGCCTGGGGAACACTTGCTTAAGAGGCACTACTTTCTGAAGAGGCTCTTCTCTCTTAACACATAGAACTCTCTCAACAAAAACCTCTTTACATGGAAAACAAACCTCATCGATCGCCCGTATTAAAAATAGACTGTGTAAAACTCATTTTTCTAAGCTCTACATTCAGTGACGGGAACAGTATAAGTAAAGGGGGATAGGCTGTCAAGAATATTATATTTATGAATATTTTGTAAAAAATGTGCATTTTTTGCTTTTTTAAACATTATTCTCTATACGTTTTTTTCTCAATGCAATGGATATGCTGAAAAAGTCTCACATCAGCCATATTTGCATACAAAAACATAACAGCCGATGTGAGACCTAATTAGCCTTTTTATTTACAAATTTTTACTTTTACTGTTTTGAGAGGATTGACTACCTGACTGATAGAAAGATCACAGGCTACACTGGCATACATATATGCTTGCGCCCACGATAAATTTTTAAGCTTCATTATAAAGGGAACTGCTTCTTTGAGAGCCCTCTGAATAGCTACTTCCAGAGTTTCCCCACTTGCCAAGATAAAGAAAGCCTCTTCATTTTCTAATACAGGGGTTGCCTGGTTAACTCTTTTTTCCAGATCAATGCTCAAAGTCACTTCTCCTCGTATTTCCACTCCTGTGCCACAGACTTCTCCATCTGCCATAATGGCATGAAGGTCTCCCAAGGCCAATTTAGCCCCTGGAACAAAGACAGGCAAGCGCAGAGTTGCGCCTTCCGTCATTTGAATAGTATCAAGATTACCGCCATGCACACCAGGAATTCCACAGGCAATTTCCTCTTTTTCAGGAGCAACACCAATAACTCCAATCATTGGGCGAAGAGGCAATTCCATGCCGCAAAAAAATCCTTTCCTGTCAGAGACCGGAACAATTTCTGTATGACTCTCAACTACATCGCCACCTAAAGGTCCCCAGCCCGGAAACACTTCTACAACTCCCTGTTTATCAAGAGTTATTTTATCAATATGAATTTTTAAAACATCGCCAGGCTCTGCATCTTCAATCCAAAGAGGGCCTGTCGCCGGATTGACAATAGAATAATCAAAATCACTTGAAAGCTTTTGATCTGGTCGGGTAATCTTATGGCTGAAACAATCTTCTGTTTCAAAAACAACCTGACTTCCTGCCTTAACAGACGCCACAGCTTCGTTAGCATTCGACATGGCATAAACAACTTTATCCCTTGATATTCGAATTACCATTACTGTTACCCTCCTTTTTGGAAAAACATATAAAGCTGCCAATTTCTCTTCCATTCATAAGACCACGAGGTTTAAATATCATAATAACAATAAGCAAAAGAGCCATAAATACATTCACGAAGCCGAAAATAGGCGGAACGGTACACCCTAAAAAAGTGAAACCTTCCTGCACAGGGGCTAGAAGTTCCGTTCCAATGGTGAGTATGGCTGCGCCAATAAGTGGACCTGAAAGAGTACCGATTCCACCAATAGCAAGCATTGCTACAACCTGGAAAACATAAACAAGGCTAAAAGCTTTGGGATTCATGGTCAACACTAAGTGAACCCATAAAGAAGCTCCTATACCTGTGATAAAGCTTCCTATCGCAAATGAAATGATTTTGTATTTAACAACTGGAACTCCCATAACACTTGCTAATTGCTGATCTTTAGAAATCGCTATAAGTCCTCGGCCGAATCGAGAATGGACAAGCCTATGAATAGCATAAATGACGAGCAGTAGAATTCCATACGCCCACCATATGTTCGTATAGGCAGGAATATTGCGAAGCCCCATGTCTCCATGGGTAATTCCCCTAAGGTTCTCCGCCAGGTTTCCCATCACTATATTAATTCCCATAGATGCCAATATAAAGTACTGCCCTTCAAGCCTAAAAGCTGGAAGAAGCAAAATGATACTTGCAACAACAGCCAATAACCCGGCAATAACTAAGGCCAAAGGGAAGGCGACCTGAAGTTGCTCAAGCCATAGAGGCAAATGAAGCACTGCCTTTTTATAGGCTGGAGGAAGAGTCATCAATGCCGTAGCATAACCAGCAACCATCATGGTTCCGCCAAAACCTAGAGAAAAGATATTTGTATATCCATTTGTCACGTTAACACCTAAAGCTACAATTGATGTAATAGCAAAAAGGATAACAAGACGCAAATAGTACCCTCGTAAAAAAGTATTAGCCAGAAAAAGCAAAATAGCCAAACACAATAGAGAACCAATAAGAGTATATGTTTTCTTATTCATCTCGTCTGCCTCCTATTGGATTTTCACGTTTGGTCGGAAGAGACCAGACGGTTTTATAAAAAGGATGATAAAAAGCAATGCCCACACAAAAAGAGGACGAACAGCCGACCAGGCAGGAGGAAGAAAGGCAACAAACAATATCTCCCCCAAACCAATGATATATCCGCTGATAGCTGCCCCAGGAACGTTTCCGATTCCTCCTAAAACTGCCGCTATAAAACCATTTAGGCCGATAAGATAGCCCATGCTCGGATTAACGATACCAAAACTGATACCATATGAAACGGCAGAAATACCAGCCAGGGCAGAACCTATAATGAAAGCCAGTAATACTACAGTTTTGCTATTGACGCCAACGAGCTGAGCAGCAGTAGGATCGTAGGCAACAGCACGCATAGCGGTTCCGATTCGGGAGTATTTTATAAAGAGGGTAACGACAACCAGCAATATAAGCGTTACTGCCAAGATAAGAAGATCCTTAACATTTAAAAAGAGTCCACTTTCTGTAATAATTATTCCTTCAAGATATTCTGGCGTCGGGAAAGCCCTCCGTCCATCCCCAAAAATCATGACAAAAAGATTCCGTAACCCTAATGAGGCTCCAAAGGAAGCGATAAAAACGGTTAAAACTTCAGGGTTCTTTTTAAGGCACGGATCATAAACCAACTTTTCAATGAGAAGACCTATAAGAACGGATCCACCAACAGCCCCAAGAAGCCCTGTCCAGAAACTGGCTCCCGAAAAGCTCACCAAGAGATATGAACAAAAAGCACCAATCATAAAGATTTCTCCGTGGGCGAAGTTAATGAGCCCTAAAATACCGTAGATCATGGTGTAGCCAATGGCAAGAAGCGCCAAGATACTGCCGTATGAAAGACCATTGATTAGCTGTTGAAGAAAGTAAAGAACATTCATTGGCTATTTCACCCCCAAATAGGTCTGTTCAATATACGAATCTTTTTCGAGCTCAGAACTTTTTCCGCAGAGACGTATCTGTCCACTCTCCATCACATAGGCACGAGAAGATATTTCAAGGGCAAGACGAACATTTTGCTCAACAAGCAGAATAGAAGTACCCTCATGACTTATTTCCTCTATCTTTTCGTAAATCTGATCAACTACAACAGGGGCAAGTCCTAATGAGGGTTCATCAAGAAGCAGCAGACTTGGTTTTGACATAATAGCCCGACCGATAGCCAGCATCTGCTGTTCTCCTCCACTAAGAGATTCCGCCAACTGGTCACGCCTCTCCCAAAGCTTGGGGAAAAGGCTGTATACCCACTCTAGTTGCTCTTTATAGAGTTGCTTTCCATGTATGAGATACCCGCCCATTTTTAGATTTTCATAGACGGAGAGGTTTCCAAAAACGTTTCGTCCTTCAGGCGAACAACAAATCCCCAAATTTACAATCTGATACGCCGGTATTTGAGAAATATCTTTTTCCTTATACGTTACCAAGCCTTGCTTTATTGGAAGCTGTCCTGTAACACAACGAATCGTCGTCGTCTTTCCTGCTCCGTTGGGACCAACGAGAGCCACAACTTCTCCAGCATCAACATACAACTCTATACCATGAAGCACTTCCGCTTTCCCATATCCCGCAACGACATTTTTGATCTTTAACATACCTCTTCCCCCTTTTCAGCCTGAACAGCCTGTTTTTTCCATGCTTTCTGTCCGAGGTATGCTGTAATTACTTCTTCGTTGTTTTGTATTTCCGACGGAATTCCCTCTGCAATAAGAGCTCCCTGATTCATGACAAGAATACGTTCACTCATTCCCATAACAACTTTCATATTGTGCTCTACAATAATGATTCCCATTTGAGAATGCTCGTGAATTGACTGTATGATCTCTATAATCTCGTCTGTTTCCGTAGGATTTAAGCCTGCGGCCGGTTCGTCCAACAAAAGAACTTGTGGTTTAAAGAGAAGAGCCCTGGCCAACTCGGCCTTTTTTTGAACGCCATAAGGTAAATCATCAACTGAAATAGAGGCATGGTCTTCCATATGAAGCATAGCCAGAGTCTGAAATATGGATTCTTCTATTTCTTTCTCCTCTTTCTTATAACGAGAGGAAAAGAAAAAAGCATCTTTATAACCATAATCAAGAGAAACGTGAAAGGCTATTTTCATATTTTCTAAAAGAGAAAGTCCCTTCATTAGCCTCAAATTTTGAAAGGTACGAACAATTCCATGTGATGTAATCACATGGGGAGCTTTGTTCGTCAAATTTTTCCCTTCTAAGGTAACACTCCCTGATGTTGCTTTGATAACACCAGTTAGCAAATTAAAAACTGTCGTCTTTCCTGCCCCATTAGGACCAATGAGGCCCAGAAGCTCTTTTTTATTCAGCGAAAAGCTTAGATTATTAACAGCACAGAGTCCGCCAAAGCTTTTTGTCAAATTATCAACTTTCAGCATAGTATCAGCTCCAAACGTAGTAATATGTGCAGAGAACGCACAAAGCGCCCTCTGCACTACGGACCCTTATAACTTACAGTTCCTCTGGATAGAGTATGCCCTTATAAACCCGCTGGCCGTTCTTAAACTCTTTAAAGACAACAGGTTTTAGTGGCACGCGCGGATACTCCACCATGGAAGGATCTGGATAGGAAATAGGCATTGTGGTTGTTGTAAACTTATGGTTTTGAATGGTATCTCTCAAAGCAACACGCTGCTCTTCAAGAGACATAGCATCCCATTTTTCTTTTCCTATTACTTCAATAGATTCAATCATCATCTGAACAGCATCGAATCCGAGACACTCGAATGCGCCTGGTTCACTGTCATATTCAGCTCTATAGGCTTCAACAAACTTCTTGGCATTCTCTGTAAGGGGATACTCAGCCGCAAAGTGAGTAGAAACAAGGGCGCCTTCTATAGAAGGACCACCGACTTCAATAACAGACTGGTCATCTGCGCCATCGGTAAGAACGATAGGAAGTTTGATTCCTAACTTATCAGCCTGTTTCGCAATGATAGGACCATCCTGGGGAAAAGGAGGAGTAATGACAATCCCATCAATTTTTTCTTTTTGTACTTTCATCTTTAAACGGGTAAGTTGAGCCATAAAATTTACGTCGCCTGTCTGGTAAATTTCCTGATGGGCTATAGCCTTTTCATCACCTACGTATGCTTTAAAAGATTCCATAAAAAAATTGGACAAATCTGTGCTGTAGGCACTGGCATTGTCCCAGATAACAGCCACTTTTTTCCATCCCAGAGTATCGACACAATATTTAGCAACAGCCTGTCCTTGATAATTATCTCCAAAAGGAGTCATAAAAATAAAATCTCCGATTCGAGGTATGGTGGGTGTGGTCGCCGTTCCATCAAGAAAAACAGTTTTACCCTCTTGAAAAATGGGACCAGCTGCAGAAACAAGCGAATCGTCAGTCAATCCGCAGGCAGCAATTACCCCAACTTCTTCAACCAATCTTATGGAAGCATTTGATATGACAGTAGGGTCACTCTGCCCATCGATATTCTTCAGATCTACACTATGCCCGACTACGCCACCACGTTCATTTGCCAACTTTACAGCAAGTTGGCTTCCACGAAGACCCGCCTGACCTAATGGCGCCGCTACACCAACCTGGCTCCAAATTGACCCAATGATAATCGATTCATTCTCTGCAAAGGCTTCTGGCACACAGATAAAACAAAAGATAAAAGCAAAACATACCACCATAAACTGAAAAACTCTTGAATGCTTCATAGACAAAGCACCTCCATAAAATAATATATACAACGATACACACCCTCTCATAAAAACAGGGAGTATAAAGCTCTATGGAACAAGCTTCTGCACAAAATACGAAAGCTTCTATTAAATTGAATTACAATAAATGCAACTGTTGAAAAAGATAAATGCTAAATAAATTGATTAAGGGGGAAACTATCTAGTTATTGTTGATGTTGATGTGCACGTGCACGTGCATGAAGAAATACTTGATGAAGTGGTACCTGATGAAAGGGTAATACCAGAAAAGGATAAACGTTCGAGAAACTGTATTTCATTTCTTTGGAGGAACACATTGCAACCCGCTATATCATTGTGCCTCATTGGGAAGACCTCTCTTTCAGATGTGAATTTATTTTTATATATTTTAAGAGTTTAAATTTATTAATAAGAGGATTATAAAGTGGATCTCCGTTTTGTCAAATCATTGCAGAAAAAAGTGGTCAGTTTTTAATATCTAATCTTCTGACCACTTTGGTTTGTACACGCTTTAGAAGGCAAGAGTAAGACGTTTCGCGATCCCTCTAACGAACATGGCATAAAGAGGTACTTGAATTACTTGTGCCTGTATTTGAGCTGGAATCGTCGTCAGAAAGGGTATTCCGTAAAGCATGTGTAAAAAATATGGAACGAGAAGAACAGACGTTATAAACTGTCCAATTCCTATAGCAATTAGCAATTGCCAGAAATGATACTGCCCTCTACTTTTAAAAATCTTTAAAATAAGAGCTGGAATAATCCCCGTCAAAGCAGCTGTCAGAGTGAAATGAGGCATGTAGGCTCCCATGGGATTGATCCAGAATCCGACAAAATCTCCAACGGCACCTACTACCCCTCCCGATTTCGCACCAAAATAGTAACCTGCCAAAATAACAGGTACAGCGCCAAAACCTATACGAATTGTTTCGATGCCAGCAATTGGAATTCGTATGCTTGCCATTCGCGTCAATACAATATTCAAGGCGATAAGAAGGGAAAAACAGACAATTTCCTGCACAGAAAAACGACTCTTTTGCATAAAAAAACCTCCTACGATATGGGCAGTTCTGCCACATCATAGGAGATTTTATTTTCTGCTATCGACGTGACAGCGAACGCGGAGCTTCACCGCAAGTTCTTTTGAACTTTTCGTCTCAAGGCAACGTCCCATCCTTAAGCACTTCACGCAAAGCCCCTACTCTGCCTTATTTTCTTGTTCAGCATATTATAGCATCAGTTCTATTTATAAAGGCATCTCAGACACGCTTCAGTAAGCGCTCCCAAACTCGAAACCATACCTTCTTCTGGTAAATCGGAAGCATCGTAAGCCAAAGGCAACTCAGTACACGCTGCAACAATAGGAACCTCTCGCTCCTTCCACAGCTTCTCTACAACTCCTTGCAATAACGTACCGGCTTCTCTTAAACGATTCGCCTTTACCAAAACAATACTCTCCTGAACTTTTGCCTGATCTTCATCTGTTGGAAATAGAAACGGATAACCAACTTTCTCAGCATATCGCTCGTACATCCCACTCTGCTTTGTTCCACTAGTTGCCAAAAGCCAGGCTCCTTCAGGACTTTTTTCTGCTGCCAATCCAACAGTTGCCTCAATTATATGTATTAAGGGAACAGGTAACTCTTGACGAAATCTGTCAATAAAATAATGAGCCGTATTACATGGAACAGCTAATATATCAGATCCCCAATCAGCTAAGGTACGTAATCCTTCTTTCAATACTGGAGTAGGATCTTCCCCCTTCCCAAGAATGGCACTACTGCGATCAGGAATTTGAGGATTTGAAAGCACATATAATTTAGGGTGTTCCTGGTCGCATGCAGCTGGTGCTTTAACTGCAAGAAGCCTCAAGAATTCTGCTGTTGCCGCTGGCCCCATCCCGCCAAGGATTCCAAGAACTTTAGAAGGTTTCTTTGAAGAACTCATTTGGTCACGTCCTTATCTTTCAAGTTTGTAACAACTTTGGATATTATACCTGCGAAAACCACGAACAAAACCCATAAATACGTAGTTTAGCTGAGAGAAACTACCGTAAAAGTAACGGATGTACTTTGGTGCTGTCAGTGTAATATATAGTCGCACAGTAACACAATAGTTTTAATCCTCCTGTTGTGTGTGCCCTATGAGTTAATAAATCTCCCTTTTTTGCAGAGGCCCACCCCCCAAGGGCCTCTGATTATTTTTTGTCTTTCTTTCGAAAAATATCAATAATGGCAACTTCAGACGATGTCAAAAAACGCATTGGAGGTCCCCATGTTCCTGAACCACTGGAAACCCAAAGGGAGCCCCCTCCAGGCAAAGAATGAAATCCCGCATGCATAGGATAAACTATTCTCGTAATGAGTGTGAAAGGCCATATTTGCCCTCCATGCACATGACCAGACAGCTGCATATCATAAAGATGCATCGTTTCTTGCATAATAACCGGTCGATGTTTTAAAAACAGACGAAAGCGATCGAAAGGAAGAGCAGAAAGAATATCCCTTTCAGAAAAAGGAAGAATCTCTTCAACCATTTTCATGTCAGGATCATCAATACCTGCTAAAATGACGGGCCCTACATCTACCGCTTGATTTCGAAGCATACGAAAACCACACGCCTCAATAAAAGATATTGCCTGGTCAAGCCCAGCGTAAACTTCGTGATTTCCTGTTACCGCATATTTCCCAAGAGGGGGTGTCAGACGACTAAAAAGTTCAACTTCTTTCTCTCGTCCATTCATTATGCCGTCTACAAAATCGCCTGTGCAAACCACAAGATCAGGATTGGCTTCCTCAATAACTTCAACAATTTTAAGCAACTGTTCTTCACGAACAAGAAGGCCAAGATGAATATCAGAAATGTGGACAATACGAAGAACCGGCCATTCAGAGGGCAATTTCCATGTTTCCATTTCCATATGCAGAGGATGAATAGTGAGGGCCTGTCTATACGCAAAAAGACTGCAAACAAAAGCTATCAATATCACCATGCAAGAAATGAATCTACCTGCAAAATCACTAAGATTTATTCCTAATATCCAAAAAATAAATCGCAGCACAGAAAAAAAGAGGAAAATACAGAAGGCAAAAAAGACAAATCCCATCCACACATAACTAATGAGAGCAAGCCAATGACGAATCTCACTGTATCCTTCTCCCTCCCATATTCTGAGAAATAAAGGAGACAAAACCATAAGCACTCCCCATAAGAAGCTTGCTGAAATTAAACCGAAATCACGAATACGAAAAGCACGAATGAGTGAAGAAAGGGTAACCCAGGTCATTCCTCCATAAATGCTTAAATAAAGAGCAACAACTAGCCACAGACGAATCATAGAACTCCTCCCCAAAGGAACTCAAAAAACATATGGGCCTCGAGATTATGCAGAATTTTACAAATATTTATATTGACACAATTATCTGCATAATATAGTATCTCTACAATACAGAATTTTGTTTACTATGGCAAAATTCTTTTTTGCATATCAAAGGGGGGTGAATCATTGACAAAGGAAAAAAGAAATCAATCTGTATTTTCTGTCATCAAAGCTTTTCAGATTTTAGAGCTACTAAATCAAAAGGGCTCTTTAACCATCTCTCAGATTCACTCCACTCTTCACTTCAATAAAAGCACTATATCCAGACTACTAAACACTCTTACTGAACTTGGCTATACACAAAAAATATCTCGTAATGCTGGCTATGTTAACACATTAAAACTTTTTGAAATGGGGAACAGAGAAGTCGAACGGTTAGGAGTGCGACGAATGGCACAACCATATTTGAAACATTTAGCCTGCGAAACAAAAGAAACCATAAACCTGGCTGTTTTATCTGGAATGCACTTAATATACATAGATAAAATTGAAAGCCCCGATGCCATCAGAGTAGGGTATGGTTCAAGCAAGAGAATACCTGCCTATTGCACGGGGCTAGGAAAAGCTATTCTGGCTTTTATGTCTAAAGAAAAACAAGAAAAACTGCTTGTAAACGCTGAATTCGTTCGTTTTACTCCCACGACAATCACTTCTCAAAAATTATTTAAAAAAGACCTCGACGAAACAAAGAAACGTGGTTACGCCTATGACAACTGCGAATATGAAGAGGGCTTAGCGTGTGTTGCTGCTCCAATAATAAATGCAGGAGGAGAAGTTATTGCCTCTATAAGTATTGCATATCCACGTGCTCGATATGTAAATAACCCTGAAGAAGAACAACGATTTGCCCATTTAATTTGTACTGCCGCCCGGTCCTTATCTCTCGACCTGAGCTATATGGGAGACAATCTTATTTTTTAAAAGGAGGCGTGGGAAAGAAATGAGAGGGGTATTTTATTTTATTTGGTTTATTTTGGGGAAAATACAACGTTACATCATGGTTTTAACATCTCTTGTTCTCGTCGGCCTCGTCATTACACAAGTTCTATTGCGTTATATTTTTAAACTGCCAATTATGGGAATTGAAGAGCTTGCCTGTTTGGTCGGCTTCTGGATGTATATGACTGGGGCCGCTAATGGTTCAAGAGAAAGAAGCCATATTCAAGCTGATTTGCTTCACGTTCTCATTAAAAATTCTCGCGCTTTTGCCTGGGCCAAAACTTTTACATCCACTCTCGTCACTATTCTCGCATTTATCATGACATCTTGGGCATGGAACTATGTTTCATGGTCTTTTAAAAGCTGGGAACGCTCTCCTGCCTTAATGATTCCCATGATTTTTGCACAAGCAAGTCTTTTGATCAGCGCATCGCTCATGAGTTTTTATTTTTTAATCATAACCATCGATTTCGCGCGCCGTGCATTAGGAAAGCCCCCGCTATGTCTCCCTAACGAAAATTATGACTGGCAGGCCTTTAAAAAAGAAATTGCTATGGAAAACAACCTTGACAGTAATTTCTGTGAAAAGGAGGAAACATACTAATGCACATCATAATAGACCTGCTTATTCTTATAGTAACGATCATTATTGGTATTCCTGTTCCCTTCTGTTTTATGGCTGCAGCTCTTTATATGGGGCTTGTCTTTTTCCCCGATTTCTCCTTTTTAATGACAGTGGGATTCAGAGGTCTTAATTCGCTAACGTTACTCTCCATTCCCTTTTTCATAATGGCCGGAGCCCTCATGGGATCTGCTGGAATAGCCGAAAGGTTAACTAACTTTGCCAATTCAATGCTTGGGCGTATCAGAGGTGGAATGGGAGCCGCTACAATCGTAGCTTGTGCAATATTTGGAGCCATTTCCGGAACAGCATCCTCCGCTGTCGCCTGTATTGGAACAATAATGATTCCGCGATTAGAAGAATTAGGCTATCCAAGACAATACAGCACAGCCATGGTCAGTTGTTCTGCCGTTCTTGGGCAACTTATACCACCGAGTGTCCCCATGATTCTTTATGGCTGGGTTACTCAACAATCAGTAGCTGCTTGCTTCTTATCAACAGTGGTTCCGGGTATCCTCACCATGACCCTTTTCTGTATTATCAACTATTTCATGTGTAAGAAATTTCCCAATCTGCAAGTTAAAGGTAAGGTTCCACGAAAAGAACGCAATCAGGAAATTTTCATAGCAACGAAACGTGGATTCTGGAGTTTACTCATGCCTTTCATTATATTGGGAGGTATATATGGCGGCATTACAACACCTACCGAATCTGCAGCAGTTGCCGTTCTTTATGCCATCATCGTTGGGTTCTTTATTCATAGGGAACTTAACAAAAACATCTTAAGTGATGCCCTCCATTCCTCTGCAACTACGAGCGGCGTTATTATTCTTATGCTCTTCTTCGTCACCATACTTGGACGCCTCTATACAATGCAACGTGTCCCCATGCTCATTGCAGACTTTCTTCTCGGTGTTTCTGATAATAAATACGTTATTTTGTTCATGGTCAATATTTTCCTCATCATCATAGGAATGCTTATGGACGATTTGAGCGGAACAATGCTCGTCGCTCCCCTTCTCATGCCTCTCATGCTGAAAATCGGGGTCCATCCTATACACTTTGCAGCAATACTGGGAACCAACCTCGGGCTGGGGAACGTTACGCCTCCAACAGCTCCCATCCTTTATCTTGGCGGTCGTATAGGAGGAGTCAACATCGATGAATATATTAAGCCAGCTCTCATTTTCATGATCTTCGGATCTGTACCCATCGTTCTCCTTACAACATATTTTCCCGAACTCTCTATGTTCCTGCCTAAATTAATTATGGGAATTAAATAAAGGAGGTGGTTGCTCTCTGTATAGGGCATAAAAAGATTCTAACGCGGCTCGTAACCAATAGGCAATTTCACAAGATGAAACGGAGGTGCGATTATGGCCCACAGGAAACGTTGGTGTCTTCTTTTCGTTTTACTATTTGTCGTTGCCACTATCTTTACAGTTTACACGCAACAAGCTGAAGCAGCCAAACCTAAATATCGTTGGCGCATGGCCCAGGTTCACCCAGTAGACAGTGATTTTGACATTCGCGCAAAAGAATTTGCAAGAAAGGTTTCAGAAAGGACAAATGGCCAGATTCAAATTGATGTTTTTTCTGGCGGCGTTCTCGGAGATTGGACAGAAACTTTTGAAATGCTCATGCGGGGAACAATAGAACTCAACATGGCCCAAGCCAATGCTAACTTCGATCCCAAACTCAATCTTGCATACTACTTCCCATACATCGTCAAAGACATTGAAGAAGCAAAGAAAGTATATGGACCAGATGGATGGGCTTTCGACATTATTAAAGACCTCTGGGCAGAACATAACATAAAAGCTCTAGCCGTCATGCCTATAGGGATGTCTGGTGTATCTCTGAAAACAAAACCTGCAAATTATGCAGATCCATCAGAAAGCAAAGGCATGAAAGTCAGAGTAATGCCAATAAAACCCTGCGAGGCAACATATGAAGCTTTAGGATATATTCCTACCCCCATACCCTATGCAGAAGCTTATAGTGCTATTCAGACAGGAATAGCAGATGGGCAGATGGGAGGACCTCCCTTCCAGGCCTGGCAGTTCAAAGACGTCAATAAAGTATGGATTCAGTACAACGATTACTTTGAATCGTGGTGGGTAGCCATCAATATGGATGTATGGAATAAATTAACTCCCGAAGAACAGGAAATTTTACAACAAGCGGCCAATGAAGAGTCTGTTATTCGTTGGGAAAACGTAGCTAAAGAAGACGAAGAATACCGTCAAAAGCTAAAAAACGAATACGGCTGGGAAATCGTTATGTTAACGCCGGAAGAATTAGATACATGTGCTACTGCGATAAGAGAAAAAGTTTGGCCTGAAATGGAAGAACTTGTAGGTAAAGAAATAATGGATCGTGTTTATGAGGGATCAGGAGTTTCTCGTAAGTAGAAATCCGTAACCCCATTTTAACAAGAGAGCTTTACAGTGAAATATAGACTGTAAAGCTCTCTAAAACATATATAAGGGGATGAATATTATGGCTTTGAATATACCCAAATGTTTAGAGCTCGTGAATATTGATAAGGAAATGACATCTCCTGCTGCAAAAGTTCCATACTACCCCCTTGTTGTTGATCGGGGGAAAGGTGCAACTGTTATAGATGTTGACGGGAATCACTATATAGACCTACTTTCCAGCGCAGGAGCCGTAAACACAGGACACTGCCACCCTAGAATTGTCGATGCCATAAAGAAACAAACTGAAAATCTTATACTTTATACCCCTGTCTATATGTATCATGAACCACTTATACAACTCTCGCAAAAGCTGTTTGACATAACACCTGGAGAATATAGGAAAAGGGTCTTTTATGGTCTTTGTGGTTCTGACGCCAATGACGGAACAATAAAAATGGCCAGAACAGCTACAAAAAGGAAAAAAATCATCTCTTTCTACCGCGCCTATCATGGAAGCACATATGGTGCTCTTTCTTTAAGTGCCGTCAGTCTGCCCATGCACCGAGGGCTCGGACCACTTCTTCCCGAAATTCACCACATCCCATATCCAGATGTATATCGTACTCCGTACAGTGGAATGGATGAAGATGATGTAACGAAGTATTGCGTAGAAAGAATAAACGAACTTTTTAAAACATGTGTACCAGCTGAAGAGGTCGCAGCCATATTCTTCGAGCCTATACAAGGGGACGCCGGTCTTATTGTTCCTCCTAAAAGCTATGTTAAAGCCCTAAGACAAATCTGTGATACCTACAACATTCTTTTCGTCTCGGAAGAAGTGCAACAAGGCTTCGGACGTACCGGGAAATGGTTTGGTATAGAAAACTTCGATGTAGTTCCTGATGTTGTTGTTATGGGTAAAGCTATTGCTTCGGGAATGCCTCTGGGGGCAGTGGTTGCAAAGGCAGAATTGATGGAACAATGGGAAGCTCCTGCACACCTTTTCACTGCAGCTGGAAATCCCGTATGTTGTGCTGCAGCATGTGCAACTGTCGACGTCATCAGAGATGAAAAGTTAAGAGAAAATGCAACAGCTATAGGAGCCTATGCTCTCGCAAGATTGAAGGAAATGCAGAATCGTTTCGAATTTATTGGAGATGTACGAGGGATCGGGCTTTCCATTGGAGTAGACCTCGTAAAAGACAGAGAGACAAAAGAAAGGAATACAGAAGCTGCCGCAAAAATATGTTACCAAGCATGGCAAAAGGGGCTTCTACTCTCTTTCTTTAGTGGTTCTGTGTTGAGAATACAACCTCCGCTCGTTATTTCGAAAGATCAAATGGAGAGTGCACTTTCAAAGATAGAAGAGGCTTTTGAAGATTATGAATCTGGAATTATACCTGATAGTGTATTGGAGACAGTGAAAGGTTGGTAAGAGGAAATGGATGAAAAAATTATAAAAAAAGGAAGCTGGGTTCAAATTCATTATATCGTTCTTCAACCATCTGAGCGGGCAGACAATGTACCCCAAGATACTAAACAAGTTCCTCTTGAACTCTGGGTCAAAGGTTATTTAGACAATGACGCTCCCATAGGGAGCAACGTCACAATAACAACAATGACAGATAGGAAAGTGCAAGGAACCCTCGTTTCTCAAAATCCTCCGTATACTCATACCTTCGGACGCCAGATTCCAGAACTTCTTTCTGTAGGAAAAGAATTACACGCCCTCATATCGAAGGCAGGTGAAAAGGCATGAACTCCGTATTCGACTCTGTTGCTGAGAGAAAGAACGAAATACTAAAAAAGGCTCTGGGAATTGATTACTCTGAATTTGAACTTCCCGGTGTCGCTTTCGACTATGAAGGCATGATGGGGAAAATAGGATATACACTCGATGAAATTCGATCTATTCAAGCCGAGACAAATATTGGTAATACTCCCATGCTGGAGCTACGCAACCTTACAGCAGCAGCCCGAGCTCTAGCTGGACCAGGCAAAGGAGCCCGCATTTTTGTAAAAGATGAAGCAACAAACCCTTCTGGCAGTTTCAAGGCACGACGTGCGGCCATGTCATGTCATTACGCTCAACAAAGAGGATATGCCGGTGTTATAGCAGCGTCAAGCGGAAACTACGGAGCAGCTGTTGCATCTCAAGCAAACATGAGGAATCTAAAAGCCATTATCGTACAGGAACTCTTCGACAGCCATCATGTCGGACAACCTGAAATTCTAGAAAAAGGCAGAATTTGCGAAGCCTTCGGAGCAGAAGTTGTTCAGTTGACAGTAGGACCTGAACTTTTCATAGAATTTTTACGCCTTCTTGATGAAACGAGTTATTGCAGCGCCTCGCTATATTCCCCCTTCGCTATAGCGGGTATAGAAACACTGGGATACGAAATAGCAGATCAGGTAAGAAGTATGTGTAATAGAGATCCCGACGCTGTCGTTATTACAAATGCCGGCGGAGGAAACCTGACGGGAACAGCCAGAGGCCTTGAAAAAGCTGGGTGTACAAACACGAAGGTCATAGCAGCCAGCGTAGACATTACAGGACTCCATATGGCAAGTGACAAGGCTTTTAACAGAAAATCGTTCACCACAGGACACACTGGTTTTGGCATGCCCTTCTCTACATGGCCAGATAGAACAGACGTTCCAAGAAACGCAGCACGGAGTCTTCGCTATACAGACAGATACGTTACAGTTACCCAAGGTGAAGTTTTTTATATGACAGAAGCTCTGGCCCAAATAGAAGGTCTGGAAAGAGGCCCTGCAGGCAACACCTCTCTTACAGCAGCATTTTCGCTTGCACAGGAAATGGATAGAGATCAGGTAATCGTCGTTCAAGAAACTGAATACACTGGTGCAGGAAAACACGTAACAGCCCAGCTCTCTTTTGCACGGGAAAAATTAGGTATCAATGTAAGAAGAGGGAATCCGAAAGAACAGATTCCAGGAGAAAATATTATCATTCCAGAAGGCCCCGAACTCGTAAAAGCTCAAAATGTTGATCTTGACGACCTCAAACGCTCGTACTGCAAAAACATTTTGAAGATGAATAATATGTCAAAAGAACAATTGACAGAGGCGGATATACAATTTATCGCCGAAGACACAAAATCAACAAAAGAACATATAAAAAAGCTATTTGTCCTTTAGCTTGTACAGATTCAATAATAGAAGGAGCAGGAAGCCACAAAATGGCATCCTGCCCCTTTAGTGTTGGAATATATATCTTACCTAGTTATCCTTTCCGCAGTACCTTTCCATTCGTATGTCCGGTAAAATTGCCAAACTCCATTGTTTTTACTCCATTGACAATTACATATTCAATTCCCACCGGCTCTTCGAAAGGATGTTCAAAGGTTGCCTTATCATCAACAGTATCTGGATCAAAAATAACGATATCAGCATCCATTCCCTCTCTGAGAATGCCCTTAAATTGAAGCCCTAAACGGGATGCCGGAAAGGCTGTCATCTTCCATATTGCGTCTTCCAGAGAAATACAATGTTTGTCTCTTACGTATTTTCCCAAAACTCGAGGGTTAGTTCCAAAGGTTCTGGGGTGGCTCTTTGCTCCTGGTGCCGGTGGAATAGAGTCTGAAATAACCATGACATTGTTGTTTTTCAGAACATATTCCACATCATCTTCACACATCATCGAATAACAAGCTGCATCGTCTCCCTTATTGGCAGCAATAATATCCATTGCTATGTCAAGAGGATCTACGCCTGTCATTTCTGCAATTTCTTTCAACGACTTGCCTTCATACTCTGGAGTCTGAGGAGAATATATAACTGTCACTCCGCTAGCTCCTCCAGAATTTTGGTAGTAATTATCCCAAGTGACATCTTCTTCTATCTCTTTAATAATTCGACTTCGAAGAGACTTATCTGCCAATCTTTCAATAACGTTCATAACTCCCCCTTCATGAACCCATGGAGGTAAAATTGCCCGTAGAGTTGTACTGGCAGATGTGTAGGGATATTGATCTACAGTCACATCAACACCACGTTTCCGCGCATCTTCAACTAAAGCAAGTGTCTTTTTCACAAGTCCCCAAGCACTTCTTCCCAATGCTTTATGATGAGAAATCTGGGCTGGAATCCGATTTTCTTCTGCAATACGAATAACTTCTTCAACTCCCTTTACAACATCTCGTCCTTCATTTCTCATATGTGATTGATACAAACCATTTTTCGAGGTCATAGCAGAACATAACTCAACAAGCTCCTCTGTTGAAGAATAGACTCCGGGAGGATAAACAAGTCCACTCGTTATACCGTAAGCCCCTTGCTCTATAGATTCAGAGACTAATTTTTTCATCTCTGCCATTTCATCGGAAGAAGGCTCTCTATTATCAAAACCAATAACAGCTATTCTGATAGTTCCCTGCCCTGCAAAAGCAACTATATTTGTTCCCAGATTCAGGTCTTCCAAAACATCCAGCCACTCACCGAAACTTCTCCAATTCCAGTCAGCGTGAGTTCCCGCCTTAATGAATCCAGAATAAATATCAAGTTTTTCAACTTGCTCTGAAGAAATGGGAGCTGGGCTTATTCCACATTGACCGATCCCTTGTGTCGTTACTCCCTGTTTCAATTTTGATTGCATTACCGGATCTCTCAACAAAAGGAAATCAGAGTGCGTATGAACATCAATAAATCCAGGGGCAACAATATGATCTTTAGCATCGATAACTTCAAACGCATCTGCTGCATACTCAGGAAGATCACTGCCTACATATCTGATTTTGGAATCTGTAATGCCAACCCCCCCTCGATACCATGGAGAACGAGTGCCGTCAACAATTCGTGCATTTTTTATGTAGATATCGAATCTCATAAATCGTTTCTCCTTTCAGACTACATTTTTATTTCTTTGGGATAAACTCGACCAAACCACTGCATAATAATTCCCTTAGGAGGTTTCGGCGTTATGAGGCTTACTCCCACAGTAAGAACAAGCGAAACGATAAGAGATATAACGATTGCATGCATTCCAAAAGTAATAGGAAGATATTTCCCGGCAGCTAAAATATATGTAAGCAACCCACCAAGCATACCTGCAGCTCCTCCATATTCATTGGTTCTCATCCAATACAAACCTAAAAGAAGGGGCCAGAAAAAGGCAGAGGCAAGACCTCCCATAGAGAAAGCAATCATCCACTCTAATGCATGAGGAGGCTTTATAGCAGCTATGAAAATGAGAATGCAGGTTATTACAGTCGTAAGCACTGTCACTTTTTTCAACTTTTCATGCGAGACATTGGGGTTTATATAAGCCTGATATGCGTCTCTCACAATGCTTGAACTAATAACGATAATCATTGCTCCCACTGTTGACTGAATAGCACCAGCAACTCCGGCAAGAGCAATACCAGCGAGCCAAGGGGGCAACACTGTCATGGCAAGAATAGGTACAGCATGATCTACCACTTTAAGGTCAGGATAAATTGCGCGAACCATGTTCCCCATCCAAATAAGCATTACTGTCCAGAGAACAACGAAAATGACACCTAAAATAATAGCTTTGTGCATAGCCTTTGTATCTTTATAAAGAAGGGTATTCATAGCCGCATGAGGCATTCCTATTGAGACGAGACCAAAAATAATCCACATTGAAGACTGGAATTTAATATTCCATGTCCATGGAGATATAAGCTTGGGATCTAGCTCTCCTATGCTCCGAATAGCTGGCTCAAGAGGACCTATGTGAGCGAGGGCCCCAAAGAATAAAGCAAATACAGCTGCCGTCATAACAATTCCCTGAAGAACAACAGCCGTCGTTACGCCCTTAATTCCACCAAATGCAGCTACAACAAGAACAACAACTGAAAACAAGACAAGTCCCAGCAGATATGACAGCCCCGTCATCGATTCAAAAAGTCGGGCCCCTCCCACAAATTGAGCCACAACATAGCTTCCCAAGAAAAGGACGATAGCAATAACGCCGCCAATTCCTACCATTTTGTTATGGTTATAACGATACAAAAATAAATCCAGATAAGATTGCGCATTGATTCTACGAGCAACAATTCCTACCTTTTTCCCTATCTCTCCCAAAACGCAAAAGTTCATAAAATTTTGAGAAAGAGCCGCAAGAACCCAAGTCAGGCCGGCACTATAAGCAAGCCCCGGACCGCCAAGAAAAGTACCGGCACTACATAACCCTGCGGCTATCATGAGAGCAATGACCAAAGCTCCCATTCCCCGGCCTCCCGTATAAAATTCTTCAACATACTTATCCACAGATGTTTTATCCATTGCTCGCTTGGAATAAAGGCCAATTACAAGCATAGCAGCAGAATACAAAACAAAAGCAGCTATAATCGCAAATCTAGCTTCGTTATTTACTGTGAATTCCATTGCAATGCTCCTCCTTATTTATTAAGAGATCCTTCGTCTGTTAAATCCATATCTTGAAAAACAAATTTTGTAATGAATATAACCAGAGCTGTAAAAAGCAAACTTATCAGAATAGCCATAAACCACCAGAGAGGTAGACCTGCAACATATGTATAATCCTGCACATCTCCACGTCCTAACAAATACGAAACTCCAATGGAAATTACTGCGAAAAGAATCCAAACAAGAAAAGTAATTTTCATTTCTTTGGCGCAACGAATGAAACGAGGGTCAACTTCAATGTCATCGAAACTGTAATTCCGGTCATAGAATTCTTCTTTGTTCATTATTTCCCCTCCCGTCTAAATATTTAAATAAAAACAACAATGTCTACATATTACTCAAGAATAATCAAAAAAATTTTGTTAAAATAAACAAAAAAGTTTAGTTTTTTTATTCAAAAAAATAAATTGGGGGAGGTTACCTATGCAAGTAAAAAATCTTTTTGATATTCCCGAATTAAAAGGAATCAAACTCCTCTCTGGAACAAAGGGGTTAAAACGCAATATTGAATCGGTCACAATTTTTGATGCGCCAGATCAGGCTTCATGGATTAAAAAAGGTGATCTTGTTTTAACAACTGGATACATTTGGTATCAAAATCCCAATATAGAAGAAATAAATAAGTTTTTGAAAAAAATATCTGAAAATGAAGCTGCCGGCCTTGGAATAAAGCTCGGACGCTTTATAGAAGAAATTCCTGAAGAAATTCTAACTTTCACCGAAGCACTCAACTTTCCCCTTTTCTCTTTTCCAATGCATCTTCGGTTTGTCAATATAATTTCTCCTGTCCTCACAAGACTCGTTAATTCGCAAGCAGAGACACTTAATAAATCTATAGCTATACATTCGTATCTTTCAAATCTAGCTATCGAAACAAATGACACCACAGAAATATTGACAGCGCTAGAAAAAATTTTGCAGCGCCCTATAGCTTTTTTTGACAGACATTTTGATAAAATTTTTCTTTCATCCTTTCGTAAGGATTCCTTTCCTCATCTTATAAACAGAATGTCAAATTCAGAAACAAACTTAGAAAAGATAATCAGTGGATATCCTCGTGAGCCTCTATACATCGGGGGAAAACATGTTGGTGACATTCTTTTTTCTTCATCAAAAGAATGCAATTTAAGTGAGGTATTGGTTAAAAACACTCTCAATCACGCAAGTACTCTTCTAAAATTCGACATTCAAAAACGGATATCAATACAGCAAAATGAACAAAAATACCGAGATGAATTTCTTCTGGACCTTATATTCTCTGAAACGATAGAACTTGAGGGAATAAAACTGAGAGGCCAATGTTTCGGATGGGATTTAGATAAAGGAGTTGTTGTTGTCGCGATCAACTTCAAACCATCAATACACCCCTATTCAAATATAAACGAAGATATTTTACGAGGCCTTCGAAACGCCTGTTTCTCAAAAATCAAAAGTATTATGAAAGAAGTGTGGGAAGCTTCTTATTACACAATCGTCAACCAGACCATTTTATTTGTCATCTCCTTACATAAAGAAGACTACTCTCATTTCAAGCAAACACTAAAAAAACGACAACATGAAATCGATAGTATTGCGCAACGTCAACACTGTTATCTTAATGTCGGAATTGGAGGCTATAAACAATCTTCAAACCTTACTCATGCAAGTTATAAAGAAGCTTTTCAAGCATTGTTATATTCTGAGAAAAAGGAACATTCCGATACGGCTCCGTTGACTTTCTGGGATGAAATGGGAGCATATCAAGTATTAATAAAACTCTCTGCAACAGCAGATGGAGAGCGCTTTTGGAGATCTATGTTAGAAAAGATAATAAAAAACGATAATACTTACCGAAGTCACTATTTCGAAACCCTTTCCAATCTTCAAAAAAACAACTGGGATATGAAAGAAACAGCCCATAAAATGCACGTTCATCCTAACACTATTGCATATCGAATTGCCCGAATAGAAGAATTATTTGACATAAATATAAATGCAAGCGATCAGCGCCTTTTGCTGGATCTTGCTTTAAAGCTTAAAGATCTATCAAATAAATAAAAACCTCCATCTCGTTGACGTTATATACATTATTGTATAAAATATTGTAGAAAATCCTTAAGAAGAAGGTGAGTTCCCTGGTAAAAGCGTCGAAAGAAAAAGGAATCACAGCGCAACGAAAAATATGTGATGTATTACGAGAGCGAATTCTTCAAGGAGAACTGCGCGGAGGACAACAGCTTCGTCAAGACGATATAGCAAAAGAATTCGGAGTGAGCAGAATCCCCGTTCGTGAAGCCCTAATTCAACTTGACGCAGAGGGACTCGTTACATTTTATCCATATAAAGGAGCAATCGTTTCAAGTCTTTCTCCTGCCGATGTTCACGAGATATTTACCATTCGATTTGCGCTAGAGTCAGCAGCGTTACGTCTAGCCGCTCAAAATATGACCTCCAAAGATTACAAGCGGATAGAAAAAATTATGGAATTACGAGCAAAAGAAGAAAACCCAGAGCTGTGGAGTTCTCTTAACTGGCAATTCCACTCTGCCCTTTATAAATTTTCGAGAATGCCCCGTCTTTGCGAGATGATCGACTCTCTCCATGCAAATATAGATCGCTATCTGCGCATATATCATCAATTTATGATGCCCAAGGGGGAGCCCGAAGAAGCACACAAACAAATTATGAAAGCTTTAAAAGAAGGAGACACAGAACAGGCTATTGTTCTACTTGAAATTCACCTTAGAAATGCGGATTTGAAAATATCTCAATTCTTAGTCAAATAGAATTCGTAAAAGATAAGGAGGATATACGGTGAATAAAGTCGAAAGGCTACAAAACGCGATAAAAGGGGAAGAAGTTGACACTATTCCCTACGGTTTCTGGACTCATTTTCCAGGAATCGACCTTGATCCAGATCGCCTTGCTGAGAATTCTTATAACTTCTATAAAAAATATGATATCGACTTTATAAAAATGATGTCAAATGGCATGTATGCCACTGAAGGATATGGATGCTCCTGCGATTTTTCGGAAATCAACAAAGGGGGTGTTGCAAAAATTGTAGGCACCCCTGTCAAGACTTATGAAGATTGGGCCTCAATTGAACCGATTTCTATTGAAAAAGGAGCTCTCAAAAGAGAACTCATCTCTCTGGAAAAACTGCTCTCTCTCGTAAAAGGCGAAGCTCCTATTCTTTTTACCATTTTCAGCCCTCTTACAACAGCACAGAAGCTCTCAAACGGGAAAATACTTTCCCATATTCGCCAAGGAGAGACGACTCTTATACATCACGCTTTGGATGCTATTGCCAAAACAACCGCCCTTCTCGCCCAAAGAGCTATTGAAATGGGAGCTTCTGGCGTTTTTCTTGCGACACAACTTTGCAGAAGTGACGTTATGAATGAAAAAGAATACGTCGAATTCGGGAAACCTTACGATGAAAAGGTGTTAAAAGCAGCTGAAAAGGGTTGGTGTAATACTCTTCATATTCATGGAGAGAATATCATGTTTGATCTCGTAAAAGACTACCCCGTTGATATTCTTAACTGGCATGTATGGGAAACAGATCCAGACATAAAAACAGCAAGAGAAAAAAGCAACAAATGTTTTATGGGAGGTATAAACCGCTTCAGCATCACTGAACAAAATAAAGAAGCTATACACACTCAAATAGAAACAGCTCTTGCTCATTCAAAACGCAAAAAGCACATACTCTCTCCGGGATGCGTTATCCGATACCCACTCTGCGAAGAAATCTTTAAATATGTCGCTGAGGTCAGAGACGCTGTCAATTCATCGTACGTTATGTAACTTTAGAAAGCGAAACTGCCAGATGTGGCAGTTCGTAAATATCTAATTAATTATGGAGGTGCTTTAATATGACACGTTTCGTAAAAGTTTTCTTCATTGCAACACTCGCTGTTTTATGTGCATGTTCACCTTTCACAGTAGGGATAGCTTCTACCGCATATCCTGAAAAACCGGTAGAGGTTGTGGTCGCTTTCGCTCCTGGCGGAGGTACAGATGCTGCCGCACGTCTTGTTTTTAAATATGCTCAGAAGTACTTCCCTCAGAATTTTGCCATTATCAATAAACCAGGAGCAGCTGGAGAGATAGGTTTTACTTCTATTGCGCAGTCTAAAGCCGATGGCTACACCATTGGTTTTATTAATCCTCCCACAATTCTTTTACATCCTATTCAGAGAGAGGGATGCCGCTATACCCTAGATGACTTCGAACCTATCGCTAATATAGTTATGGACCCAGGCGTTATCGCCGTAAAAAAAGACAGTAAATATACCACCCTTAAAGAACTCTTTGATGCAGCAAAAGCAAAGAAAAAAGCTGTTTCCATCGGTTATTCCGGACCTGGTACATCCGAAGCTATGACTCTGAAAAAACTTGAGCGCATGAATGAGATGGAACTCAACAAAATACCCTTCGAAGGATCTGCTCCCAGTGTTGTAGCCCTTCTTGGAGGGCACGTTGATGCTGTATGTATGAACATTTCAGAGGCATATACTCAGGTAGAAGAAGGAAACATCAAATTGCTCGGTGTTGGTTCCACAATTCGCGACGCTACCCTCAAAGATGTTCCGACATACAAGGAGCAGGGCTTCGATCTTATTCAGGTAGCACTCAGAGGAGTTGCAGCTCCCAAAGGAATCCCTGCTGAAGCAAAAGCCAAAATCGAACAGGCTATCGCTATGACAATGCAAGACCCCGAATTTGTTCAGAAAACTAAAGAGATGCAGATGCCTCTCCACTACATGGGATCTGAAGAATATACACAATTCCTTAACTCCATGAATAATGACCTTCAAAATGAGTGGACAAACTCTCCTTGGTAAAAAAGGGGCTATAAAAAACATCTTTACGAATAACGATAGAGAGACTGTTATATATACAGTCTCTCTATTCTTCAAGTAACTGAGAGTATTTTAGATTGGAGAGTGGCAGATTCATGAATACCGCTAAAAAAGATAATTTGATTATGGCTATCTTTTTTTATGCCGTTGCTTTCTTTTTTATGTTTTCAACATCGGGTTTTGCAGAAGAGTCTACTAAATTTCCCCAAGCAACAGCGCTTATTCTTATAGGTCTTACAACGCTGCTTTTATTTCAAACTTTCACAGGGAAAATTCCAGCTTCTAAAAAGAAAGAGGACGTTGACAAAAAAAAGTATGGCATGGCTGCAATGCTTTCAATAGCTTACGTAGCCCTTGTCAATATTGTTGGTTATGTCATTATTACTCCAATTTTCCTTTTTTCCTTAATGACATGCCTTGGATATAAAAACAAGAAAGTAGCAGCAATTGTTTCTATCGTCACTGTTGCACTTATTTTCCTCGGGTTTAAGGTTGCATTGCACGTGCCCATTCCCGAAGGAATATTTTTAGGTTAAAAGGTGTGATAACCATGTCTAGCACAATTCTTAGCGCTCTTATGCTCGCCCTTGCTCCGATAAACCTTCTCTTTGCGCTTATTGGAACCGTTTTAGGAATAATTATCGGCGCTCTTCCAGGGCTCACATCAACAATGGGGGTAGCGCTCTTTATTCCCGTTACTTTTACAATGTCTCCAGAGACAGGGTTGATTTTCCTGGCCTCTATCTATTGCGCTTCAACATATGGAGGGTCTATTTCTGCCATTCTCATTCAAACACCTGGAACGCCATCTGCAATCATTACAGCCATAGACGGGTATGAACTGACTAAACAGGGACACGGCGGTAAAGCTCTCGCCATGGCAACTTTTGCGTCTTTTATAGGCGGACTTGTCAGCGCAACAGCATTGCTTCTTATAGCGCCTCCCCTCTCTAAACTTGTTCTTCGTTTTGGTCCGTCTGAAATTTTCTTCCTTGCCATATTTGGACTGACAATCATTGTCGGTCTTTCCAAAGGATCTATGGTAAAGGGCTTGATATCAGGGGCACTCGGGGTTCTTCTTGCAACTACCGGAGTGGATGCATTAACAGGAACATATCGATATACCTTTAACAACATGGCTCTCTTTGAAGGCATACCTATTGTCCCCGCAGTTATCGGTCTTTTCTCAGCATCTCAGGTCTTCGTTCTTGCAGAACAAAAAAGGACAACAATCCAATATAAAGATGCTACACCTACAACAGAAAGCACTTGGCTTCGTCTTTCAGAAGTGAAACATCTTTGGGGCAATTTACTTCGCTCAAGCGTTATCGGCACAATCGTGGGTATTATCCCAGGCGCAGGAATGAGCATTGCTTCAGCCATGGCATATAACGAAGCTAAAAGGTTTTCTAAAAATGCCGATCAGTTCGGTAAAGGCTCACTTGAGGGCGTAGCAGCTTCTGAATCTGCTAATAATGGAGTAACAGGTGGTTCTCTTGTTCCATTACTCACGTTGGGAATTCCTGGAAATGCCGTATCGGCAGTTTTCCTTGGGGGATTACTCATTCACGGCTTGAAACCTGGCATGACACTTTTTACAAAACATGCCGACATTGCCTATGCTCTGCTTTTTGGTATTTTCATTGCCAACATTATGATGTTCGTTGTGGGATCGCTGGCAGCTAAACGTTTTGCGAAAGTAGCTGTATGTCCCACTAACATCCTTGCGCCCATTATTATGAGCTTGTGCATCATAGGATCCTACGCTATTCGCAATAACGTCTGGGACGTTATTTTCATGCTTGGATTCGGATTTATGGGCTACTATATGAAAAAAACGGGATATTCCCTTGCCTCGCTTATTCTGGGTCTTATTCTTGGGCCTATGATTGAATCAGAGTTGAGAAGAGCTCTTATGCTCAGTGGAGGCGCATTTCTTCCTCTCCTAAGTCGCCCACTTTCTCTTTTCCTTTTCTTATTAGTCATCTTCTCATTGGTGGGACCATATCTAAAACGCAAACGGACAGCGTAATAAATAAAGCCAGGTCTTTTTTAAGAGACCTGGCTTTATTTCTTTACCAAGCAGCAATTGAACCATCAGCCCGAGGCTCGGTTGCTCCTATCAACGTTCCTTCAGAGGTTTTCAAGATAATTTCTCCCCGCCCAAAGGTATTTGAATCAAGAGCCATACGAATATGATGCCCCATTTGTTGTAATTTTTGCGCTACCGAAACGGGAAACCCCGGTTCAATAGCTACATCCATATCGCCAACCCACTGCCATCGTGGAGCATCAAGAGCCTCTTGAGGATTCATTGCGAAATCCAGCATATTCATTACAACCTGAACATGCCCTTGCGGTTGCATATATCCCCCCATCACACCAAAGGGACCTAAGGGGTCTCCATCTTTCGTTATAAAGCCAGGAATAATCGTATGATAAGGACGTTTACCAGGAGCTAATACATTGGGATGGGCCGGATCGAGAGAAAAGCCCTTTGCCCTGTTATTTAAGGCAATGCCAGTTTGCGGAATCACAATACCTGACCCAAAACCGGTGTAGTTACTCTGTATAAATGAAACCATATTTCCCTGTTCATCAGCAGTACACAAGTAAACCGTTCCGCTCGCTTCAGGATTTCCTGCTTCAGGTATAGACGCCTGGTCGTGAATGGAATTGCGCCGTACATCACCATAATGATCAGAAAGCATTTCTGTTACAGGAACATGGCTAAACCGTTGATCGGCCACATAACGATGGGCATCAGCAAAAGCCAGCTTTATTGCCTCAATCTGTTTATGACAGGTCTCAGCACTTCGCTGAGAGAAGGAAAATCCCTTCAGCATATTGAGGGCCATCAAGACTATAATTCCCTGGCCATTAGGAGGAATCTCCCATATATCGTATCCTCTGTACTGCACAGAGATGGGATCAACCCACTCTGGGGAATGTCGCTCAAGATCTTCAGAGCTATAAAAACCACCAGTCTGATTTGAGAAATCTAAAATTTTCTCGGCAATCTCCCCAGTATAAAAGGCTTCTCCTTCAGTTTTTGCTATGAGATCAAGGGTATGGGCCTGCTCTCCACAACGCCACAATTCACCTGCACGAGGAGCCCGGCCTTTCGGACAAAAGGTTTCAAACCAGGGATTAAACTCTTTTCCATGAAGTAGCTTTACATATTTTTCGTAAGCCAAGCGCCAATTATGAGCCACTGTTACAGCCACTGCATGCCCATTACGTGCATACGTTATAGCAGGGGCCAAACTTTCAGCCAACGAAAGATTTCCCATTTTACGAGCAAGAAGCGCCCATGTTTTAGGTGCTGCCGGAACCGTAGCGGAAGCCCATCCCTGCTCTGGAACCTTCTGCCATCCCCGCTCTCGAAAAGCATCTGCATCAAAAGACAACGGAGCAGCACCACTACCGTTTATGCCGTGGAGAGCTCCATCTTTCCAGATAAGAGCAAAGTTATCGCTCCCCAAACCGTTACTTGTAGGCTCTACAACAGTTAAAGCTGCTGCCGTAGCAATAGCTGCATCAACAGCATTTCCACCTTTTTTCAATATATCTAACCCAGCCTGAGCAGCTAAAGGATGGGATGTAGCCACCATCCCTCTGGAACTATAGACAACATTTCTTCGCGACGGATACTTATAGTGGTAAGGATCAAAATTCATGTTTATCACCTCAAATCCATTATGAAGTATATCCTTTTACGCCTTCTCTCGCACCTCTCTATCAAATTCATGTTGCGAAACAACATCCAACGTTTCAGATACGTTTTTAAAATGTATCAGCATTTCCCTTTCAGCTAAATCAGGTGCCCCCATGTCTATAGCGTTAAGAATGGCTTTATGAATAGTTGTAGCTTTCTGAATTTGTCCAGGATTTTTTACAAGTTCTATATTCGACTCTAAAAGCAGCGGCTTCATGCCTTGAAGCATATCAACCAAAAGAGAATTCTGTGTTGCTTCGGCAAGAGCTTCATGAAAAGCATAATCAGCTATAACATACTTTTCATTTTCATCCTGGCATGAAAGAGATTCTTCAAAAATAGAATGCAAGGAAAGCTTAGCTTCCTCTGTAGCTCGCTCTGCAACAAGGCGAACAACACCTACTTCTAATATTTTCCGTACTTCCACGAGTTCCATAAAGGAGAATTTTTTCAATAGATAACTAAACTTCAAATGGTCAGCAAGAATATTAATATTATTGTTCAGATAAATACCATCATTTGATCGTATATCTAATATCCCCATATATTGAAGTGCCCGTATGGCCTCTCTGACCGAAGATCTGCTTACAGAAAAAATTTCAGCCATCTCTCTTTCCGGCGGAAGTTTTTCCCCAGGCTTTATTTCTCCTCTTAAAATTATTTCTTTTATCTGTCGAATAATCTGTTCTGAAATAGTACTCTTCTCTATTTTTTGTAACATTGCAAACTCCTTCGTCTAGGAAAAATAATATCAACGGCCGTTGTCTTCATAATGTGTTCGCTTTGAAAAATAGGCAGAAACCTCAAATGAACACGAGATTTCTGCCCTTCTCTTACAAAATTATAAAAGGAAAATCTGAATCGTTGTCTTAATCTTAAAAGACCTATTTATAAGCTTTCGCTGTCTCTATAGCAGCTTTATTTAAAATATTAAATGGCTTTTCTCCAGAAAGAACTTTGCATGCAGCTTCTGCTGTTTTTGTTTTCAAATCTGCAAAAGATTCATTTGACTTGTATCCAACGTGGGGGGTGAGAACTACATTTTCGAAGGAGAAAATTTCCATACTTGTATCTTTAAGAGGCTCTCCCTCAATAACATCCAGTCCTACTGCTCCTATTTTACCTTGCTTTAGTGCTTCAACAAGATCATCGTAAGAAATAATGGGGCCTCGTGCAGTATTGACTATCAGCACGTCATCTTTCATCTTATTAAAAGCTTCAGTATTCAGCAAATGGAATGTATCCTCCGTACAGGGGACCATAATAGAAATAACATCAGAAATTTTGTAGAGTTCATCGAGATTCACACGCTTAACATTATTCTCTTCAAATACAGTGTCAGGAAGAAAGGGATCATATGCAACAATGTCAAAACCAAAAACTTTTGCATATTCTGCTGTCTGGCGAGCAATTCGACCAAACCCGACAAAACCAAGGATTTGTCCTTTAAGTCTCTTTATGGGATAACCAACAGAATCGTCCCATCTGCCACTACGGATAGCTCGATCATACAAAGCTACTTTTCTTTCCAAGGCAAGGATCAGAGAAAAGGCGTGACTGGCTACTTCTCCCACACCGTAATCTGGAACATTGCAAACGAGAACTCCATGTTTTGAACAGGCGTCCATATCTACTGTATCTACACCAACACCAAAGCGGACAACAACCTTACACTTCGGCAACTTCTGTAAAAGGCTCTCTGTAATATCAGAATAAACCACCAGAAGGCCATCGGCATCTTTAGCCTGTTCTGCCAATTCCTCTTCATTACGGCAATTTAAAATCTCAAAATCAAAACCATACTGCTCACAAACTTTTTTGGGTAAATCAAAGGTTTCTCCAGGATAACTATATCCATCGGTTACAACTATCTTAGTCATTACATTTCACCTCTTAAAATAATAAGACTCTCTATTTAGCAAGCATTTGCGGCAATAGAAGAGATACCGCAGGGAAAATAACAATAATCAACAATGTAACCATAAGCACCAACAACCACGGAATGATGGCCTTGGAAATCTTTTCCATTGAAATATTTGCAATACCGCACGTTACAAAGAGGTTGACGCCAAGAGGCGGGGTTATGAATCCAATAGCGAGGTTAACAACCATGGCAATACCGAAGTGAACAGGATCGACACCTATGGCCGTCACCACCGGAAGAAGAATGGGAGCCAAAATAATGATGGCTGCAAGAGTTTCCATAAAGCATCCTACGAAAAGCAACAATAGCATAATCAGAGACATAACCACAAACTTGCTGCTTGAGAAGGATATAATAGCCTCTGCCAAGCGTGTAGGAATCTGTTCAAAGGTAAGAATTCTGCCAAAGCTTGTTGCTGTTCCTATAATGATCATAACCGTAGCCGTTACAAGTGCAGCAGAAGCGATAACGCTAGGAACGTCTTTTAAAGAAAGATCTTTATAAATAAAAACTCCAACGAAAAATCCGTAAATAACTGCAACTGCTGCCGCTTCTGTGGGAGTGAATATGCCACCGTAGATTCCTCCAAGAATAATTACAGGAACCATAAGAGCCCATTTGGCCTCATTGACAACTTTCCATCTTTCCTTAGAGGTGTACTCGATTTTTTCTCCACAATATCCGTGCTTTTTCGAGTAAAAATATGTCCATCCAATTAATGCCAACCCAATAAGCATTCCCGGGACAAAACCTGCAATAAACATAGTACTTACAGAGACGCCTGTTGATACGCCGTAAATAACCATGGGAATGCTGGGCGGAATAATAACGCCAATACTTCCAGCTGAAGCAATAAGTCCAGAGGTAAATCCTTTATCGTATCCTCTGCGAAGCATCTCTGGAACCATAATGCCTCCAATAGCAGCAACTGTTGCCGGCCCGGAACCGGATATGGCCGCAAAGAACATACATGCCACAACTGTAACTATTCCAAGACCTCCTGTATATTTTCCGAAGAAAATATTCGCTACTTTAAGAAGTCGTCTTGATATGCCGCCTTTCCCCATAAGTTCGCCTGCCAAGATAAAAAAGGGAACGGCCATTAGCGGGAAAGAATCTGCAGAGGTTGTTAAGCTTTGAGCCAAATAGCTTACGCTCACGTCTCCGCTATAGACAATTGTTGACATAGCTGCCAACCCCAAGGCTATTCCTATGGGTGTATTTAGTATGAGGAATATAACAAAACTACCAAAAAGAATAAGAGATACCATCGTAAATCCTCCAATCAAACCTTCTTGCTTACTCTGCTGCCGTCACGCTATCCGTCTTTTCAGAGAAGTTGCGTATCTTGCGAATAAGGCTCTGAATCAATCGGATACATACAAGAGAGAATCCCACCGGAACAGCCATATAAACAATCCACATGGGAAGTTCCATTCCAGGAGACAACTGTCCCAGATTCTGAATGGTATTGCTTACTTCAAAGCTCTTGATAACGATAATGACGGCAAAGAACAAGAAAAGTAGATCAGAGATAATAAGAAGAACCTTTTGCCAAAAAGAAGAAAGAACTGTTAAAACCGCCTCAATTTTGACATGCTTGTCTTTTTTAACACCGTAACTTATTCCTATATATATCATCCATATAAACATATATCTGGCCAACTCTTCAGACCATGAAAGGGATGATTTCAAAACGTATCTCATGAAAACTTGAATGCCTATGATGATGCTCATCCCGGCAAGAAGAATGATGACAAGTATTTCCTCGAAATAGTCATCTAAAAAACGAAACAATTTCATAGGGAAAATCTCCTCTCATTTAAAAGCCTTCCGCAGAGAGCCCTCTTTCTATTCCCTGCGGAAGGTATATTTCTAATGCTTAGCCGCAATAAGGTTTATTTTGACGAACCAACGAAAAGGTCAACTATTTCAGCACTTGCCTTTTCTTTCACCATATCTGCGACTGGAAGGAGTTTCTCTTTAAATTCGTTTCTCTGCTCATCGTTAAGTTCAACGATCTCATTACCAAATTCAACAAGTTTCTGTTCAGCATCCACATCATTCTTCATGGCTATTTCACGTTCATAGTCAACAGCTGCTTTAGCGGCTTTATCGACAATCGCTCTATTTTCGTCAGACAGCTTGTTATAGAAATTCTTGTTAATAACCATGACGTATGTTGTGTAGATATGCTGAGTTTTGGTGATATATTTCTGAATTTCATTGAACTTCGCTGCATGGATAAGCTCGAATGGGTTCTCCTGACCATCAACGGTCTTTTGCTGCAATGCTGTGAAAAGTTCTCCAAATGCCATGGGGGTGGGGTTAGCACCAAGAGCCTTCCATGCTGCAAGATGAACGGGGTTTTCCATTGTTCTTAATTTAAGGCCGTCCAAATCAGCGGGAGATTTTACCGGATTTTTACTATTGGTCAAGTTTCTGAAACCATTCTCAAAATATCCAAGTCCCTTAAGATTGAAGTTATCAAGAGTAGCAAGCAAAGTCTGACCGGGATTACCATCAAGCATCTGATAGGCATCGGCTCTATCCTTGAACAAAAAGGGAATGTCGAGAACAAAGAATTCTTTGTCAAAAGCAGCAAGAGGAGAATTTGATGGAGCTGTCATCGTAAGATTGCCCATCTGAACAGCTTCTATTAACTCTCTGTCACCGCCAAGCTGCTGATTAGGATAAATTTTAACGGTCATTTTCCCGTTCGATTCAGCTTCGATAACCTCTTTAAACTTAACCCATCCCTGATGCATTGCATTTGATTCAGGAACACCATGCCCTACGCGAATCTCCAATTTTTTGGCAGCCAAAGCTGCATCAACTCCGGTAGTTGCAAGAAATGCGAAGACGACAAATACACATAAAATTCCCCAAACCATATTTTTCAAATTTTTCACTTGTCATTCCTCCTGGCCGAAATCGATTATCAGCACTCTACTCTGCTGAAAAACCGTCTGTATTTTCATTTTGTCTTGCAGTATTTTCCTTTTACGAAACTAACACCTCAAAAGAGAAGCGCTCTTTCAATCTTTTCGCTTCTGCTTCCACTCGCTCTTTCTCAGGAGCCACTACATCGTTTAAAGAATATGTGCGCCCCAATTTGGTATATTTGGATACTCCCAAACGATGATATGGAAGAAGATGAAGTTCACTGGCTCCTATTTCTTTAGCAAATGCTGCGGTCTCATCCAAATTGCAACCATCGTTATAGCCTGGAATCAGTGGAAGGCGAATAATTATTCGTCTTCCACTTTTGGCTATTTTCTCTGCATTCGCAAGAATAAGCTCGTTGGGAGCCCCTACAACTTCTTCGTGGCGGCTTGAATTCATCATTTTGATGTCAAAAAAGACAACATCCGTTTTTTCAATAACAGGAGCCATAAGGTTCCATTTTTGAAAACCAGATGTTTCTATGGCCGTATTGAAACCATGCTCTTTAGCGACAGTCATCAACGCTGTTGAAAACTCCGGCTGCATGAGCGGTTCCCCTCCAGAAAGGGTCATTCCCCCTCCAGATCTTTTGTAGAAAACACTGTCTTTCTCAACAACACGAATAACGTCATCAACCGTAACCACTTTTCCGACCATTTCCGACCCCATCATCTCAGGAGAAGCATTCTGAGACTCTGGGTTAGCACACCAGGGACACCGAAGTGGGCATCCTTTCAGAAAAACAATAGTCCGAATTCCCGGTCCATCGTGAAGGCTATATCTTTGTATATTGAAGATGCATCCGTTAAGCGTACGAATTGAGTTATCCACAGCCCTCATCACCATTAGACCGTCTGGTGTTCTGTTCTTCGAATAATGTCGTCTTGAAGTTCTTTATCCAACTCGACAAAACGAGCACTATACCCTGCTACGCGAATGACCAGATCTTGATAGTTTTCAGGATGCTTCTGCGCATCTCGTAACGTAGCTCCATCTACAACGTTAACCTGAACTTCCTGACCTTTAAGATCAATAAGATATGCGCACACAAGGTCTGCAAACTTGTGAAGGGCTTCATCCCCATCCAAAGCTGTTCTGCTAAACTTTAAATTCAGGACGTTGCCTTCCATAAGTCGTGTCTGATCAATCTTGCTCGCAGATTTAAGAACCGCCGTGGGGCCTTCTTTATCTGCTCCATTCGATGGAGACATGGAATCAGATACGGGCATTGTAGCTTTTCGACCATCTGCCGTAGCTCCTGTCTTCCAACCATGGGGAACTGTAGCCCCCAAGGTCAAAATCATCGATGTGTAGGGTCGACCATCAATATCCTTATGTCTTTCAATCTCATCGAAAGTAAGGTTGGTCATTGTCTGAACCATGGCGTCAGCATCTTCATCGTCGTTGCCATACTTAGGTGCATCAAGCAACATCTTCTGAATTTTTATCCCGTTTTCCCCAGCAAAGTCACTATCCTGAGCACTCTTTAGTTCCGCCATAGTTATTTGTTTATCGTCAAAAACCACTTTCTTCACAGCAGCCAGGGAATCGGAGGCCGTTGCCATCCCCACGTGAAGAATAGGTGTGGCGCCCCAAAGAGATCCACCCCATGTCATATCCTTACCGCTCTCAATACACCCCTCGATCAGAGCTGAAAGAAACAAATGAGGAGTTAGATCTCTTTGGACCATATCGACTACTGCTGCGTTGATAACCTGTTGAGTCACAAAATAGTTCATCTGGGCTTTCACTGCATCAATGACACTATCAAATGACTTGAAGTCGTTGATATTGCCAGTTTTAGGGCCAATCTGTTCTCCAGTAAGTCTATCAACGCCATTGTTAAGAGCTAAATCAACAACTCGGGCAACGTTAAGGAAGCCACCATTTACACGCCCCTGGAAGCCGCGAGGAGCAAGCTCAACGCAACCTACAATTCTAAAGTCTCGAACTCTATCAAGAGGCATATCGGGAAGTGTTCTATGAATGGCAGCCATACAGGCATCATCACCGAACATGGCAGGAACACCTGTTCCAAGTCGTACGATTTCAGCAACCCTCAAAATAAAATCCTGAGGAGTTTTCTCGTTGAAACGAACTGTAAACTGAGGGTTCGTCAAACGGATATGCTCCTGGCTGTTCAACATAAGATAGCTCAGCTCGTTAACGGCATTTTCTCCTTCAGGAGTCTGCCCGCCGATAGTCAAATTCGGAGTCATCGGGAACCCCGGATGAATACGAATAGACTCACTATCCTGAACTTTGATAATCTCGTTGAATTTGAGCCAGAGGCAGTCAAGTAATTCTTGTATTTCGTCGATGGTATAACGACCATCGGCTATATCTTTTACATAGTAGGGATAGAGATATTGATCTAATCTTCCCGGAGAAACGGAATCTCCGCTAGTCTCTGTCTGAATGATCAGCTGCATAAACGCAACGGCCTGAATAGCATCCCAGATATCACGGGCAGGATTCTCAGGAACCCATGAACAGACATCGGCAATCTTTTCAAGCTCACTCTTCCGAGCAGCATCTTTTTCTTCTGCAGCAAGACTTCTTGCCTTTTCCGCATACCGTCTGGCATAGCCAATAACGGCATCGCAACATACAAGAAGGGCTTCATAGAAAAGTCTCTTATCAAGATCTTCTGCTGTCGTTAAATCAAGTTCGCTCAGCTTCTGACAAATCTCCTCTTTAATTCCTTTAAGCCCGACCTTCAAAAGCTTGGGAATATCGTAGGCTACGTGACCATATCCGTTACGCTCAAAGAGATCACGAGTGAACATATAGGCATCGCGCACCCGTTTCGTCTCTTCGGGAAGCATGGCACGATAACGCTCATGAAGAGTTTTTCCATGCCAATATGGGAAAATTCCCTTAAGATCGTCTTTTACTTTCTGAGGAACTATAAAGGTATCCTGAGTTCTTGTCTCAAGCATCTCGTCTATCTCTTCTTCGAGCCATGCCGTTGCATACTCAGGGAAGAGTGGCGCAGATCGTCGCCCGTTACTACCATGGCTACCGACTATCAATTCGCCATCCCAGATGTTTTGCGTCATATGATCCATTATTTTCTTGAAAACCAGCGCTCTTCTCATAACCCGTGGAGTATTTTCAGTTTCCTTATATGCCTCTGTAACAAGCAAGGCGCGCTCGCTGCACAGAATCGGCTTGGCGGAAACCACATCTTTACGCATATGGGCTATACGAGGGCTTATCTGTTTTCTAAAAACACTTTCGTCATAGGAAATCTCTGACCGTGTCATCAATATGCCTCCCCTTAGGAGTTAAGCATTAACTGTGCAATACTTTTCAACGTACCGTCCAATACGGCGAACGGCTTCTTTGAGGTTATCCTCAGATGTTGCAAATGATATCCGGATAAAGCCCTCTCCCATTTTTCCGAAGTAGGATCCGGGAACAGTAACAACCTGCTCTTTATCGAGAAGATCGATAGCAAATTCTTCTGATGTTTTACCTAATGCGCTTATATTCGGGAAAGCATAGAAAGCGCCAGCCGTTTTAGAACATGAAATTCCAGGTATCTCATTGAGTCCGTCAACAACAATATCTCTTCTGCAAGTATATTGTTTCAACATATCCAGAGTGGCTTCCTGACTGCCAGTCAAAGCTTTCGCTGCTGCGTGCTGTATAAAGGTAGGAATACAGTCTGTCACAGCCTGCTGAAGGCAGCACATATTATTGATAACCTCTTCAGAAGCAACGGCATACCCAATGCGCCAGCCTGTCATAGCGTATGTTTTGGAAAGGCTGTTAACGATGATGACATTGTTGCGTATCTCGGGGAATTGCGCAGGAGACACGTGCATGGCTCCATCGTAAAGAATGCTCTCGTAGACCTCGTCAGAAATAACCATAAGGTCATGCTCTCTTACTACCTTTACGATTTTGCTCATGGTATCATAATCAATAACTCCTCCTGTTGGGTTGCATGGGGAGTTCAATACAAGGGCGCGAGTTTTAGGTGTGACGGCCTTCTCGACGTCCTCAGCCTGGAGCCTGAACTGGTTCTTTTCGTAAAGGGGGACCAACACGGGCTTCAGGCCTACTACGTGAAGCTGCGTTAAGTAGTTTGAGTAGTATGGGTCTGTAACAAGAACTTCATCGCCAGGATTGAAGTTTGAAAGGAAAGCAAGGAAAAGTGATTCCATACCGCCTATAGTTCCAATGACATTCTCCGGCTTAATTTCCAGTCCCATCTCTCTTTTGTACTTCTCAACAACAGCCTCTCTAAATTCAATGGCGCCAATATTACTTGAATAATGGGTCAAATTTTCATCAAGAGCTTTTTTAGCTGCTTCCTTAACATGTGCTGGCGTATCAAAATCGGGTTCGCCAAAGGCTAGGAAGATCACATCTTTATACTTTGTTGAGAGTTGTGCCATCTTCCTGATGCCAGAAGCAGGAAACCCTTCTAGAACCTTCGGTGTCTTCATTTCTTTCACGTCCTTAGTAATACTGAATATGGTGCTACTTCTTAAGAATCTTACGTGCTATTTCTTCAAACTCTCGAAGCTCGAGAAGATCACTCTTTTCGAAGGCCTTCGCTTTTACAGCGTTAACTATCTCTAACTTCAACTCTTTATCATCAGTAGAGAGTCCCAACTGTTCAAGGTAAATATCTACTGTCGGAATCCCGCTCATCTTGCCGATAGTTACTTTCGCATCAGGATGTCCTGTTAAACCATAGAGATAGGGAGACAACTCCAAAGGAGCCTCTTCAGCTGCGTTCTTATACCAGCCTGCAACGATTCCAGACTCGATATCAGCCACATGATCTCCGACGATTCCACGGTTCTGGCGAACTGTAAGGCCTGTCATATCACGAAGGAACTTAGAGAGGGGGTACATCTTATCGTAATTCAAGCCTGTATCTACGCCATACATAGTGAGAAGAGCCAAAGCAACATCTTCGTAGGGAGCATTTCCAGCCCGTTCGCCTATTCCGGAAATAGTTGTGTGAGCTATATCCGCTCCAGCGGCCAAACCAGCAATTGTATTAGCAGCACCCAAACCATAATCATCGTGGAAGTGAATTCCGATTGGTTTATCAGGAATACGCTCCTTAACCTTATGAATCAAATAAGGAACTGCGTGAGGATTCAAACCACCCATAGTATCGACTACGGTGAGTTCATCCATATGACCCTCTGTAGCAATCTTCTGAATCAGGTTGAGGTAATCGTTAATATCAGTTCTGGTTCCATCAATTGTGAAGAACGAAACATACATCCCGTTTTCATGAGCGAATAACGTCGCATCAATAGAGAGATCAATTGTCTTCTGCATATCCCAACGGTAAGCATATTTCACTAAGTGATCGCTTGTGGGAACCTCCATAACGATATGCTTTACGCCACAATCCAAAGCCTTCTGAACATCAACTTTCATGCAACGGGCAAAAGCAAAAATAGTTGGGCCAAGATTTCTCTTTACGATCTCACGAATAGCAGCTTCATCCTGATCTGAAACAGCAGGCATACCAGCTTCAATACGATGAATACCAAGCTCAGCCAACTTCTCTGCCAACGCAATCTTCTGATCTTTATTGAAGATCAAACCAGACTGCTGCTCTCCATCCCGAAGGGAAACGTCATGAAACTGAAGATTCTTAGAAAACTCGACCCCCTTTCTGGCCTCTTCGGAAAAGTTCCACGGACTCGTGTACCAATCTTCCGTCATCCACGGTGTTTTTGTTTCCAGAAATTTCATAAAAAACGCACCTCCTGTTTTAAAATGTAACGATTAATAGACCAATAAAAGTTAATGGTCTGACCATTAAAAACTACCTTTATTTACGCCCCAAACTTCGCCGATATTGCCGCAGTTACTTCACGAAGTTTTCTTCCAACTAACGCTGATTTTTCGTCGTCAAAACGGAATGCTGGAGCAGATACGCTTATAGCACCTATGGGATAGCCCTTAGAATCACAGATAGCAGCCCCTACACAACGAATTCCCGGCTCGTTTTCTTCTATTTCTTCGCTATAGCCAAGCTTTCTCCATTTAGCAATCTGATCGCGCAAGACCTCTTTGTCAGTTATGCTGTTGGGAGTACGGGGAGTAAATTCTATTTTTTCCATAAACTCGTTAAAAACATCTAAAGGAAGAGCAGCTAAGATAGCTTTCCCAGCGGATGAACTGTGAAGTGGTAATTTGGACCCTACTGCTGAACGGGTGATGAGAGGCTGAGGACTTTCAACTCTTTCGAGATAATAGCCTTCTCCATTTTCGAATATAAAAAGATGAATCGTCTCTTCTGTAAAAGCTAATAATTCTTTTAAGAAGGGAGCACTTACTGCTGATAAGCCAGAACGTTTTCTATAAGAATTAGCCCAAAGAAGAACTCCAGGACCTATTTGATATTGGCCACGCTCGTTCTTGAGAACGAGACTATAACCTAATAGAGTATTCAAAATTCTATGAACTGTCGCTTTCGATAACTCCACCGAACGGGCTATTTCAGAAACTCCAATAGCCTCTTGTTTTTCAGAAAGAAAACCCATTATTGAAACTACTCTATCAACTAATTGCAAACTATTTTCTGCCATTTTCTCACCTCCTGGTTCCGCTCAGAGAAACGCATGTCCATTCAGTGGTACAAGACAAGGGTACACCCAAAGATTTCTTTTTGTCAAGGGTATAAATCCAAGGCAAACTTTTAACACACTAAAAAAGCTACTGGGAAGCTGAACTAATCAGCATTTCCAGTAGCTTAGTTTCTCTACGTCAACTTTTATAGGCTAGATATCTTTCTCTAACTGCCTGAAAAAGTTAAAACCAACTACATCTTTAAACTCCCCGAAAGGAACTACTAAATCATCTCTACCTTCAGCCAACTTTCCTCCTGCTATCGCTTCAAGATATGCTTGCATTCCTTTCATGGCGCCAAACAACGGCCCTACTGGAATACTTACACGCCCCACACCCATCTCTTTCAACGTTTCGATTGGGATAAGCGGCGTTTTACCTCCACTCACTGCATCAAACAAATTGACACTAATAGGAGCCTTTACCTCTTTTATTATTCGTAAAATATCTTCTTTCGATTGAGGCGCTTCGACAAATATCAAATCTGCCCCTGCATCCGCATAAGCATTAGCTCTGTTGATGGCATCATCTATACCGGTAACTGCAATAGCATCTGTACGAGCATTGATCACGAAGTCAGAATCAAGTTCATTCCGAGCTTTCACGCAAGCTTTCAGCTTTATAACCATCTCTTCCATGGGAATAATTTGTTTTCCCTCTAAATGGCCACATCGTTTAGGGAAAAGTTGATCTTCAATGTTCATGCCGGCAGCACCGATCCGGATAAGTTCCTTTGTTACATGCATGGCATTAATACTGCTTCCAAATCCTGTGTCTGCATCGGCCATAACTGGAATCTCAACAGCGTTAACTATATTCCTCGTAAATTGCAACATCTCTCCAAAGGAAAGAAAAGCCATATCTGGCAACCCTAACCATGTTGCCGATAATCCAAAGCCACTCACCTGAAGAGCTTCAAACCCCGCTCTTTCAATAAGTTTTGCAGAAAGGGCATCGTGTGCTCCAGGGCAAACAAGGGCACGACGCTCAAGAATCATATGTTTAAGCTTCGTTGTTTTTTTCAACTCTTACCCCTCCATTAAAATTAAGGCGCTCTCTTTTAAGAATCAGTCTATTCCAGAAGAAAGCAACGCATACACCGACTATTCCAATCACAGAAAGCTTCACGTCAGGGAAAAGAAGTAATATTCCACTGACAAAAAAGAGCACTCGGCTGATCTTCGCCATAATGCTATTTCCAAAACCAAAGAACCCGTAAGCTATGGAAATTGCCCCGATAAACCCAGTTAAACCGTGACTCAAAATAGAGAGAGACGTTCCTCTTCCGACAAGAGAGGGGTTTAAAGCAAAGAAGTATGGCAATATAAAGGCAACAGCCCCGAGTTTTACGGCATTAAAACCTGTTTTTACCCAATTCCCCTTAGAAATACTTGATGCGGCAACTGCTGCTGTACATGTAGGCGGAGTTACGCCTCCAAGAATGGCCCAATAGATAAAGAAAAGGTGCGCTGCAACCTGATCAATGCCTATCTTCAAGAGAGGAGGAACGAGAATGGAAACAGAGAGAACGTAAGTGGGCACAACAGGGAGGGAGGTTCCTAGAAGAAAGGGCACGATAGTAGCGACAAGCAACGCTATAAAAAGATTAGACCCTCCATAATCAAGAATCAGGCCACTTATTTTAGGAGCGATTCCAGTTATTCCAATAAGATTCACAAGCATACTCACTGAAATAAGAATGGGAGCGATACGGGCAACGTCAGAACCTGCCTCACTGAGAGCTGACAGTATTTTTTGGGGCGTTTCTTTGATTTTTTTCTTTAAAGCATCGCTGATAATCAAAACAACAATAGATGAAATACAGGCATAAAATCCCGCTTTCAAAAGAGGTTGTCCTGTGGCGATGAGGTATAGAAGGAGCGCCGTCGGAATAAGCAATCCTGCCATTCGCTCAAAAGTCAGAATTTCTTTCCAACGTGGAATTTCATCCTCTGGAACCGAGGCCAATCCTCTCCGTTTCGTCTGGAAATGTACGCCACTCAAAACACCTGTATAAAAAAGCAAACAGGGTAAAAGGGCGTAGCCGATAATATTCAAATACGAAATATTTAAGAACTCGGCCATCATAAAAGCCGTAATACTCATAATAGGAGGTGTAATTCCGCCTCCTGTAGAGGCAATAGCTTCAACGGCTCCGGCAAATTCTGGACGATATCCGAGTCGTTTCATTAGGGGAATGGTATAGCTGCCCGTTACCATAACATTAGCAACCGAACTTCCTGAAATACTGCCAAAGAGGGCACTTGAAATAACGGCTGCTTTCGCCGGGCCTCCAACGAAACGGCCAGTAAGAGCCAGCGCTAAATCAATGAATGTCTTTCCTCCTCCGGTAGCAGAAAGAAGAGAACCGAAGATAATAAACATTGCAATAAAGGTAGCAGACATGCCTGTTACACTACCAAACAAACCAAGGGGAGAATAATATATAGAATTCATGACAAACTCAAAAGATAAGCCTCGAATCTTCCATAAACCGCCTAAATAAGGAGCCACATAGATATAGCTAAACAGAAGGGCAACAAGTATGGGTATAGCAGCACCAACAGTGCGACGAGCCGCTTCAAGAACTATAACCATAAGAGCTGTTCCCAAAAGCAGATCAAGAGAAGTAGCCCCTCCGGGGTTCATATATACATCAAGCGCTTTCAAAACAATATTGACGCACGCAACAACAATAACAACGATAAGAAAGATATCCCAAACGTAGGAACGCTCGCTATCGTCACCCTTTTTTCGAAAGGGAAAGTTCAGCAATGCAATAGAAACACCTAACGCTACGTGAAGAGCCCGAACTTGAATATCAAGTAAATGTTGAAAATAGATAGGAACGATAAGTTGTGTTAAAGAAAAGACAATGCCGCTCCAAAATAAAATGCTGCCTATATGCTTCTTAAAGAAATTCTGTACGTTCACCCTCTCTCCCCCCTCTTCTTATGTTATATATCGAGGGTGCAGGAGGTGAAGGAATCTCCACCTCCACGCTTTATACGACCTATTTTTTATACTCAGGTGGAATAAAGTATTCAGGAACCTCTATCCCTTTTTCTTTCGCATAACGAATCAACCCTGGATGGGCTGGAATGAAAGCATCTTCTGATGCGAATTTAAAGTAATCTGCAACAGGATCCCATCCTTTTATGGGAGCGTAAGCGGCTGCGACCTCTTCGATTCCTTCCATATATGCCTTAATGAGGTTATATGCCACTTCTTCAGACATACGAGTACTGGCAACTGCTCCAGCTATGGGGCACTCTTCCCAGATCGGTCCGATATCTGGAAGTTGAGAAATTGTTCCTTTTTTAGTGGTCATGAAACTCATGCTTGGAATGTCTTCACGAATCTTTTTCACATCTTCTTCGGAGTAGCCAATAACAGCGAGAGGGGTAGATATATTCACTTCTATAAGAGAGGCATCCATCGAGTTAAGCCCGCTTGATTTCTGAAGCCCAACAATACGCCCTTCTTTAAGGGCATTTACAGCATCTCCGTAGGCCATGGGCATCAATTTGATGCCAGTTCCCAAAATATCGTTATATTGCATTACATACGAAGCTGAAGCTGAACCAGGAATGCCTGGGCAAAATCTTTTACCGGCAAGATCTGCGAAAGTTTTGATATTGGCATCTTTACGCACGTAAAGCCGATCGGCGAAAACATTTCTTAAAAAGAGCCAGCGCACATCTGTGTAGGGTTTTTCTCCCTTAAAAGTGCCTGTGCCTTCATAAAGCTGAAGTGTAGAAGGCAAATCGATACAAAGAGCAAAATCAAAAACACCGTCACGAACTTTCTTAAGGTTATCAATTCCAGCTCCGCTTTCAACAACAGTAACATTTAACCCCGCATCTGCCTTATTGATAACATTGGCAGCGGCCACACACCATGCATATACGCCAGAAGATGATGAGGTGCTGCCCATATTCAAACTGGTCTCCTGTGAATAACCTGCTCCTGCAATTCCTAAAGAAAAGATCACCAGCAGACATGTAACAAATAACCACTTTCTATGTTTCTGCATTGTGTTTCCCCCTTTTCTCTCTACAGAAGTATCTTCAGTTATTTCTACATTACGACTATTTTCGTTATGCGCGTCCCTCCTTTACCTGGGGCTTTTTAAATGTCTTGAATTTTTTCAAGTAGGGAGTTAACCCACCTTCGGAAAGAATCTGGATCATTACATCAGGAAGTGGCTCAATTGTGAGTATTTGATGTGTTGTGAGGTTATAAATTTTCTGGTTGGTTAAATCAATTTCCAACTGATCTCCATCGTGGATTTCATCAGTATTACAAATAAGTGCTGGAATTCCGAGATTGATAGCATTTCTAAAAAATATTCTGGCAAAAGATTTTGCCAAAACTGCCCCGACTTGGGCATATTTCAAAGCTACAGCAGCCTGTTCTCGCGAGGAACCGCATCCAAAATTGCGACCGGCAACAACACAATCGCCAGGCTTCACCTTCTGACTAAACCCCGGAGAAATGTCTTCAAAGAGATGACTAACCCAAACGGAATAATCAAGGGTTTTCGTATATTTACCGGCAATAATGTAATCTGTATTTATGTTATCGCCAAAAAGGTGTGCACGTCCCTCAATCATTACGCATCCCCCATTTCGAGAAATTCCCGGGGATCACTTATACATCCCCTCAAAGCAGATGCTGCGCATGTCATTGGTGAAGCAAGATAGATAGAGGCTTTATTGTTACCCATACGTCCCTTAAAATTCCGATTGGCTGTAGAAAGAACCTTTTCGCCATCCCCAGGAACCCCTAAATGTGTTCCTGGACAAGGTCCGCAGCCAGGTGGAATAATAGTAGCTCCCGCCTGAAGTAAAACTTCTATAATTCCTTCACGTATGGCCTCTCGCAAAACCTCACGAGATGCAGGACCAACAATGAGCCGACAGCTCGAACTAATATGTTTATCGCGCAAAATCGAAGCCGCAGCTCGCAAATCTTCAAGCCTGCCATTGGTGCATGTACCAATAAAAATCTGCTGGATCTCTGTTCCTTCAACTTTCTTTACGGGGCAAACATTATCCACAGCATGGGGAAGGGCTATCTGTGGTTCTAAAGCACTAATATTAATTGTTATAGTATCACGGTAGAGGGCATCTTTGTCGTCAAAAACAGGTAAAATTTCCATTTTTGACCGACCAGAAAGATATGCTTTTGTCTTATCATCACACTCCATCATGCCAGCCTTCGCCCCGCATTCGATAGCCATATTGCACATGGTTAAACGATCGCAGATCTCCATGTTTTCTATGGCTTCACCTGTAAAAGAAAGGGCCAGATAATCAGCCCCGTCAGATCTCAACTTGCCAATAGTAAAGAGCATTACATCCTTGGCACTTACTCCCTTTTGCATCTTTCCCTCATAAATGAGCTTCAGTGTTTCAGGAACTTTCAGCCAAAGCTGACCTGTAAGTAACACGCCACTCATATCAGTAGAACCGATACCAAAAGAAAGAGCATTCAAAGCTCCATAGGTACAGGTGTGAGAATCACACCCCACCACAATATCTGAAGGTCTCACAAGACCCTGTTCTGCAAGCAACTGATGACAAATTCCTTCTCCTGCTTCGAAAAGATGCGCTTTCTGCTCATGAGCAAAGTCGCGAATCATCGAATGAAGGCGACTCACCTGTTCATTAGGGCTGGGAACAGCATGATCGAGTACAAAAACCAAACGGGAAGCATCCCAAACACGAGGCTCTTCATACTGTCGAAAAGCTTGAATAGCCAAAGGAGCAGTGCTGTCATGGGCCATAGCCAAATCCACATTGACAACGGCAAAATCCCCAGCATATACATCCTGCCCGCAATGAGATGATATTATTTTCTCGACAATGGTCTTCCCGCGAGCCATTCTTATGCCTCTTTTCTCAAAAGGCTTGTGAGTGTCTGAATATTATCTAGTTCTTCAAGGTTAAGCACGGCTTCAACAATATTCTTGCGCCGTTCTTCGTCGGTAAATACTTTTCCCGCAAGAGAGTTGAATTTCCAAAGTAATTCATCTTTCGTGAACGGGTTTTTCGGATGTCCCTTTGGGTACTCTGTTTTCATGGCATATTTTTGACCGCTATTCAGTTCCACTTCCACATTTACTGTGTAACGAAGAGCTCGTGGAAGCTTTTCTATCTCTTCATCGGTGTATACTTCAACTTTTTTGGCAAAATCAAGAATTTCTTTATTACGAATTTTCTCTTCAGTAAACTGGTCTACAAAGGCATTTCCTTCAAGCATGGTTACAGCACATACATAGGGATGGCTCAATTGAGCTGCTACAACGCTGGTAATGGCGTCAGCATCAACTGAATATTTATGGGTAATCGAAGTTGTTCCCACTCTTATTTTCTTAATATCTTCAGGTTTAACTTCCGGATGTTCCTGTCTGAATCTGCGAAGGGTGTCGATGGTAGAATGCTTGCTGCGACACGTTGAATAGAACTTCAAACCTATGCCAAGCAACTCCCAACGATCTCCAAGCTCACCAGCCGTTCGTTCTATGTTATAGACATCATCGGTGAAACAATTATAGAAACCACCAAATTTATTCTCGAAAACATCTTCTATGCCGGTAAATCCTTCCTTGGCCAAAAGACAACCAACAATGGCCCCTTCAGAAGACTTCGACGGCACAATACGTTTTGCCATAGACGCAAATTGAACAGCCTGAAGACCGCTCGACCAGTTTCCCGTAATGCCCATAGCGTGAATTACCTGTTCTTTAGTCAGCCCCAACATTTTAGCTACTCCGGCAGCCGATCCGAATGGGCAACACGTACCGGTGTTATTAAATCCCTGATGTGCCAGCTCTGTACCGATAGGAGCCGCGACACGACAAGCAATTTCAAAAGCTAATACCGCGGCTGTCAGAAAATCTTTTCCAGATACAGTTCCAAGACTTTCTGCAAAAGCAGTAATACATCCCAAAACTCCCGTGGAAACGTGAATAATGCCATCTGTATGAGTATCATCAAGCTCAAAAGAATTGATGGCAGAACCGTTAAGCATCATAGCCGCCGTAGTGGATGTTTTTTGATTCGTTCCCCAAATTGTGGCCTCTTGTCTGTCTGTCATTTTCAAAAGTACATCTTTGTAGATTTTCATCCACGGTGTTGTTGAACCAAACAGACCACATCCATAAGAATCAAGCAGAATATTTTTTAGGTGGAACGTTACTTCTGGGGGAATATCTTCGTATTTGAGATCAAAAATGAACTGAGAAATACTTTCATTAATTCTATCTGCCATCTCGATTCTCCTCCTTATCCCTCATTCACTGAGAGCATAGACATAAGATTACGAAGAGTCTTCTTCGTCGGTTCTTCATTCATAATCCAATTCATTATTTCTTCTTGCTGTTTATCTTCGAGAAGCGTGTGGGTAACATCTTTAAATTTTTCTCGTATGTCATCATCTGACATGGGGTTTAGTGGGTCTCCTTTGGCATAATCTACAGTTGAAGAAAAGGTCTCTCCGCGCTTATCTGTTATTTCCACAATAGTTGTTCGTTTTTCAGGATAATGTTTCTGTATTTCAGCATCTTCTTCAATTGCGATCTTCGATGCCAAAGCTCTGACTCGCTCGTCTTTAATACTCTCTTCCGTGTATTCCTGAAGACCGGCTTTTCCTCGAACGATCATTGATCCCATTCCATACTGCAAACTGAGCCGAGCATGAAGAACTGTCTGGTAATCGGGAATATCAGACCCCTGTTTTGCATTCTGATGGGTTCGAACCCGTACAAAATCGATATCGTCGGCCGCAAAAGGATGTTCTTTCAAGATATTTTCAACAGCTTCAACAGCGTAGTGAACATATCGACACGAGCAGTAGGGCTTAAAGTATATTTTTAAGAACTCCCACCTTCCACCAAGGTCTTCATAAAGAATTTGTGGAACAAATGTATTGGAAAAACAGTGAGCAAAACCCAATCGCCCTTCAATAATTTCCCCTGGCCCCGTGAAACCATTTTCTGCAAGACGGGTTGCAAATATGCCGTTTCTCGCGGCATTCCCCGGATGAAGATGTTTCACATACGAGCCGTCAATCTCGTATTGATTAATACCCGATGCCAGGCTTCCAGCAATACCGAGAGCCGACGTAATGCCATCAGCATCTAATCCCGATAAACTGGCACTTACAATAGTCGTGCCGAAAGTTCCCACTGTCCCGGTAGGATGAAAACCCTTTAAATAGTGAGAGGGATTCACCGATGTACCAATACGCAATGAAACTTCATATCCTAAAGCAAGGGCAAGAAGCACATCGCCTAATGTAGCTTCTCGCTCTTCTGCCAAGGCCAAAGCAGTGGGAATCATAGACGCTCCAGGATGATATGTTGCATATTTAGAACCATCATCAAGTTCTAAGGCGTGGGCAGCCACTCCATTGGCAAGAGCAGCGTAAGCCCCTTCCACCTTTTGAGATGTTCCAATAACAGACGCTTTCCCTTGCGGAGCCATTTTCTTCACAAATTTTTGTATCGCCTTCGATGAATCAGCCATAGCCGAACCGGCAATAATGACACCAACAGTATCGAGAAGGCATCGCCGTGCTTGATGAACAACCTCTTTAGGAAGATCTGAAAAAGTTGCGCCGGCAGCAAATTCGGCTAATTTCCTTGCATAAGGCTTGTTACTCATCCCATGGAACCTCTAATGAAAAGAGTGGCGCGTACTGCTGACACCCGTATACATCTGTCTCAGATGGCCCGCCACTGGCTATTGAACGACGGAGATTGGCCTTTATACCCATTCCAGGATCAAAAAACATAAAATCAAGCACTTTATCTGTAGAAACATCGTAGACACGGGCGATAGCCTCCTGAGTTACCACACCGCTTTTTTTCACTTTCTCGTAGACTGAACGGTCGTCAAAAATAATCTCAAGAGTAATCATGAAGCTCCCTGCATTTTTACTTCGAACCGTTCTGGCCAGGTCACATATATTTTTTGTTTTCATGAGTGGAACCTCCCAAAATGATCAACAATTTCCCCATAGGAGACAGAGTCTATGGGCCTTTCCACACAAATCTGCCATAAGCCGCTTAAGAATTCTTCTGGATAATAGACATCCACCATACCCTTGAGTTTTTCCAGAAGATCACTGTCAGATACTGGATTTTCAGGTTCTCCCTTCGCTACGGGAATGTACTTTTCAAAAGAGCGCCCATCATGCAGATCTATCTTCATCCAGGCCCCTCGCTCTTCTGGATAAAGGCGATTCATAGCTTCATCTTCTTCAACACGTATTTTGAGTGACGCCTGCCGAAGAACCTCATTATGTAAAGATTCATTGTCGTAATCCTGTAAGGTTACGTGTCCTCGTTCAAGGGCCAAAGTTACGGAAAAGGGAAGGCTGAACATAGCCTCTTCAAAGGTCTCTGGAACAAAGATCTGGCCGACTTCGACAATGCCTAAAGCATATGTCTTCACATGAATCGACTGAATATCGTTAAGGCTCAAACCTAATGTTTTTTTTGCCTCCTTCGCCAGGTCGATAGCTGCGTGACAATGCCGACAGGTAGGATATAACTTGGTATAGGTCTTCATGATTTCCCAACGAGTTCCCAGATCTCCCATGAGTGCATCTTCGGAAAACTCGTTATGACACATGGCTTTGAGCCATCCATGCTCTCCTTCAAAAAGAGATCGAGGCCCCTTTGCCCCACCTCTCACCAGATCTGCTGCTAAAACGCCGGCAAGGGCTGCCTTTCCTGGCTGAAGAGGTTTTACTTCAGGATGATCGTGAAGCATCTCTTGCAAACCTGCGCTTTGTAATCCCCCAAGAGATACGGCGTAAGCAAAGGATTCGGCATCAAGGTTATGAAGGCATGCACATGCAGCAGCGGCGCCGAGAGCTCCGCATGTTCCCGTCGAGTGGAAGCCCCTTCTCAAGTGAGATGGGTTGATAGCTCGCGCAGCGCGAAGCATTACATCATACCCAACGACAATAGCTCTCAAAAGACGTGTAAAATCGGCTTTTTCCCTTTCTGCAACGGTCAACGCTGCCGGGATAATAGCCACTGCAGGATGGCTTGTTCCCCATCTATGCCCATCATCCAATTCGATTGAATGACCTAAGGCACCAAGAGCCAATGCTCCATGAAGAGCCGGAACTTTCTTGCCGTAGCAAAGAATGGTTGCTTCCGGCTTTCCACCGAGAGCCAAAAAATATGTAGCACAAATAGCGGGGAAAACTCCTGTTTTATACCCCGCTGCAACTTCGGCAAGAAAATCGATAAGTACACGACGGGCTTTCAGAAGCACATCTTCAGGAATAGCCGATGCGTTACTATCTGCGTAGAACCGGCTCAATTTTGAAAGATACGTGTTGTTTAGATCGAGGGGAACTTTCATTACGACTCCCCTACCATCTCGAAATGATATTTAAAAATGCCGCTGTCAAGGGGATCTTTAAGACTCAATAAATGGTCGATAGTCCAGCGATAACACTTATTCTGTGGGTAGAGAGGTTCATCAGTGAGAAGGGCAACAGAACCGCCAGAAGAGTTCATTTGACCAGGATAGCTCATATAGAAAAAGCGGAATTTAGCACATTTCGCAACAGTGGTAGCTAATTCCAAATCATGCGAAATAACTTCAATAAAAATTCCCAGTTCGTGAGATTGTGTTTTCAAAATAGGTTCGTACTCTCTCATAACGGCATTGCGTCCATAAACATGGAAGAAGAGCTCATAATCTTTATCTCTGGAAGGGCCGATAATATGAGACACTTTTTTTCTCGTGTCTTCTATAATCGTGTCAATATGTTCAATGGCTCGGGGATCGCGGATTCCTACAAAGTGATAGACTCTGTGTCCGGCTTCGCCAGCCCCTTCTAGCTTTACTTTGTAACTTCTATCGGGAGAGGTAACAAATTTGCTTCCTGAAACCTTGGCAATACGATCTGTAACAGACTCATACACGCTTTCGTGCATATCGAGAATTCCACCAGGCAGCCCCTGAACAAAGGGATTGGTTCGCTCGTACATAGAATGAGCGGCCAAGCTATGGGGCGTAGCTCGCTGATTCGGGTGCATCGGTTCAATAGTAAAGTGATCTGGATGAACGGTGGCAATAATAGACTCTTTAACCATCTGAGGCCAACAAACAAGAGAGGCACATTCGGCGGCTTTCCCCATATGAAGACTGATTCCTCTATCAAATCCCCTAAATACGGGGTAGGCTGCTAATACAGCATCGTCACAAGCACGGCCAGCCATAATTACATCGGCACCTTGTTCCAGTGCATAAACAATCTGTTCCACCCCCATACTGGCTGTAACATTTGTCGTTTGATCTATTACTTCTTTAGTTAGAGGAAAATCTGCTTCGAGAGGTTCTGTTTCTCCATTTTCAGCTCGTTTCAAGAGCTCATTTTTATCAACTTGAGAATAGATGAGGGCCATTTTAAAGGGTGCGAGATGATGTTCTTTGGCAATATCACGAATAAGATCTGCGTAGAGATCTACTGTGCGATCTGTTCCGGTAGTGCTACATGAACCTACAATCATGGGAACCTTTTTCTTTCTCGATTCGACAAGCATAACTTCGAGATCGTGTCTTTCCCATTCAATTGGGTTATGAGGTTTGTTTGCACCTAAAAAAGTAGGACCTGCGTCGGCGGTTCCCGCATCGGCAGCAAAACAATCAATATGGTGCTTTACCCCTTCGTAGAAAGATTCTTCTTCAATAATGTTGTCACCCAAATTGCCGGTAGACACGAGAAGTGAACATTTTTCCACAACATTCCCTCCTCTTTTTTCGGAAGTTGACTTCCGTTTTGTCATAGGTTAATATAATCAATGTATTTTGTCAACATAAACTTTTTTCTATTTTCACTCAAAAAAACTAGCAAAAAGCAGCCTAAAAGACTAAAACACTTGCTTTTTTCTTTATAGATCATTAATATTCAGGATAGCAATTCGGACAACAATCTCCGAAAATACGCCAAGCAAAAAAGGAGTCTTTTTTATGTTTGCCGACGAAAAATATGCAGCGACAGTAATAGAGATACTTCGCATTCTTTATTTTTCTGAAGGATTACAATCGTCAGGACATATACGAAAACAGCTTGAAGAACGTGGCTATCACCTCGATTCAAGAACGATACGATATCACCTCTCGAATATGGAAACAGAAAACCTTATTACGAGGAAGGGAAACAGGGGGGCCCATCTTACAGAAAAAGGTATTAACGAAGCAAAAATGCTCTTCGTCTTTGATCGTATTGGCACATCCTCTTTTGAAACAGAAAAACTCTCTTCTTACTACTCTTACGATCTATTAAAAAACAAAGGAAGGATTGTGGTCAACTGCCTGCTTCTCGAAAAAGACAAGCTTGAAAAAGCTCTGAAGGAGTTAAAACAGGCTGTTGAAGTTAATATATGTGTTTCTTCATTGATTGGTATAGCTAAAGAGCCAGAAAAGCTTTGGAATTGCAATATCTCTAAAGATTATGTAGCACTTGTATGTGTTTCATCTCGAAACTATGACATCGCTCTTCAAAAAATGGGAATTTACGTAGAAACGTCAGCAACAGGGCTCTATCGCCTTGAAAACTTCACTGCATGTGGTTTTACTGAGATCATTTCTCATACTGGAACGACCTTAAGCCCTGGTGAAATTCTTATTCGGGGCAAATATACCTCTGTGAGCAAACTTGTAGAAACGGGGAATGGACTCGCTACTGCGGCCATTAAAATTTTTCCTTCATTTCTGTATAAAGAGTTGCAAAATGCTCTTAAAAAACTTACACCGTCAATATTCTCCGGTCTTATTTCGCATGGTGGCATTATTTCCCCTTCATACAGAATAAGCTCAAAAGACAGGAATAAAGGATATATGATCATCTATGGAGGAGCCAACCTTTTTGCCCCCCTCATAGAGAAAGGAATCGCTACCAATCTCTCTATTGCCAGCAGTCTATTCGATGTAGAAAAAATGACCGATATACGAAATTATTAAGGCTAGATTTAGTTCAAAGATAAAGAACGACCAAGTTTCTACTAAACTATACGAGGCCTTATAAATAACTGAAAAGGAATTAGCTCTACCTCATTCCTTTTCAGTTATTGTGAAGGTTCTATGTTTAAAAAAAATGAACAAAAAAGCTTTTCCCTTCCACATTATAATAATTCACCCAAAGCTACTCTAAAAAAATCACTTACCTGTCGACACACTATCCGCTTCTGTAGGTATTTTTTTGCTTAAGTTTTTACCCCCACAAATTGAGCATCTTTTTCCACCACATATTATAAGGACTATCCCTATAATAATAAGTATCGGGCCAATGATCCATCCCATAACAGGGAGAAAAAGCATTAAGATCACTCCAATTAACAAACAAAGAAGACCGCCAGTTAAGTTTTTCTTTGTTCCAACAATTCTCTTGCAATTCTCACAATACATATCCGCCATATAAAAACACCTCCGCTAAAAAATAATATAATAATTTATAAAATTAAATTATCAGTGTTTACGACACTTTACCTAAACGTCAATGTTTATTTGTTTTTAAGCTCTTGCCTCATTTTTTCAATATAATCTTCACTCTCCTGAGAGATTTTACTATCTCGCACTTCCGTTTTTTCCTCTATGTTATTTTTACCGATAGTATCTTCATCTATAACCAGATGACTTCGGTCAACCTGATAGGGGAGATACCGAAACCCCATGACAAACTCGGCATCGTCCAAAATATCAACTGGATACAAGCGGAATTGACCATCAACATCCGCCACAATGAGGTCGCCACCCTCAGTCATTCCCAAAATCGCAACAGCCACTTCACAGTTACGGTCATATTTGCCCGTACTGTTTATATATGCCATGTCACTAAAAATACCATGGTCTTTTGTACGATAGCCAATATCACGAAGCGTAGACGATGTGGAAGATATGCTATTTTGTTTTTGGTATGTATCATCGCTTATAAAAGCCAACGCTGTTGCTCCCTTGGAAAACGCATTACGCAAGGAATCCTCATTGACAAAAATCTCATCCCTATCTTTAAAAATAAGGACCTGGTAATCGTCCTTACTCAACCTGCATGCCTGAGCGGTTTTTTTGTACCCAAGATACATATTATTAGGGGTATCCACATACGGCTGACGGGTTGCTTTCCATAGCTTGCTCGCCATTTTAGCGTCAATATCAATATCTGTTGTAACGCTAAAAGACTGCAAAAGAGCAATATATGCCTGGGACGGGGTATCTCGTATTTGCTCCCGCTGTGATTCGGCAATTCCATCAACTATCGTATTTCGTATCATGTTTTCGATAAAAGCATGCCCCTTCATTGGGGCAACAAAAAACAGAAGTCCACATATTCCGAGCACAACCATATTTTTGATTGAAAAAACTTTTCTCATAAATATAAGTCCTCCCAGTATAATTAAATTAAATAGACTAAGTTGCAAGCGGCATTTATATACCCATTTTAAACTTGTGATTTAATTGTTTTGTACAATTTTAATCTTATATAAAGTCTTCACCCTTGTCAATCATAGAGTCTTAATAATTTTTAGACGGGCCGAAACACTGGCAAAAAAGAGGAGAAAGAGTATGTATAAGAACCGAAATACGAACGCTAAACGCTAAGAATGGCTGTATATTTATGCGCCCAGCACCATAACACAAAGCAGCATGAGGTACAGCTTGTGACATCATATAGTTGATAGCATAATGAACTCTTTTTATTATTTTTCATAAAACATTCTATAAAGATTGATATTTTCTAATTATGTTGTATGTTTTTATATAAACATAACAGAAAGGAAGTATATATATGTCAGCAAAAGAAAACGTTAATAAAAAATATGTTATTTTAGGCTTAATAGTTTTCGTTATTGTTATTGCGATTGGGATGATGGTTATGACACAATCGGATGGGACAAATCCCCTTTCATCAAAAAAAGATTTCGTGTATGTAAACCAAGGATATCACGGTTCGCAAAGTGAATATCCTTTCCGGGATTTTGGACAGGGAGAAATTGAGACATGGATACGCATTGAACCCCTCGTTGAGATTAGAAGACAACTACGTCAATATGACGAGGAGGAAGAAGAAGAGGCGCTCTATAAATATTACGACCCTTCGTTCACCACTTTGAACAACACATCTTATTTCCCGCCGTATATTCCGTTAAAGGAATGTTATACCGATATATTACGGGACATTTCCCACGCGTATAGGAAGTTGAAAATGCCGGCGGAAGATATCAACAACATTGTCAGATTTCAGATACATATCTCAAAAATAAAGTTCAAATGCTCACCCGAATTGCAAAAATTTTATGACAAAAGGGGTTACGACATTCTGGACTTGAACGATATGGTAAAAGATGTCTTTGTAAAGTTTTTTCATGTAAAGGAGCCTGGAGAAGAGGACGAAGAAGAGTAGGATTTTAAATCCTAAATCAATTTGTATGTTTGTGGGGCAAAAACATCAATATATTTCTCCGATATTTATAACTCGTCAATTATTAGGGCAGGGGACCTCGCGTCTTACTTTTGAGGTCTCCTGCCTTTTTTCTCGTCTTTTGCAGCCTTCTTTAACTACTCTTGAACTACGCTTGCGCCATAAGAGCCGTGCCTTCTTCTAACGTAAACTCTTCCATAATATTCTGAGTTTCCTCGGCCTGAGACGACATTCTTTGAGCCTCTATGGCTAGCTGTTCTCCCGCACGAGCCGTATCTTCAAAGGCCTGGCTGATCTGACGTATTGTCTCTAACAATTCCTCAATACGTCGTGTAGACTCGTCGGTGTTTTTGCTTAAAGTTTGAGCCTCTGTTGCCTGCCCATAAGACAGCTCTACTATATTCTGCACCGCCTCATTAATCTGGGGCAACATATCACTCGTTTCCCCCACCTTTATCTGTGTATCTTTTATCCGCTGAGATGCCTCTTGAAGAATGCCTATCACCGCTTCTGCCGCTTCATTAGTCTTACCCGTATCGGTCACTATCACATCAGTAATAGAGCGAACCTGCTGAGCTGCCTCGGCCGACTCTTCTGCCAATTTTCTAACCTCCTCGGCAACGACAGCAAAACCTCGCCCCGCTTCTCCTGCTCGTGCCGCTTCAATAGCCGCATTTAACGCCAAAAGGTTCGTCTGGTCTGCAATTTTCGTAATAGTCTCTACGAAGATCTTTACCTTATCAATAGATCCCAACAATTGGCGAGAGGCTTCGCCGTTAACAGTTGCCTGATGCACAGCGTTATCTATATTCAACACAATAGAGGAGCTTAACTCTCGAACCTCTTCTGTAAGAGACTGCGCCTGCTCAGTCAGCGACGCTATCTGCTGAGTTTCTTTAGCCACATCTTGAGCGGTTTCTTCAGAAGAATGAACTACATTTGAAACGGAAGTGGCCGCTTGGAGAATAGAATTAATAGCTAGCTCTGCCTCGTCTACCGAAGCTTTTACTTCTTCCATGGAAGCCGATGTCTCTTCAGAAAGAGCACTAAGGGCCTGTGAACTGTCTAAAGTCTGCCGAGCCTGACGACGCCCTATACCCATAGCATCTCTCAATGAATCTATCATTTTATTTAACTCCGTAGCTATAACACTCATTTCATCGTTACCCTTCGCAAAGCAGCGAACAGCCAAATTTTTCTGGCCTAATTCTTTAACATCAGATGTAAGCATATCTACAGAACGGTTGATTCCAACAGAAATCCACCTTAAGACAATTAAAAGAAGCAAAAAGATACCACCGGCAATATAGAGCAACTGGCGAGTAATAGCACCAACTTGGGTTTTTATTGCCGATGTGGGAAAAGTAACGCCAAGAGAAAAACCGTGTCGGGTGGGAGCAAAGAAAGCATATTGTTCCACACCATCTTGCATAAATTTATCCATGCCGGATTCCCCTTTAATCATGCGGTTTGCAATACCTCGAAGAGACTCAGAAAACTGATGGTGAGTTGCCATGTTGGCCTTCATAACATCCTCTTCATGAGAACTTGCCATTACCAATCCATCTGGAGTCAAAAGGAAGCCTGATCCCTCTCCGCCAATTCTCAAACTAGCCACGAAATCACTTAAGGTAGTAATATCAATATCGCAACCGACAACACCAATCAATTTAGAGTCTTCATAAACGGGAATAGCAGCAGTTGTTACAACACCACCTGTAATAGAATCAATATATGGGCGTGTAAAAATCGCTTTATTCTGCTCTACAGCTTCTTTATACCACGGTCTTTCGCGGGGATCCCACCCTTCAGGAGGAACCCAGTCGCTTCCCACAACAAAACGGCCGTCGTCTTCCGTTCCCAAATAGACAGCCATTACCCCATCCTTCGCCATTTTCGTCGTCATTTTTTCTAAAGCAGGTTTCAAAATTGAATCAAGACGATAGGATTGTTCCGCCGTAGAGGCCGCCGCATCCATGAAGTTTTCGTATTTCTCGAAAAAAGCCCCTACAATCCGAGCATCTGCCGCAATTGTTTCCATACCAGATGCCTCTAAGTAACGGACAAAAAAACGTTCAGATCTTTGGTTCACAACAAACAGCGCCATGGAAAAGAGAATAAGGACACATACACTAACACCAAGCAACTTCTTTCGAATGGTCAAAACCCTTCCCCCTCCCCAAAAGGTTTGAATTTTGTAACTATTGTATATCATCTTTCTTTTAAACATTAAATATGGAGGGCGCTGTATAATGCATTCATTTTCAAAACCCTATGAGCTTATATTCTAGAGACCCATCGCAGGCAGGCACGAGGAACTCTTTCTTCTTCCTAATTTTTATGTAATATATTGATAGAATAGGTATAATACCCGTGATGATTGATAAACAAGAAAGGGGCCTCTCTAGTTATGGAAGAACAGTTTCACTATTCTCAGAACCCTCAGCCTTATGCTGATGAAGACGAAATTGATATTCTTGATCTTCTGCTTGTACTAGTAAAAAATAAATGGCTTATTATAGGCATTACTTTTCTTTTTGCCTGTGGAGCTCTTATTGCAAGTTTTGTAATGACTCCCGTGTATAGATCATCAACTACTGTTTTTTTATCCAGATCAGATCAATCTGTCTTTATAGACAAGAACACTGATTATGTGCGTAGTGTCTCAACGTTTACCCCAGAGCTTATTACGAAACTATTTTCAACAAACGACGTTGTCAGTAAGACAAAAGCCAACCTGCCACAATCAGAAGCTATCTCATCAATTACCCTTCAAGCAACCGTGGATAACAAAACCCAAATTATCACTCTTAGCACCACAGCAAGCACTCCTACTCTTTCTGCTATGGCTGTGCGAGAAGCTATAAACGTAGCCCAATCTGAATTAGAAACACTTATCGAAGATAAAAATAGTGAGTTTGCTCAGCTTGAAAATGCACTAATTTTCGAGATAAACGAGGTTCAAAAACAGCTTTCAGAAAAGGAAGAAGCTTTAGCCCGCTATATTAAACAAGTAGCCTCTACGCAACAAAACGCACAACTACTTTACCCCTCTTCGTCATTTGAAGCATCCCAAAAAGCCTCTTCACTTTATGCACTGCCAGATGGAGGCCTTGAATATTTACGTCATCTGCGAGAAATAACACTTCTTGAAGATCAATATCGAATGCTTCAACAACGAAAAGCGGCTCTTTCTGAACTGAAACGACCAATCTCTATATCAGCTCTTGGAAAAAATATCTCATCGTCACTTATAAAACCTAAGCGAACGTTAATGGTAGTTCTTGCCACTATATTGGGACTTTTCTTGAGTATATTTGCAGCGTTCATTAGAGAGTTTATGTGTAATGCAAGCAAAGACCCAGAACGTGCTCTTAAGCTTGCAGAGATACGAAATCATTTTTTTCACACGAACCCAAAGTGATCAGAAATGAATGATGTCGAAAAGTAATAGATGTAGTACAAATAACATCCTCTACTTTTTTCGAACATGCATTAGCATAAACCCTATTGAACGGAAACAAAGCTAATTTTATGTACTAAAGGGGACAGTATTCTTATGAATGTGTATAAAAATTGCCTTGACTTGATAAAAAAAGAATGCCGCTCATGGCTTATTACCGGCGTTGGCGGTTTTATAGGTTCTCATTTAGCACAAACCTTACTTCTATGCCAACAACGAGTGATAGGCATAGATAATTTCTCCACGGGGAAACAAGAAAATATAAAAGAAATAGAATCTTTGTTGTCTCATCAACAAAGAGAAAACTTTACATTCTTTTCTGGAGACATTAGAGATCGCGAGTTCTGCTTTCGCCTCTCTGAAGGTATCGACGTGATATTGCATCAAGCAGCGCTTGCTTCTGTACCGACCTCTATTGAGAATCCTCTTATGACTCATGACGTAAATGTAACAGGTTTTCTCAACATATTAGAAGCCGCTCGAAAAAACAATGCACGAGTAGTATATGCTTCGTCGAGTGCCATATATGGCGACGCATCAGGTCTTCCTAAAATCGAAACGATGCCCCCTGCACCACTTTCCCCATATGGGCTCACCAAGCTTCAATGCGAAGAATACGCAGCCCTTTATACGGCTCTTTATAACGTTCACACAATAGGGCTACGCTACTTTAATGTTTTCGGACCGAGACAAGATCCTCACGGCGCTTACGCCGCGGTAATTCCTGCATGGATAAATGCATACCTAACAAAAAAACCCGCTCTCATATATGGAGATGGAGAAAATACTCGCGACTTCTGCTATATTGATAACGTTGTTCAAGCTAACCTACTCGCTGCCGCAACAAAAAACAAGAATGCGTTTGGATTATCTTTCAATGTCGCAGGAGGGTATCACCTCTCTCTTAATGAGCTTTCTGCCATTATTGGCGACATAATTTCTGAGAAAGTACGTCTTTCCGCAACAACAGAACCAAATTATCTACCTTCCCGGCCAGGTGATATTCGTCATTCTTATGCTTCCCTCGCATTCGCTAAACGTGAGCTTGGCTACTCACCAATAGTAAACATGCGAGAAGGACTTGAACGTACAATACAGTGGTTTGCTAAAAAAAAGAAGGTGGCCCAGTGACACCACTTATGCAACATCTTCGAAGAATTCGATACGCAGCTTTTTTAGGTGATGCAATCATCTTATGCTGTCTATCTTTAGTTTTCGTTTGGATAAAAAAGGGAACTGCTATTCTTTTTTTCCAATATGGATGGGTTATGCTTTGTGTTTTACTTGCGCTTTATGCTTCTAAATCGTATGAATTTGGAATGCATCGCTCTCTCGAAAAAATTATACTCTCTACCTGTGCTGGAGCTATTATAGGTTATGTAATTTCAATTCCACTTATTTTATTTTTCCCCACCCGGTTGCCACGCATTGCTATGCTTGGAGTTATAATATCCTCCCTTATTATTATTGCATTTTTCCACGTACTGATTGAATGGTTCGTAAGCAATACCACACCTGTAGAACATACTCTCGTTATAGGGAAAGAAGAACATTGGGCAGATTTATTTAAAGAAATATCAGAAGCTGTATCTAATAAAATACATGTCATAGGCTATATAAATCCTACCCCGTCATCAATTCAATCTTTCATAGAAAAAACTCCTCATCTTAGTACTATTATTGTTGCTGACCGTGATAAAGTAGATAATCCAGAGCTTATGAAGTTATTCAGACAACTTCGGGATACTCGCAATAATATTTTTGTGCGTTACCTTCCATCGGTAACTGAATCTTGTCTCGGCCGTATCCCTTTGACAATGTCTAATAAATTTTGTCAATATTATGAAATTTCTTTCAATATAGCAACCCCCAAGGCTTATTCCAGAGCTCTTGATCTCTTTGTAGCAGGAATAGGTTTATTGGTAGCATTGCCTATAATGGTTATAATAGCTATTTTTATTGTTCTAACAATGGGATTCCCCATCATCTTTACGCAACAAAGAATCGGTCTTTATGGAGAGCCTTTCACCATTCATAAATTCAGAACGATGACTGCTAAAAAAAGTAATCGCGCGACCTTTGCAGATCAAGACCAAGAACGTATTACTACTCTTGGCCAAATTTTGCGCAAAACTCGTCTTGATGAATTACCTCAACTATGGGATGTGCTAATTGGGAAAATGGCACTTATTGGTCCACGTCCTGAACAACCAGAATTCGTCAAGGAATTTATTAAAGTAATTCCTTTTTATAATTACAGACATCGAATACGCCCTGGCATTACTGGTTGGGCTCAAGTTAATTATTCATACTCAGCATCTATTGAGGAAACAAAAAAGAAACTAGAATATGACCTTTATTATTTAAAAAATCAAAGCTTGCTTCTAGACTTACAAATTGTGCTTCGCACGATAGAAACCATGCTTGGAATGAGAGGAGCACGGTAAATTGAAACTCTGGATAGTTAACCAATATGCTAGAACTCCATCTGTATCTGGCATAACGAGACATTATGATATTGCTTTAAAATTAAATCAATACAATGTATCTACAACTATTATTAACGGCAATCATGATCATACTGGCAACGTTATTCCAAACTCGCTAAATAACAAAATAGAAAAAAGTCAAAAGCCCTATTTTTATAATCATAATGGCGTTAACTTTTTAACTTTTCATGTAAGAAAATATGCTGGTAATGCTTCCGTTGGTCGTGTATTAAGTATGGTGTCTTTTTATCACGATGTCTTTAAATATTTATCTCAATCAACGGATAAACCTAATATTATATGGGGATCTACAGCCCATCCATTTGGAACGTTAGCTGCATATAAACTTAGCAAAAAATTTCAAGTTCCTTTTCTTTATGAAATAAGAGATTTATGGCCTTTATCTATAATTGAAATTGGAAAAGTTTCTCGACATCACCCTTTTATCTTATATCTTGATTATCTCGATAAACTTTTTGCGTTTAAATCAAATCTAATAATTACAACTGCCCCCCTTATGAAAAAATATTATATTGAGCGGTGGAATCTTCCTGAAAGTAAGTTTTTATGGATTACAAATGGGACAAATCTCTCTATGGAGACAGAAGATGAAGCTAATCAAGGTCTTCTCGCTAAAAAAAAGAAGGGCACCCCTTTCCGAGTTGTATATACTGGAGCATTGGGACAAGCTAATGGTTTGATTGACATACTACAGGTAATCTCTGCACATAAGAAAGAACTTCGCAATTTTGAATTCCACTTTTGGGGAGAAGGAACTTCCCAAAAATCACTACTTCGTTATATTAAAGAAAAAGGCCTTGCATGTTTCATACATGCCCCCGTATCAAAGGAAAAAGTCTCACTAGTACTCCAATCCGCAGATGCTTTTTTATTTTATCTACGTCCATCTGTTTTATATAAATATGGAATTAGTTTAAATAAGCTAGCGGATTATCATGCTGCTGGTAAACCAATCATCGCCGTTGGTGAATGTGCTCAAAACCCTGTGATTGAATCTGGGGCTGGTTTAATTGCTTCATCAGTACGAGATCTACCTCAAGTCTTATTAAAATTTGAACAATTAAGTGTTGAGGAGAAAATAGCAATGGGGGAAAAAGGTCAACAATACGCCCAAAAACACTATAATTGGCAATTTTTAACAGAAAAATTATATACTCAGCTTAAATATACTTCTTAATTTGTTTATAAAACTTCTCAATAGATAAGGAGAATATATTTTGAATATCACCATTATAGGAACTGGATATGTTGGATTAGTAACGGGAGCATGTTTCGCCGAAGTAGGAAACAACGTTTGTTGCGTAGATATAGATGAAAAAAGAATAAACATGCTTAATTATGGAGAGATTCCTATATATGAACCAGGCTTAAAAGAAATAGTTGAACGAAATGTTTCCGAAAAAAGACTTTCTTTTACAACTGACACAAAAAAAGGAATATATTCGGGAGAAATTATCTTTATTGCTGTAGGGACACCTTCAAATGGAGATGGCTCTGCATATTTAGAGTATATCTATGATGTTGCAAATAATATAGGAATTTATATTAATGAATATAAAATAATTATAGTTAAATCGACTGTCCCTGTCGGCACTACTATTAAAATAAAAAATATTATTAAAAAACAAATACTTGAACGTCAAGCCAATGTCCCTTTTGACATCGCCTTTTGCCCCGAATTTTTAAAAGAGGGATCTGCTGTTAATGATTTTATGAAACCGGATAGAGTAATAGTTGGTCTCGAACAAAATGGTCATTTAATAAAATATGAACGAATAAAAGAGCTCTTTGCGCCATTTGTACAAAGAGAAGACCGTTTCCTCATCATGAATGTAAGTTCCGCAGAACTTACCAAGTACGCATCTAATGCTATGCTTGCTACAAGAATTAGTTTTATGAATGAAATTGCAACTTTTTGTGAACAAATAGGTGCTGATATAAACGATGTGAGGAAAGGTATGGGAGCAGATAGTCGAATAGGAAGTGCATTCCTTTACGCAGGGATAGGATACGGTGGTTCATGTTTTCCCAAAGATGTAAAGGCATTAATACACACCGCATCTCAGCATAATATTGATCTAAAAATATTAGGATCAGTCGAAAAAGTAAACAATAGACAAAAAATCCGAATCGTTGATTTTTTAACTTCTCACTTTAGAAACAATTTAACAAATAAAACTTTTACTTTATGGGGATTAAGTTTTAAACCACATACAGATGACATTCGAGAAGCACCCTCTCTTGCAATAATTCAGGAACTTGTCAAAAAGGGAGCAAAAGTTAATGCCTATGATCCCATTGCTATTAAAAACACCCAAAATTACTTTAAAAATACTCAAATACAAGACTCCGTAACATATTTTAGCAATAATTATGACGCATTAGAAAACAGCGAAGCTCTTATAATTGCAACAGAATGGCCTTTATTCAGAAAACCAGATTTTGAGGAGGTTAGGAAACGTTTAAAATCACCTTTGGTTTTTGACGGGCGGAATATCTATTCTCCTTCTAAAATGAAAGATTTGGGCTTTATTTATTATAGTATTGGAAGAGAAGCAATAAAATGAAAGGATATTTATTAATATGGAAAAATCATATGTCATATATCCAGAAACAAAAATAGGAGAAAATGCGAAAATTGGATTATTCAGTTTGGTTGGATATCCTTGCAACGGTGAATTTTCCCACAATATAACTGTTATCGGGGAAAATGCAGTTATCCGACCTTACTCAATTATTTATGAAGGAAATACTATCGGGAATAATTTCCAAACTGGAGCTGGCGTAAGCATCAGAGAAGCAAATATTATAGGAAATAATGTAAGTATAGGAACTCATTCAGTAATAGAACATCATGTTGTCATCGAAGATGGAGTAAGGATTCACTCTGACGTATTCATTCCTGAATATTCAGTTTTAAAGAAAAATTGCTGGATTGGTCCATGTGTAGTTGTTACAAATGCTTTACATCCTAAGTGCCCCAAAGTAAAAGACTGCATCAAAGGAATCACTGTAGGAGAAAATACAATTATTGGTGCAAACGTAACAACACTTCCTGATATTTTTATAGTATCTAATTGTTTAATTGCAGCAGGATCGCTTGTTACAAAATCAATAGAAGAATCGGGAGTTTATGCAGGAACTCCATGTAAAAAAATCATGGAGTTAAAAGATATAAAATGCCGATACAACTTAATTTCTAACCCTTATTGCCCGGAGGTAAAATAAAAATGCATTTGCCGCTCGTAGATTTAGAAGCTCAATACACTTCAATAAAGCAAGAAATTGACGGTGCTATTTCTGAAGTTTTAAATAGTGCCCATTTTATTAATGGAAAGTGGGTTAAAGAGTTTGAAGAAAACTTCGCTTCTTACCTCGACTCTAAATATTGCGTTTCTTTAGGAAATGGAACAGATGCCATATATCTTAGTTTAAAAGCAATAGGAATTAACAAAGGTGACGAAGTTATTACCGTTCCTAACACTTTTATTGCAACAAGCGAAAGTATATCCCTCGCTGGAGGTAAAATAGTTTGGTGCGATATCGACCCAGACACTTATTTAATGCGTCTCGATAATCTTGAAAGTTATATTACATCTAGAACTAAGTGCATTATTCCAGTTCACCTTTATGGTAACCCTGTTAATTTATTTGCTTTACAAAAAATAGCAAAGAAACACTCTTTGTTTATCTTAAGCGACACTGCACAAGCTCACGGAGCTAAAATAAACAACATGAGTATACCTAGTCTTAGCGACATAGCATCATATAGTTTTTACCCTGGGAAAAATTTAGGAGCCTACGGAGACGGTGGTGCTATTGTTACGAACAATAAAATGTTAGCTGAAAAGGTTCGATCTATAGCAAATCACGGACGAAAAGAAAAATATATCCATGATCAAGAAGGGATAAATAGCCGTTTGGATTCAATTCAAGCTGCCATACTCAATGTCAAGCTCAAATATCTCAATAGTTGGACAGAGAAAAGACAAATGCTTGCTGCTACGTATACAAAAAAATTAGCAACGATACAAGGGATCAAAACGCCTCATATAGAGGAAGGAGTATCTCATGTTTATCATCTTTATGTAATACGATTGCTTAATAAATCCAGAGATGAATTAAGGGCATTTTTAAAGGATAAAGGAATTGAGACTGGCGTTCATTATCCTTTGCCTCTTCACCTTCAACCGGCATACGAGGAACAAACCTCTGAACTAACAAAGGAAAGATTAAAACAAACGAAAGAAATATCAGATCAAATACTGTCTTTACCACTTTATCCAGAGATGTCATATGACGATATAAATTATGTTTGCCTCGCAATTGAAGAATATATGAATAAATAAAGGAGTTATCCATTATGTATAAATTTGCACTGCTTGGCTGCGGCCGAATCAGCAAAAATCATATAGAAGCTTTAGCAAAATTAAAAGAGGAAGGCAAAGCAGAACTTGTTGCCTGTTGCGATCTTGTTCGAGAAAAAGCCAATACTGTGGCTTCTCAAACAGGGTGCGTTCCATATTACGATTATGCATCAATGCTTAACGACGGAAAGTTTGATGTTGTTTCTATTTGCACTCCTTCTGGCCTTCATCCAAACCATGTTACAATGGCTGCACATGCGGGGAAACATGTTCTTAGCGAAAAACCGGCAGGCACATCTTTAAAATCAGTAGATGCAGCTATAGAAGCATGTGATAAAGCACACGTCTATTATCTTGTAGTGAAACAAAACCGTTTTAACAAAACCATTCAACTTTTGCGTAAAGCTCTTGAAGCCAATCGCTTTGGTCAGATTTATATGATTACATCTAATGTATTCTGGACCCGCCCACAAGACTACTATAACCAAGCCAAATGGAGAGGAACTTGGGATTTTGACGGCGGATGCCTTTCAAATCAGGCCGCTCATTATGTGGATATGGTTCAGTGGATGGGCGGCTCTGTAGAAAAGGTGAGCGCCTTCAGTTCTACTCTCGCACGACGAATTGAAGCAGAAGACACTATAGTTGTGAATATCAAATTCAGAAGTGGTGCTCTTGGCTCTATAAATGTCACTACCCTTACCTACCCCAAAAACCTTGAGGGCAGCATCACTATTCTCGGAGAAAATGGAACGGTACGAATTGGTGGTGTCGCCATGAATAAAATTGAAACGTGGCAGTTTGCTGATAACGATCCCATGGACGAAGCTATCAATGAAGTTAACACTAATCCAAAGAGTGTCTATGGTTCTGGACACTTTGATTACTATGGTCACGTTATGGATGTTCTAGATGGCAAAGCGTATCCTATAGTTACAGGGCGAGAGGCACGAAAAACTGTGGAGATAATTGAAGCAGCGTATAAGAAAACAATGTAAATATATTTTTTATATAAATATTAATGGAGATTAAACATGAAAAAATTATTATTGATAAGACCGATCAGTTCTAAAGGAACGCCTGTTAGTGAAAGGTGTAATGCTTATTTAAACTTTTTTTTAAAAAATGACATTAGTGTTCAAACATATAATTCTCCTCGAAATATTAAAGAACTAATCTCTCTTTATTTTTATATCTACAAATGTCACTTTAGAAATGTTTTTGTCACCATGCCTCCCTTTTCTATAAATTGGTTGCTTTGTTTTCTGCCATGTATTAACGTAATAATAGATATAAGGGACGGATGGTCTTTAGCTATAGCAATAGGATATGGTGAGACAGTAGCCCCCCAACCCATTAAAGCCCGAATAGCAAAATTTGTAGAATTTATGGGGATAAGAAAGGCAAAACGAACAATAACTTGCACACACGGGTTGCAAAATTATTTGCAACAGCTTACCCAAAGAAACATCCTTCTAGCAATGAATGGTGTTAATGAAAAAGATATCGAAAAAGTTACCGAACTTAAACGTAAAAAAGACAAAAAACGCAGCAAAAATGCCTTAATTAAATTTGTATGTGCTGGGAAATTCTCTGAATATGGGAAAGGAAAAATTGTATCCATAATAAAAAAGCTAAAAGAATCTTACCCTTGCAATAATTGTTTAATACAGATATTTGGAGCTGATGCCGCTGCTAACAATTGGATATATTCTTATATTGAGGAGGAGAAAATAGATAATTTATCTCTAAAGATTTTACCCCGAATATCAAGAGAAAAATTATTTTCAGAAATTATTGATAGTGATATTTGCATAACAATAATTAGGGATCCTAGATATGATTACGGCACAAAAATTTTTGATTATATTTTATGTGAAAAGCCTATATTAAACTATTTTGATGAAGAAAATAATTTCACAAAATTTTTTCAAGGATATTTGACGGATTCTAAAAGTACGATCAAAAATAAAATATATTCAAGAGAAGAAAATTTAAACAAAGTAGGAAAGGAAATTCTCTCTTGCTTAAAATAAATTTACGGTCAAAAAATGATTAGCATTGCAAGATTATTATCTTGGCTTTATGTTGCAGCTTTTATAGGGGTCGGAATCAGTTATGGGAAATTTTATTTCTTCCATTTTGTAGCATTTCCCACAATGTTCCTTCTTCTTTATTATGTTTTCTTTTCGCCTCGTATTGTTACTAAACAAAAAGGATATACTTTCTTTTATTTTTTTTGCGGCTGGTCTTTTTTATCAATCTTATGGAGTCTCAACAAAAGCTACTCTCTCATATACTTATTTTATCTTTTTTGCGGAGGAATTATCCTTTGCTCAACAATGTATTGGATGAATAGTCTAAATATGCAACTGCGTATTTTTAAGTCTCTTATTTACGTCGTAAGCGCTGACATTTTATTCTCACTACTAGAAGTCTTTACACAATTTAGACTTCCTATTTCACCTTTTTCCAAGTGGTTGTCCTTTTTTGGAAGATCTTCAGCAAACTTTATATCTGAAAACACAATGTTATATGTAAAATCTACGCCTACAGGATTTCATTGGAATCCTAATAATCTTTCTGCTGTAATGATCATGGTCCTTCCTTTTTTTCTTTTCTCATCTAAGAAAAGAATTAAGTTTTTAGGGGCTCTTACTATTCTCCTTTTAATAATAGCAGCTGGATCAAGAGGATGTTTTTTAGCTTATTTATTAACGTTATTTGTATGGGGGCTTACATTTTCTCCTAAAAGAGCAATAAAAATGCTTTTTTTCTATCTGCCTATATCATTATTTCTACTCTCTTGTATTCTTAATATACCTCAGATAAAGCAGTCTCGAAAATATCGGATGTGCTTTCATCCTTTTCAGCACTAAAAACCTACCTTACAAAAGACATTGCTAATTACAATGGGAATTCAATTTCAAAACGCCAATATTTTATAAAAAGGGGAATATATCAACTGAAGCTTACCAAAGGATTAGGAGTTGGAGGAGGGGCTTCTAAAGCAATTTTTGAAAAAGAGAAACATTCGGCTGCTAGTATGCACAATTTCTGGGTAGAATTACTTGTAGAAGGAGGCGTTCTTGCCGGCGGCGGTTTTATTTTATGGTACATTTGGATAGCAATAAAACTCTATCACCTGTATCACAAAAGCAAAAAGATTCCCTCTATACTGAATAGTACTATTATGTATTTTAGTGGCTCCCTATGCACCAGTATGATAGGATTTGCTTTTGCTTCTGTAAGCACGAGTTCCGTTATTTATGTTCTTCCTATGTGGATTATGCTTAGCTTAGCCATAGCAACCCTCAATAATTCTCACTCGATAAAAATTTAGAATAAAGAAACAGTATTACGAGTCTATGTTTTTATTCTTTAGCAAAATGGATAGTATGATTTAATAAAAAGTAGAGGTGCAATTATGGAATTGTTAGTTTTGGCAACAGATTATCCTAAAAATAATGAAGATCCCTCTTTAATGTACATTCATACTAGAAATCAATATTATGCAAAAAATAATATTAAGGTTACTGTATTAAATTTTAAAACTCATAGAAGTTACAAAATAGACAATATTAATGTCATTAGCTTACAAGAATATAAGAAAAATCCTAAACTTTTTGATATCCTTGTTTCTCATGCACCTAACTTGCGAAATCATTTTTTCTTCTTAAATAAATATGGGAAAAACTTTCCTGCTACTGTCTTTTTTTTTCATGGTCATGAAGTCTTACAGATATCGGAAGTATACCCTAAACCATATGATTATATAAAATCATCTCCGATAATTTCCCAAATGATTAGAAACTTATATGACGAAATAAAATTTAAAGTATGGAAAAAATATTTTACAAAAACGATAAGTAAATCTTATTTTGTTTTTGTAAGTAATTGGATGTTCCATATGTTTTTGAAATACATAAAACTAGACGCCCTCATAATTGAACCTAGAACACAAATTATTCCTAACGCCATTGGGAAAAATTTTGAATCAAGCATTTATGATATTAATGCAGATAAAAAATATGATTTTATCACTATTAGAAACAATCTAGATGGAGCTAAATATTGTATAGATCTTGTCACAAATATTGCCTTATGTAATCCTAAATATACGTTTTGCGTAATTGGAAAAGGAAATTTTTATAAATACAATAAAAAACCTGAAAATCTTCTTTGGATAAATAAAAATTTAGATCATTCCGAAGTTATAAGATACCTCAACATATCACGATGTGCATTAATGCCAACAAGGACTGATTCTCAAGGTGTCATGGCTTGTGAAATAGCAACGTTCGGGATGCCATTAATTACATCAAATATTGATGTTTGCGAAGAAATTTTCTGTGGATTCAAAAATGTGTTTTTTATAGATAATGAAATTAAAAATATAAATTTAGATTCAATATATTCTGATATAAAAAAATGGCAAATGAAAGGGAAAAATTTAAAATATTTTAGCGAGAACACTATGTTAAAAGAAATAAACTTATTTCAAAGAATATTAAACGGCTAAACTTAATATATAAGCATAGATTAGGCTAGGTAGCGTCAATATTTCCCGAGCATTTGTTTTCTAGAAGAAAGCTTTTACAACTTATCAGAAGAAAGGATTTTTCTTTTCATGATCTTGTCGTATAAACATAAAGTCACGCTGTGTCCATGTACTTTCGAGTACTCCATTTTTGTCGAAGCTACTCGTCGTTCAACAAGTCCCAGTTAGCTATTGGAGACGAAAAGACCAACATCCTTTAATCCACGTTCCTCCAGACGGGAAAAGGAAGCTTTTCTTCTCTTGGCTTGATTAATTTTATAAATGTTTCGAAGGACAGATATCTTTGCTTCGATATTTTGAGGATAACTTAACTCACTTTCTTATGAAGATTTCCTGTCCTGTTTTCCATTCGCTCAAAAAATGGTTTATATCGACGACCCGCGTTGCCTTCAGCTTCCAGGAAACTGTCGCGTCTTTTTATCTTAAAAATTATTGCATGTTATCAGAAAGTATTCATCCCAACACCATAAAGCGAAAAGAAGTCCCTATATCAGCATATTTTTTCTGTCTAAGTGGAAGGTAGGTTCTGCTTTATAGGAATCAGTGCAAACTGTAGCGACAGATTCTCCTATATACGACTACTCTTAGGAATGGTTAGCAAAATTTTAATTCCCAATGGAAAAGAAACACAAAGTTACCCAATGATGAGATTCTTATAAAATTCAATTTCTTCAGGGAGCACAAAGTGATTATTATGCCAAAGTACAACAAACTCCCCCCTATACTTTTTACAAGCATCTTTCAGTTTCTTCGCATAATCAAAGGCATCATGATAAGGCAAGTTCATATATCGTTTATCAAACAAAGAACATTCCATTATCGTCAATGGATGTTCCCATAAATTTAGTGGCTTTCTTTTCTCTAAATCATATACTTGAAAGGGATAACAAGTACCACATCTAAAACCTGCATAATCTGCGTAAGAAAGCGTCGTATCATAACGTAGCCCAGCCTCTGCGTAATTACGCCATGTCTTAGGAGCCTCCCATCGCAGGTAATGCTGACGTCCACCCCATATCGGCTGTTCTATACCAAGAGACACACATGCTTCTTGCAAAGCAGAATATTCTTTCAGTGTCAACACTGAATCGCGATATGTCTCATAACTACCATGGAAGCCTATTTCATGCCCTCTGTTGTGAATAAGTGTCATAATGTTTTTTATCTCTGGGCGCTCAATGTAATAATCCCCATCAAAGTGAACCCTATTAAGAGGAATAAAGTAAAAAGCATCTTTACTCCCAACAGATTCCCCTATATCCATAATCAACTTGAAAGTATAAAAAGGATCACGTTCTAAGTGTCCTCTTTTAACGTCAATCCAACGTAATGTCCTATCAATAGCACGTGTCAAATCATGTCTCTTTATAATATCAGCGCCAAAAGACCTTATACATGCCCATAAAGGCTTAAATAAGTTCTCAAAGGGGGAATCAACATCATGGGTCAACTTCATAGCAAATGACCTCTGTTTGCGCTCTAATCTAGGCCAGAGTTTTTTCATACACCACCATAGAATTTCAATATATTCATTTACAACTGGCCTATGCAAATAATTATTTTTATACCCATGTGATGCTGTAGCAGGAAACCGCCCGTGACAATCTCGCTCTGCGCTTACGTACTCTTCCATGCGAGAAAGGAAATAGAACGCACTCCCAAAAAGATCAAAATTTAAACAAATTTGTTCTTTGTTAATCTCTAAAAAGGGTTTTCCTGTATCTATGCCGCATAAAGGTATTTCTATAGAACTCAAATCATCTCTACCACTCAAAATAGGAGTTTTTGCCATGTAAAGTGGCACTGGCTTAATTTTTTCTTCATTACTCCATGGATTCACCGCTTGGAACATTCCCTCAACACTTATCTTACATTGACTATTATTCATAGATATAACAAAATAACTTTTATCTGAAAAAAAAAGGCAATATGGAACACCTAAAAAATCTTCAAAAATAACTTTAAGAATGTACTTTGTTTCTTCTTTAAAACCAGTTGGCACAATAATTTTAAGCAAAAAAACGTCCCTCTTTTTATATTTCATATTCAATTCATTAAATATCTATCTTAATTTTCCCATTATAAGCTCATTTTTTTCAACTATGTTTTGCGCTTGTGCCACCATAGGTGGCCCTATAAATTTATTATTTTTCACGGCAACCCCTTTCCCTTCTCTCTCTGCCTCCTTTGCCAATTGCAGCATTTCTTCTGCATCTGAAACGTCCTCCTCTGAAGGGGAAAAATACTTATTCACTAACGGTAATTCTTTAGGATGCAACACTAACATCCCTTCAAACCCCAAATTTTTAGCTATAACTAAATTCCTCTCTAGGTCTTGAAGATCATGCACCTTAATATGGACAGTATCTATAGGTGCTACATTATTAGCTCGAGCAGCTAATGATATCAACGCTCTCGGAACAGAAAGACTCTGTCCACCTTTATCATGTATCCCTTTTAAGTCTGTTACAAAATCTTCACAACCAAAAGCAATAGCAATAACTCTTTTTGAGGCCTTACAAATATCTTGCGCATTCAAGACCGCAGCTGAAGTTTCAATAAGAGGAATAAGTTTAAAAGTTCCCAACGGAAGTCTTTTTTCATATTCTAGAGTTTCTAAAAGCTTATCAATAAAGTAAATATCTTGGCCTGTATACGATTTAGGGTACATAAAGCCACTTATCCCTGGAATCGTTAACTGCATAAGATCTTTAAGTAATTGTCCGCTTTCTCTGTCATTAATCCTAGGGAAAATAACTTGCTTAAATTTTTTTTGACTTACATAACGGACGATATTATCTCGTGCTATTTGCTTATTTTCATATGGAAGAACGGAATCTTCAACATCAAGCAACAATACATCAGCATCAGCCTTCATAGCGCTATTTAAGAACTTTTCATTATGAGCAGGAACAAACATTAAGCTTCGAAGTATGTATTTTTGCTTCTCTAGCCCCTTCATGATATTTCACCGCTCTTTCTCTTCACTAAAACTTTTCTTCTAAATCTTAAAACATCGATATTTTTTTGATTATAGCCAATAGTTTCTACATCTACTATTCCACGATCTAACTTCGATTTAGATAACCTCTTTAATAACACTCGCGTTTTGGCATAAATGGTATCGCCAATAAAAACCGGAGCAAGATGCTCAATTTTTTCATAACCCAAGTTAGCAATAGCTTTTCCACTAATATCAGGAACCGTCATTCCCACAACCAGTGAAAAGACTAATGTGCCCACTACTAAGATACGGCCATGTTGCTGATCACAAGCATAATGCATATTTAAATGAACAGGATGATGGTTCATCGTGAGCAAACAAAATAAGTTATTATCGCTTTCAAATATTGTCTTAGAAAGGGCATGGTATATGACATCTCCTTCTAAAAAGTCTTCATAAAAATTCCCTAAATTACTTGCTTCCACGACATTCCCTCCAATCAGCATTAATAAACAATAATCATTAAAACTATATCTTATTTATTATTGCAAAAATCGGTTCTAACAAAAAAACCCTGATTATTTTTTTATACTTTTTTGCGTGCAAACAATCCAACAAAAATTTTAGATATTTTTTTTCAGAAAAAGTCCACGAAAGTCGACACCCATCGCAACAAGGGTCATTACAAAAAAAGAACGACGGATTTTTTTTAAGGAGATCCAATTCTACTTCTAGCGTTTTCTTCATATCTGTTATTTTCGCTTCTGCTTCCCCTACATACCCCTCTGATAATATGGCTCCTGCCTCACGATAATGGGGTATAAACTTAATTAAACCTTTAACACATATACCCGACCAATTTAGTTTAAATAACTCATGCTCACCAAATTTATTTTTATAAAAAACTCCAAGAGAAGGGCGTTTTTGTCTATAACCTAAACTCCCTATTGCAACATGAGTAGTTCCTACACCTACAACTTGTTCATCGGTTCCTATTTTAAGATTTTTCCCTCCCATATTAGCCATTTTACGCAATACATCGTAGGCATATGACTCGGGAGTATGACTTAACATAAGCTCTTTCGCCAATTTACCTATTGCAGCAAATTTTTGTATAGGATGTGTACTTCTAATCACATTCGGATGTTCTAGTATTGCATTAGCCAATGCGCCAGCATAAGAGGGAGTTTTTTCACCTGTTATCTTCCTTTTTTTCCTCGTAATAATAGGCAATCGATATACGCGGACAAAAGAATCCGTAACAATTGTTCCTTCCGGCCCTATTACGTCTAATATAGCTTCAAGCACGGTTTTCGCACCACCAGGAACGTACCCTATTGATTTTAAAGACATTTTTACATTAATTAAATCTCCTCGTGATAACCCCAAGGATCGTAAATCTTCAATAATCCGTTCTTTTTTCACCTCATCCATGGAAAAAGCCTCCCTTATGAATCATACCTACTCCTTTTTATTTTTTCGTCTCTACACGTTCCCAACAAGGGGAAATAAAAAATAATCAAAAATCAGAATCATTAATTAAATTTATTATTGCTTTACGAAATAGTAAATAGTTCAAAATAAACAGGAAAACCATAACGGTAACATAAAAGCTAAGACTTCTTATCGGAGTAACATCAAAAAAAGAAGAAGCACTGAAAGATAAAAGGACGCCTATTATCCTTAGTAAATTCCATACAAACACTGTCATCTGCTTCTCCAACGCATTCAACTGACTCAATGGCGAGACAATAAATCTTACATACTCTAGAATTGCTAAAATTTGAACGTAAACCCCTGCTTCGTACCATTGAGACCCAAAAATTAAAGTAAAAAGTTTCACTCCCCCAAAGACTAATATCGCACAAGGGAAAAAGCCAACCATCGCTAATCGCTTAGTTGTAACATATAAAAGTGGTAAAAGTGCCTGAGGATTAGTATATTTAAGTTTTGTTACTTCCCTTACATATACTTGGCTCACTGCTTGACTTATAAAAGAAAGAGGGGTCTGAATTACTCTCTGTCCTAATGCAAAAAAGCCTGCAACTTCGCCACCATAAAAAGCCAAAAGGAAAATAGGAACTAAATTGTTAGCTGCAACGTTCATTAAAGCGGCTGGAGCAGATAAAAGAGGAAAATTTTTATAACGTTTTAAAACAAAAAGCATTTTTTTATGTGAAATTTCTTTAACTCGATAAAATCCCTTCCCTATAATCTTTTTCTTTAAATACCAAGAACCTCCTCCTTGACCAATCATCCCACCTAAAATAAGCGCAAAGGTTCCCATACCTGCAATCCCGCCAACTATTTGTGTAGTAGCTCCTAGCGTTTTCTGCCACACACGAGTTCTTGCCAAATCTTTAAAACGGTCAAATCGAATTGCTAAACAGGTAAAGACTTGATATATTCCTAACGATATAACAAAAAAAGGCAATAAATAGGCATAAAATCCAAGCTGATTAATCACTTTAATATCTAATTTTATTGACTTCAATACAATAAGAACGATAAGCAAAAGCCCCCCTATTAGCAGAGACAGGAAAATACTTACAAAACCTAACGCCAATGAATCCTCTTCTTCCTCAGGAATGGGTATGGCCCTTTCATAAGCTAAACATGCAAAAGAAACCAACATTCCTCCGAAAGAAGTAAAAACCGAAAAAATTCCGAATTCTTCTGGCGAAAACAAACGAGTCAGAATAGGAGAAACTAAAACTCCAATTACATGACCTAAAGCCGTTCCGCCAGCAACAATCGTAATTTTTTTTATAAAAGACTCCTTTAAAAATTTAATTTTTATTTTTTTAAAAAATACCATTTAATTCTCCCAAAATATATAAAGCAATAATTTTATATATCCAATTTAAAAAGTCTTTAATGGAGCATCCCTACGAAAATTATTCTTAAATAACTTTAAATCTTTTACCCTTGTTTTTTTATCCAATGTTTGGCCCCCATAGTTTTTAGATAAAAGATAATAGCGTAGTTTCTCTAAGGTATAATTTTTTGATTTTTGCTCTGGACAATTTAAAGCATAAAAAATAAATGAACCCAGTTGAGCTCTATAGTGCGAACAATCGTAAAACAAATTTAAGTTTGTTGTTTTATCGTTGATAAAAGCAAAATCACAATAATCTAAAAACTGTGCAACTCTCATTTTCACGGCTTCAAATTTGTCATATTGTGCTGAAATCCAAATTGTTGATAAAAGATCTGAAGATATAGGATTAAAAAACACAACAAGCTCTACTCCTTCAGACTTTGTCGTTTCAATTATTTTCTCAAGGCAGCTAAAAGACTCTTCATGTAAAATAAAACTCTGATATTTTTCCAAGAAGTCATTCATAATACGTTCATAAATTTTATGGTCACTTTGTAAAAATTTCCCCCTTCTAATATCCCAACCTTTATAAAAAAGTACTTGATTTGGTTCCTTTTGGCTATTTAGAAAAGTATCTTTTACCATTCCTCTAAGTCTCGCTGTTTCTTGCAATTTATATGCCATATATGAAAACCAATTTCCAGAAATTTTATCTAGTCGTTGTTGAGAAAAACCATTTCTATTCCTAATAAAATTTTCTTTATTAAATTGAAAAAAGTCTAATCCTAAATAGACTTTTTTAGGCTTATGAACTCTAATCATAAACTTTAGATATTGGTACGCATCTCGTATGGATAAAGAACTCATACCCATGTTATAGACTTTTACACTCTCATCAGGATAGTCATCAGGACATAACCCTACATAAACCCGAGAAGACCCCAAAAAAACCACATCTGGTTTTACCATACGATATTCATATGGTTTAAAGAAGTCTAAATAAGCAGGTTGTGATACTTTATAGTTATTGAATCCTTTTATTATAGGAAAATGCCAAATACCTAAAGGATCGACAACGATAAGAGTTCCCCAAAAGATAGAAATCCCAACTCCTACAATAAAAAGCCAAAGCAAAACTAATTGTCTATTTTTCATCATAAAACCTCAAAATTGAAAATAAAGGAATTCTGTTGGTTTTGTACTTATAAGAACAACAGCCAGAACAAAAACAATCGCGGCAATAACTATTTTGCTTCTGAGAAAAGCATATGCTTTGACATTGTTTACATTTTTATAAAAGGGAACAATCTCCCACGACTGAGGCACAAATAAACAAATGAGAAGACAAGTCAGCAATTCTGGGAAGTGCATTTCTCGAAATAAAGATACCCCGAAAGAAGAAATTCCTTTTAATCCTAACATCGCTTTTATAATTTCTATGCTTTGAGTAAGCGAATGTGCCCTAAATAACACCCATCCGATTGTAACGCAAAAAAAAGTTACACCCCATTTTAAGATCACAGTGTATTTATTATAATGACGATTAATTTTGAACAAATTAGATATCACCTTATGTCCTAAAAGCAATAAGCCATGATATAGCCCCCAGAAAACAAAAGTCCATGAAGCTCCATGCCATAATCCACCTAATGTCATTGTTATTAAAAGATTTCTATATTGAGCTAACTTCCCTTTTCTATTTCCCCCCAAAGGGATGTAAAGGTAATCTTTTAAAAATCTTGATAGCGTAATATGCCACCGTCTCCAAAAATCTGTAATAGAAAGGGCCTTATAAGGAGAGTTAAAATTAATGGGTAAATTGATATTAAAAAGTTTTCCCAAACCTAGTGCCATATCGGAATAGCCACTAAAATCAAAGTATATCTGGAAAGTGTAAGCAAGGGCACCGCTCCAAGCACTCCAAAATTGTAACGGTTCTGCCCTATCAAAGATAGGAGATACCCAAGGAGACAAAGAATCAGCGATAATCACCTTTTTCGCTAGTCCCACAGAAAAAAGGAATAATCCCAAAGCTACATTTTTATAATTCATTGTGAAAAATTTTTTCTTAGAGAAAAAGGGTACAATTTCCGGGTAACGAACAATTGGTCCCGCAATCAACTGAGGGAAAAAAGAAACAAACAAGGAATAATCCAACAATGAAGAAGCCACTATCTCCCCTTGATAAACCTCAACTAAGAAAGCAATTTGTTGAAATGTGAAAAAAGAAATTCCTAATGGAAGGAAAACATCTTTGCTAACCCAATGTGAATACGATAAGGCATAAATATTACTCATAATAAAATTGCCATATTTGAAATAAGCAATAAAAGCTAAATTAACAATAACTCCCAAAAGCAAGAACCATTTTCTATGTAGATTCCCTTTATTAAGCAATTTCGCAATGTAAAAATTAAACCCTATAGAAAACAATAACAAGAAAATAAATGGCGGGTTCCAATAAGCATAAAAGCAAAAAGAGGATACCGTTAGCCATATCAAAGCACCCCTTAAAAGTCCCCTATATGAAAAAAATCTGAAGCCTAGCCATACGATGGGGATAAATAAAAATATAAAGCTATAAGAATTAAAAAGCATTTCACCCTCCGCCTTTATTCTTAATGTTTAGAGGTAGTCTCTTCCCAAATCACAAGCACGTGCCCTTCAAACCTGTCTCGTAACGCTTGCAACTCATCCCTTTTCAGCACTAGCACTCGTATCTTCCGCTCAATCATTTTTTCAAGCTTATCTATTAGACTTTGCAGGTAAGCTCTGTCAATTTCACCAACCAAAACAAGGTCGATAAGGCCAGAGTCAATGCCATTTGCGTAGTCTCCCGTTATGAAGGCAAGTTCTACATTTCCGAGGCGTTTTATAACTTGATCTACAAGCTGGTCGATTCCGAGAGTTTTTGTAACGATGGCTCGTATTTCGGAGAAAAGCGGATGTTTGGTATTGGCCTTATACAGCTTTGTCCGCCCTTCGTCGTGGCTCTCTAAAAGCCCCGCATCTGTAAGGCGATTGAGCTCAACCCGCACAGAATTCGTCGACTCGCCAAACTCATCGGCAAGTTCTCGCAAGTACGATCTATTCTCTGGATTGAGAAAGAACTTTAAAAGCAATTTAACTCGTGTTTTCGATGTAATTAAAGAATCTATCATAAAGATATCTTTTTCCTTTCTCTATTTCGAGTTATTTTATTACTCATAAAGAGTGAAGTCAAATAAAAGAGCGCTTGTAAAAAGCGCTCTTGATCTTTACTATTACACGTTATTTTGTCTGGGGGTTCGTTTGAAGCGGCGTTGAAAGAGATCGGGTGGCAATGCTGCCAATACAATGGCAAGAACGATTATAGTGCTTCCCGCTAATTCATATGCCGTTGGCAGTTCTTTACTCATAAAAGCAGCAAGAGTAATGCCTGTAACTATTTCAACTGTGCAGACGAGGCTTGCTGCTGTTGCCGATATATAGCGCAGAGCAGTGTAATATGCTGCGTAGGCAACAAGACTACCTACACAAGAGAGTAAAGCTATGGCTCCCCACGACTTAAGTGTCAATAGGGGCACATCTGCCCATCCATGCGAAAAATGCTTAATGGCAATCATACAGAGACCACCCCAAACATGGGAATAAAAGATGAGGCTCTCTCGTGATATTATGTTTTCTCGTGCGATTTCACGACCGAGAAGAGATTGTCCGGCCATGCCAGCCACAGCAACGAGGCCCCATAAAATACCTGCCAAAGGCAGCGCCTGTGTTGCATCCTTGCCCGAAAACATTCCAACCCAGACACCAAGAAGAATCAAGAATGAAGAAAGAACCTGTGCCAGTGTAGGGCGTTCTTTCGTAATAATAATTCCTCCCATAAGGGTTACAAGGGGGAAGGTGTAGTGAATAATAAGGGCTGCTGAAACAGTAAGGTATTTCAACGAATATAAAAAACCTGTGTATGTACAAACCACAGATAGAAGCCCGTAAATAAAAAGAGTACATTGATTCTGTAAAGTTACTCGAAAATGTTGCGGGGTTCGTAACACCATAAAAAGTCCGCACCCAATAACGACTAAAAAAGTACGCAATAAGATCACGGTTGTCATATTGACACCCTGAAGAGCAAGAGTTCTGCCGATGGGGCTTACTATCCCCCACGAAATGCCAGTTGCCAACGCTAAAAGAATGCCTAAGAAATGCTTATTCAATGCTATCACCTTGTATACGTTATACGTGCTTATTGAAACAATAGATGCGATTATAGCCCATTTGCGAGAAAAGAGGGAGTGGCTAAACTCCCTCTTTAACAAGCCCTCTAAAATTCATAACGCCTAAGAAGTTCGTCAAGGCGTTTTCTTATTTTCTTTATTCGATAGTGAACACATTGCTGCGTTCTATTAATCTTTTTCGATATTTCTTTTTGGGTGTATCCGTAAAAAAGATGCCGGATAATAAAGCAATCAAGTTTAGAAAAATTGCGCTCTATTAGATCGATGAGATCCACAGGCAGGTGTTTCGTCGGAGCAGGAATAGAAACTTCGTGAGCTTCAGTAAGGGCACAATTATGCTCTTCATACCTATGCCGGCGAGCTGCATCTCGTACTCTACCGGGAAGTCTTTTTCGTAAATATTCACCTATGTCGTTACATGATTCGAGGGGACGTTTTTGAACTAAATGAATCAGTGCCAGACAAGCTTCTTGCTGTAAATCTTCAAAGTCTGCACCACGGCCAGTATAACGACGAGCTGTTTTTTCAATAAGATCAATGTTCTTTCGTATAATATTTTTCAGTGTTAAAGATTTAGAATCAGTCATTCACGATAACTCCTTTCTGTCTTTAAGGCTAAATGAACGAAGTTTCTTTTTCCGTAGGCTATGATGCTTGTAAATCCTGCTTTTTTAGCCAACTTGCAAAAAAATGTCTGTCGAGATTTCATTACAACAACGTCAACTGCACGCCCCTGAGTGTGAAGACTATGCGCAACACCTCCTACCTTTTTGTTATGGCGCAAACATCGAAAACCACTTGTAATAACTAAGGGGTTCTTCCAAAAAAGTCGCAACGCTTCGAGATGATGAAGAAGAGGTGCCCATATTTTTACGTGGCAACAACATTTGCATTGAAACTCGCTAAGATTAAAATGGGGCGTGAGCTGCATTAAATTGACTTTGTTTTTCATAACGTTTCCCTCCTCCCAAATGAGTAATTGCACTTTCCAAACTTCTGATGGCACCGGCCAGATCATCAAGCCTCTTTTCCATGCGCACAAGCAAATATGCCGCTACAGCCACCGAAAAACCGCTTTGAATACACGATGCCAATAAGTCTTCCATACATTTCCCCCCTTTTTTTAAAACACGAAAAAACGGCCGGAAGTGCATTCCGGCCGCATAAGGCCACGTTTTATCCCTCGATAATAGGGGTTACAGTAGTCTCTACAAGCTCAGCCCCAAGAATAGCGGCTAACCCTTTTACAAAGATGTTGTTGTCTATTAAGGATTGCATTGCTTCCTTTACCTCTGTATCTGTAACATCTTCACGTGCATAGCGAAGAGAGAGGGTTCGGTTTTTTCCATCTGCGGTACCAAATTTAAGACGAAGGGTTTTCACTAAAATCACTCCTTTCTGGAAAAAACGGGAGCGGCATCTTTTAAGGATGCACCCCCATCATATAGTATTTTGCGTTTCTTCTCTACTCCACAACGTCTGTATCTACTTTTCGTGTCTCTGCTACTGGATATTCGAGAAGAGATTCGAGCACTGTTGAAATTGTTGCTACCTTTTCAGCTTCAACATCAGAAGAAACTCCTGAAAAGTTGATGGAACGAAGAATCGGATCTCCGCTTTCATTAGAACCGATGTTAACTCGAAGCTGCAGGCGACTTTCTAATGGAAGATAAGCTGCCATTCTTTTTCACCCCCCTTCACCTATATAAGTGTGTTGAAAGGGCGCAAAAAACAAAAAGGGAATAAAAAAAGGCGGCTGTTACGCCGCCTTGAGGTTTTTCTTTCGCTTGAGCATCATTACGTTTATCTATTACATTGCACTTATGGCGTACATCACGAATTCGTTGAACCCGGTAACGATACGTATATAGCCTGATAAAATCTGATCTATAGTCGCATCGCCAGTATCCATAAGCAATGGAGCCCCCTCCAATGCATGTAGTTTTGCCGGCGTAGAGAGAATGAAAATATCGTTGCGGGAGAAAAAGCGAAGAACACGAGGGCTGATCTGCTGATTTCCCCTTCCGAAAAGGAACCCCTGCCCTCCGATAGGTGTAACGATAAGTTTTATTTTTTTATACCGCGAGCAAAGCTTAAGAAGCGTTTCTTCAGAAACATCTTTCGCTATAAGTTTTCCGTTATACACAACATCGACTCCAAGAAGGGTAAAGTCGAGGCCAAGTTCTATCATTAACGCCCTTGTGGTTGTTCCAGGCCCTACTATATAAAGCGTATCAGAGTACATCTCGTTACGAGCCATATAAGCTGCTATAGCCTGTTGAGAAACCTGTTCTGACAGGGCGCTTCCCGCTTTGAGTCTTTGCACTCGTCTTTTCTCAAAGGGAATATTTAGATACCCAAAGAGTCTGGCTGTAACTATGCCCTTCCTAAAGAGTGTTTCATCAATATCCATAACCTCAGCAAGCTTTTCTTGAGTGCTTTTATTATTCAGATACAACTTAGCAAGCTCCCCTGCCTGCTGGGGTGAACAGCCAAAAACAGCTGAATGAATTTTTACACCAGAGGGAATTCCAAGTGCTGTAAGTTCAGTTCCTACACTTTCATATATATCTCTCGCAGTACCATCTCCACCCGCAAAGAGTAAAAGGTCTACATTTTGCTTCAGCGCTTCTTTTGCTGCTAAAAGGGTATCTTCACGAGCTGTTACATGCTCGGAAATAGATTCTCTTAAAAGCACCTCTGGAGAAAAACCACACTGCATGGCAACTTTTTCCCCCATATTCCCAGGAAAGGTTATGAGACGTATTTCATCTTTTATTTCAAGAAGATGCGATAGCGCACACTCTGCACGACTAGGGGAATGAGGAGTCGCCCCCATCTCCCTGGCCCGTGCAATAATATCGGGGCCATCTGTTCCCTTCAGTCCAACCTTACCCCCCATACCAGCAATTGGATTGACGATGAGCCCCAACTTTTTCATAATTTGCTACTCCTTTAGCTCTTTCTTTTCGAAATAGCCATTATATTTTTTCTTATAACTTCTCCACGTAATGGCCCACTTCTCTGGATCGTCAAGATAGGCGTGATCAACATGGTGAATAGTGCTCTTGTGTGGAGCCGTCTTTACCAATTCAGGATTTTCATATGCCTCTTTGACAATCTGCTCAGTAATGGCGATAAACTCGTCTAATTCTTGCTTAGAGTATGATTCTGTAGGTTCGATGGTGAAAGGTTCCGGAACGAGCCATGGTTCGTGGCTTGTCCAATAATGAACGCCAAAGTCAAACATTCTATTTTGAATGTCGCTTGTCGTTACGCCTGTCTCCTCTTTCAGCTTCTGCCAACTGTAACGTACCTGTTCAATACGATGTTCCCCTTCGGCGTAAGGTGCAGAAGCTCCGCGAATAGACAATATTTTTCTAAACATGTAGTTATTATTCAAAACAGCAACTCTGGCTGCTTCTTTTACTCCATCAGCACCAAGGGCTCGAATCCAGGCATAGGCCTTCAGAATCGCAGGAACTGTTCCATAAAAGTTCTTAATCTTACCTACTGAATAGGGAAGATCATCTTTAAGATAGAAACGTTGTGTTTCACTATCTTTTTCCACAATTGGAACCGGCAAGAAGGGTTTCAATCGTTCTGTTACACCAACAGCGCCACTACCGGGGCCACCACAGCCATGAGGTGCAGAGAACGTTTTATGCAGGTTGAAGAAACACATATCGAAACCGGCCTCTCGCGCCCGGGTAATGCCCATTATGCCGTTGAGATTTGCCTGATCGTAGCTGCAAAGACCGCCAACACTATGCACCAAGTCTGTAAACTCTTTAATTCGAGAGTTGTATATACCTATATCTTCAGGGTTTGTAATCATAAGTGCTGCTGTTCTTTCAGAGACAGCATTTTTAAGAGCTTCAAAATCTGGACGACCATCTTTCCCAGGATAAATTGTAATTATTTTGAACCCCTTCAATTTAGCTACAGCAGTGTTTGAGGGATGTGAATATATTGTGGTAATAATTTCATCTTTTGTTTCAGTCTGCCCCGTCTCTTCAAGCCATGCTCTGATGATAGAACCAATAACGTAAATAGCCTGAGATCCGCCTCCGCTTTGAAGGGAGAAGGCATCCATTCCCGAAATGGCACGAAGAGCGTGATCCATGTTATAGATAACTTCGAGCACACCCTGAACCGTTGACTCATCCTGATAGGGATGAAGTTCGCTCACTTTTGGATTCCGTGCCAGCACTTCATTTATTTTGGGGTTATATTTCATGGTGCATGTTCCTTGTCCAATATCAATATTCAGATCAGCACCCAAGTTTTCTTGAGAAAGTCGCAAATAGTGCTTTAAAACTCTCATTTGTGACATTTCTGGAAGATCCGCCCTATCTGAACGAATCATATGAGAAGGAAGCTTTTTCGTATCTTTAACAGTTTCACGTATTCCATCTTCTACTTTAGGCAAAAGGACACCGCGCTCACCTTGTGTGGTGAGTTCATAAATGATGGGCTCATCCCATCGAGCCTGATGGAAGTCTCTCAATTTTGTCTGCATATTCATACCCATGAGCGTTCCTTCCTTTCTACGCAAGAATTTCGCCAAGAGCCGCGATGAGAGTATCCATATCTTTCTGTGTAACGCACTCGGTTACGCTATAAAGAGCACTCTCTCCGTACCCTGGGAAAAGAGTTGAAAGATCAAGTCCACCGAAGATATGTCTATCTAAGAGGGCTTTGTTAATCTCTTTCACTGTTTTGCCCGTACCGTCAAAATTAACAATAAACTCTTTAAAATGAGGTGTTGCCTGAAGAGGAATTTTTACTCCTGGCAGAGCGGCTATTTTCTCCATAAGATATTGACAGCGCATATATATGTTCTCGCCCAATTCCTTCATGCCTTCAGGCCCCATGAGAGCTAAGTACACACCAGCAGTAATTCCCCAAAGGGCTGCCGCCGTTCCAACATATTCTTTGGCATTTTCGCGCTCTGCAAAAGAAGTGCGTTCCCACGCTACGTCTCCGAATCCCCACTCTTTATAAGTTGTAGGGGTAATACCGAAGAGACGAGACGGATACTCTCTTACAAAAGTTTCGTCATCTTGAACAGCCATAAAGCCGCCTCTGGCACCGCCATAATAGAGATGCATTCCCAGCGGTTGTAAATCACCACATACGATATCGGCACCATAACGAGATGGAGGTGTTAATAAGCCCATGGATGAAGGGTCAATGCCTACAACCATAAGAGCACCGGCATTATGAAGAAGTTCCGCAATTTTTTTGCCATTGACATCAATGGTTCCGATAAAAGCGGGATTTTCAAAATAGAAGACTGCCGTTTTTGAAGAGATAAGACTTTCAAGTTTTTGAAGATCGACACATCCTGTTTCTGGATCACAGGGAACATATGTAATGTAAAGATCTGGATTGCTATAATTTTTTATAACAGCTTTTGTTTCCGGGTGAATACTTTCTGCCACAAGCACTTCATCACGTTTGGTAATGCGAGTAGCCATTCTGATTGATGTTGCAGCTGCCTGTGCCCCATCATATGTAGGAACATTGACGACATCCATATCAACAAGTTCGGCCATCATACTTTCAAATTCGAAAAGGGCCTGGAACCTTCCGTGGTCTTCATATGGTTCACCTGCGTAGGCTGTAAGAAACTCTGAGCGCTGATTTATTTCATCGCATATAGCCGGCACGTAATGATTCCAGCAACCGCCACCTAAGAAGCTGATATTCTCTGACGTTGTAGCATTTTTCGAAAGAACTTTTTCAAAATGCCGCTTAAGCTCAACTTCAGAAAGAAGCGGTTCAGGAAGATCTAGTGGTTTATTTAATTTTAATTCATCTGGAACGCACTCAAAAAATTCATCAATGCTTTTCGCTCCAATGGCCTTCAACATTTCTTCCTGAACGTGAGAAACAGAGTTCGGGATATACGGATAGACAACTTTATTCTTATCCATGAGCTTCCTCCTCTTTCTTTGCTATAATACTAAAAGTATTCAAAGAATACATAGTATTCATAGTCTATTTTTTCTGCGCTGTCAAGTTTATAAGCTAAACAAAATTCAATGAATACATTGAATTCTTTAACATCGCTACTATGTAATGTATAATGTGAATTATTCATTTCTGTTGAGAAAATAAGAGGAATAGGGAGGAATTGCCATTGAGAAATGTTTCTCAAGCACGGTCTTCTGTGGATTACGTATATAAGGAATTACGCCATAAAATCATGAATAAAGAGTTTAAGCCAGGCCAGCGCCTTCCCGAAATATCCATAGCAGAACAACTCGATGTTAGCCGTACTCCTGTACGAGAAGCGTTTCGAAGGCTCTCGAACGAAGGTCTTATTAACATTGTTCCTAATGAAGGAGCCAGTCTGGTCGATCCTTCAAGAGAAGAAATTGAAGACACATTTGAGATGCGCGCATATCTAGAATGTCTTGCTATTAAAAAAGCCGTGCATCGTATTACTCCTCTTCAGCTTTGTATGTTAGAAGAAGAAATTCAGAAAGAGGAAAATATTTTTGTCGAAAAAGACCTCGATAAGTATCTGGAAATCAATAATGCCTTCCACAGAATTATCGCTGAAGCCAGTGGTAATGTCGTTCTTTACGATCTTATCATAAGCGTTCTTTCTCGTTCTTTAGTCTATCTTGTGTTATTTGAATCCTTTTTTGATTTCAGCGGGAACCCAAGTCTCGACGAACATCGAGCCATTCTTGAGGCACTAAAAGAACGAGATGAAGAAAAAGCCGAGGCATTAATGAAGTCGCACATACTTACTGCCGCAGAAGATGTTGGCGGTGCAAGAATTTCTGAGCCCAAATAATAGCTTATAAAACCGATTCACAGCAAAGGGAAATAGGCGAATTTTTAGTGGTAGCCCAAAGCTGCCACTTTTTTATTTTAATTTGAAATGAAATGGCCGTTGACAGAAACTTTTTTTCTGATATTATTTGCTGTACACAATGGATTCAATGAATTCAATTTATTGTCGTGCGACGTTCTTTCTTGTTTTGACTTCTTTTCTGCGCGTTTAACGCAAAACCTATTATTCAGAAGGGAGTTTTATAATATGGCTAAACGTAAAGCACTACAAATTGGCGCCGGGATGGTCGGTCGTTGTATCGTTAACGATATTATTAAAGACTTCGACGTTACCGTTCTTGACATGAGTGATTCAAACTTAGAAGAAACTAAACGTCTCTTCCCAGATGCCAAAACCGTTAAAGGCTCTGCCCTTGACGAAGAACTTTTTCAAGAAGTTTCTAAAGATGTCGATATCGTAACTGCTGCAATGCCTGGAACAGTCGGGTATAAGGTAACCGAGATCGCAATGAAATACGGAAAGAAACTGGCAAGTGTTTCTAGTATGCATGGACGTTCTGATGAACCTTACGACAAGATCGGGAAAGAGACTGGCGGTCTTGGAATTTCCATGATTGGCTTTGAGCCTGGTATGAGTAACTTCTTTGCGGGCCGTGGTTATCACCTCCTCGATAAGTGTGAAGAAATGTATGTTTATGTTGGTGGTATTCCTTATAACCCTCGCCCTCCTTTTAACTATACCACGACATGGTCATTAACAGACAACCTTAACCAGTTTGCACAACCAAGCACTGTCGTTCGAGATGGACAAGAAGTAGTTCTCAAAGCATTAAGCGAACTTAAAGACTTCCAAATTGAAGATTACCCCACAATGGAAGCCTTCACAAGCAACGGACTCGGAAGCCTTTTCCGTAGTTTTCATGATGTCCCCAATATGGCAGCCTATACCGTCCGTTGGCCAGGACTCACCGAACAGATGCGTTTTTTGGTGAACCTTGACCTCTTCGATTGGGAACCTCGTAAGATTGCCAAACATGATCTTGTTCCCCGCGAGATTCTTTTCAGCCTTTTCGCTGACAAATATAAGAAACTTCCCGGAGACCTCGATCTTTCTATCATGCGCATTATCACCAAGGGATACAAAGGTGATGACGCAGTTCAGCACACATGGGAAATAGCCCAGGTTGAAAAACCCGAGAGTGGCTACACTTCTATGGCTTGGTGTACAGCTAGCACATGCGGCATTTTTGCTCGCGCAATGTGCGAAGGAAGAATCAAGGGATGCGGCATGGTTTCTGCTGAGAAACTCGCTGCAGATGATGATTTTTACAACTGGGTTATGGCCGAACAAGACAAACGAGGCGTTCATTACAAACAGAAAATTGATATCAAAAAAGACGCCAAAAAGAAGTGGAATCGCGGATAGGAACCAGCACCACTTGTTTCCAACTTTAAGATCTTAAAAATTGCTTGAGCTCGTTATGGATTGAAACAGACACGACTTTTTTTGAATAGCCTTGGTTATTACAGCGCGGATCTTTTCTTTTTTTCCGCGCTGCTAGTTCCTGTAGTGCCATATTCTAAGGAGGTGCCTGTCACCCATGGACGTTACACAAGTGACAAAATTACTAGAGTTCTTTGCTTGGAAAGTGCTTTGGAATCCATATTTTCCAATTATCTTCATTATTTTAGGAATATATTTAACTGTAGGAATGCGTTTTTTCCAATTCCGAAGAGCAAGTGACATTATCTACAACACGATAGGAACCCTCTTCCGAAAAAAGAAGAAGGAAAAAGATAGTAAAGGGAATCTCATCAGTTCTTTTGGAGCTTTTGCTACAGCACTTGGCGGTACTGTAGGAACAGGTAATATTGCTGGCGTTTCTAGTGCTATTGCTATTGGTGGTCCCGGTGCTCTTTTCTGGATGTGGATAGCAGCGCTGGTAGGCATGGCCACAAAGATGGCTGAAATAATTTTGACACAGCACTATAAACAGCGTTATTCAGACGGAAGCTCTTACGGAAGTGCCGCTTTTTATATTGGAAAAGGTCTTGTTGAAGAACGAGGCTGGAAGTGGTGCAAAATTCTTGCTGTCGTATTTACGATCTTTATGATCGGCTCTTTTTACGTTGCTCCTGGTCCCTACACGATTATGGAGTCTTTTCAACGTTCCTTTGATTTATCAAAATATGCGGCAATCGGCATGAGTATTGCTTATACGCTCCTTTGCTACTATATCGTTCTTGGTGGTATTCCCAGAGTCGTCAAGTTTGCGGAAAATGTTGTTCCGGCAATGGTTTTGCTTTATTTAGCTGCTGGTCTTTATGTTATATTCCAAGATCTCTCCGCCCTTAGAACGGCTATTGCCAGTATCTTTACTTATGCATTTAAACCATGCGCTGCTATCGGCGGCTTTGCCGGTGTTGCTGTTATTAAGGCCGTTCAGATAGGCGTTGCCCGGAGTGTCTACAGCAATGAAGCAGGGTGGGGCAGTTCTGCCATTATCCATGCAACAGTGGATGTAGATCATCCAGGACGACAGGGAATGTGGGGAGCATTTGAAGTTGGTGTTGATACGCTGTTAATTTGTACTATTTCTGGTCTTATGGTTATAGTTACCGGCGCATGGAAGACGGGACACGGTGGAGCCGGTGCCGTTGGAGATGCTCTAACAGCAGTATTCGGCCCCTTTGGAGCATATGCCCTATCATTTTTTATGTTGATCTTCGCCTTGACAACAACAACAGGCTGGTTCTCGTATCTTGAATCATTAATTGTTTATTGCACTCGAAACAAAACTCGTGAACAACGTATTAAATATATACAGTTTGTTCGATTTACTGGACCCGGTGTTCCGTTGCTCTTTACGCTCTATGCCTTCTATAACAATATGGTTCCTTCAGTGGTATGGATGCTATTGGATATTCAACCTGCAGTTCCAGTGTATGTGAACGTTGTAGCCTTAACGTTGTTATCTCCTCTTATTTTCCGTCTCACGAAAGAATTTGAAGTTGGTTACCTTGATCCGGAAAAGGCCGCTCGGAAAGCTGCCAGGAGAGCTGCGGCTATAGCTAAATAAGGGAATGAGGAGGAGACTTCACATGGCTGAATTCTTTGACTCCGTCAAAGTATCGATACCCGTTAATATCTTCTTTGATGGGAAAGTTCAAAGTCGAACATTAGTTTTTCCAGATGGAAGCAGAAAAACCCTCGGAGTATATCTTCCCGGAGATTACGAATTTCACTCCGATGGTCCTGAAAAGGTTCTTATGACAAAGGGTTCTGTGGAAGTTCTTTTCCCCCAAGACTCTGATTGGAGAAGAATCAATAAAGGTGAAGTGTACATGGTTCCCCAAAATACGAAATTCAAAGTTCGATGCTCGGAGATTTCGGAATATATCTGTGATTTTCTTTAATCAGCAATAATCAGCAATACAAAGTTCTGCCGCCTCAAAGCGGCAGAACTTCATCTCTCTTTACACTATATAAAAGAAGCGGAGGTTTAGAGAATGAAAAAACTCGACGAACTTGTGTTGGCAAACGCTGATAATTTAATAAAAGTTGTGCAGGAAAGCGTTCGAATTCCAAGCATATGTTCTGAACCTACATCACAACATCCATATGGAGAAGAAATTGCTAATGCTCTAGATCACGCTTTAAACGTGGCCCAATCTATGGGATTTCGTACTACTAATCTCAACGGGAAAGTTGCTTGGGCAGAATATGGCGATGGAGAAAAAATAGTTGGGGCAATGGGGCATCTCGACGTTGTTCCTCCTGGAGAAAACTGGAGTTTTGATCCTTTTTGTGGAGATATTGTAGACAACCACATACGAGGAAGAGGAACTCAAGATGATAAAGGACCTCTTTTCAGTTCTCTCTTTGCACTAAAAGCTCTCGCTGATTCTCACGCACCGCTAAAGCACAGAGTAAGAATCATTTTCGGTCTTGACGAAGAGAGTGGACAGATGAGAGATGTTGCAACATATCTTGACTCTGAGGGGCCGCTTCTCATGGGCTACACTCCTGATGGAGAGTATCCTGTGGTCAATGCCGAAAAGGGAGCTCTTAAATTTACTGGTTATTGCAGCTTTAATAATCTTCTGCCTGGCAAGATTGAACTTGTCTCTTATAAAGGTGGAGAGGGAACAGGTTCAGTTCCTGCTAAAGCTAAGGCCACTCTCAGCGGAGCAAAAGAAGACCTAGAAAAAGCATCTACACTTCTTACAAAAGAGGCGACAAAGAATAACTGGCCTTTTTCTCTCAACTGGGAAGGGCCTCTTCTCAGCTTTTCAGTAACAGGCAAAGCAGCTCATGCTACGTTGCCCGGATTAGGCGTTAATGCTATTGGTCGTCTCTGCACTCTATTGTCATTATTGGACATTGCGGAAAATTATCGGCGCTTTTTCTCGTTTATTGGTGAAAATTTCGCCTTTTGTCCCGATCTCTCTACATTAGAATTGGCAGCTTCTCACCCTCACACAGGGAATATTACCTGTAACTTAGCTACTCTTGAAGGTGACAGAGATAGCGCCTCTTTTTATGTAGGAATATATATTCCAGCGCAAACACTTTCTTTTGACGACGTTTGCTCTAAGATTGCAGCTGCCTGCCTTGATGAACACATTGATCTTGATATCAAGACAAAGATTCCACCTTTATACGTATCTCCTGATAATCGCTTAATTAAGGCTTTAAGCAGAGGGTATGAAAATGCGACAGGAGAAAAAAGTCGGCTGCTTGCTATGTGTGGAAGCACGTACTCCAAAAAGATGCCTAATATGGTTCCTTTCGGTGGAACCTTCAATGGGGAGCCTGACTTTGCCCACGGAGCTGACGAAAGAGTGCTTATAGATAGGTTACTCCGTAGCACATGTATCATGGCTCATGCTCTTAAGGAATTGGCAAACGAATAGAGATGAGATATAGCCCGGTAGTATTCCAACTCCTTTTTATAACATTTGCAGCCGCAACAATGGATAGCGGTTACTATTTTTTGCCTGCCTATTTTGATGGGATGGGGTTTTATGCAGGTCCTTGGCTGGGTTGGATAATGGGGGCAGGATATGGGATATCGGCATTATCACGTTTTTTTGCCCCTGCAGTAGCTGATCGAATCGGGCTCGATCGTTCTCTCAAAGTCGGTTTCACTCTATTGCTTACTGCATCTTTGGCAATAGCCTTCGGTCCTCTCAAAGTATGGACCGTCATTTTATATAAAACTCTTTTGGGTTTGGGAATGACTCTTCAGGGAGTCGCAATGATTGCCTATCAAATGGTTATGGTACCTGAACAAACGAGGGGTAGAGATATAGGGCTCATCTCTCTGGGCTATGTTTTACCCTCATTAATCTTAGCCCCTATTCTCGAATGGATTCTCTTAAAGGGATACCCTCGCACCTATGCGGTTATTCTCGTAGCGATTGTTTCAGGTGGCTTACTAATGTGTTATGGCTTTAAGGGCGAACAAACGATGCCCGTTCTTTCAAAAAAAGAGACAAAAAGTGCCAGTTATAGAGAAATATTTTCGATGCGCCCAATTTTAGGTTTTATGGCTGTTATGGCTGTTTTTTCATTGGTAGACGCCATGCAAATAACGTTTGTCTCTCTCGCTTATGAACGAAAGCTTATAGCCACGGCATTCTTTCTTCCAGCTGCAATCACTTCATTGATGATTCGCACCTTGGGAGGATCTTTTCTCAATCGGTTCCCTCGTCGATTTATGGCGGGAGCTACCACATTTATCACTGCTGTGGGTATTTTCGGCACCAGTTTTGCGACATCTTCTTTTCAACTAATAGGTTTAGGGGTTTTTTTCGGTTTAGGCATGGGAGTGGGATTTCCTGCAATGACATGTCTTATTGGAGATTTGGGAGATGATAGAACTCGAACAAAATTGGCAGCCATCTATGGACTACTGTACTCTGGCACCTTCTTTATCATGCCAGCAGTTATAAGCTCAATCGCCGCATATGCGGGATATTCAAAAGCCTACCGTTTGGTGGCAATTGTTTTAATCGGCCTGAATGTTGCTGCTTTCCACTGGAGCTACCGCATACAGAAAACTGCAACTTCACAAAATATAGAAATATCGGAGGTATAAAATTATGAAAATCGGATTTATTGGTTCTGGTCTCATCTGCGAGATTATCACTCAAAACATTTTGAATAGCGGGCTTGTTAAAGCTGAAGATATTCATATTACAGACATCTTCAAGGCTCGAGAGAACGAAATGCACGAACGCTACGGTCTTACTGTTGCCGCAAGCAAAATTGACGTTATTAAAGCGGCAGATATAGTTTTTGTTTGTGTACGTTCTGACAACGCCATGGATCTTGCCGAGGAACTTCGCGAGATTCAGCCCGATTTCAGCAATAAGGTTCTTATCTCTATCTCTTCTGGTATTCCCATGAAACTCTATGGAGATATCTTCCCTGACCTGGCAATAGCCAGAGCTCTTCCCAACCCTCCCAGCAGAATTGGACATGGGGTTGTTGCTGTCGCTTTTAATAAGAATGTTTCTGATGAGCAGAAAGCAATGTTAATGCAACTTTTCGATTCTATGGGAAAAGCCTACATGCTTGATGAAGAGAAAATCAACGTCGCTACTGCAACTACCGGACCTGCTCCAGTTTATGCATTCTTCCAGGCCATGGTTGAATCAGCACTACTTCTTGGCATTGACTATAAGAGTGCATCACACATGGCATTCGGAACAGTCGAAGGTTGCCTAAAGGTATGGGAACGCCAGATCGACGATATTGCTGGACTTCTTCGTGAGACAAGCACTCCTGGCGGTATTTCTGTTCGTCAGCTTTACGCACTGGAAAAACGGGCTTTCAAAGCCATTGTCAAAGAAAATTACGAGGAAGGCTGGAGCCGCACTAAGGCCTACAGTGATGCAATTAGAGAAAGCTTAAAAAAGTAAATTTTTTTACTTTACTGAATAAAATCGAATGAAGGTATCGCTGTGAATATACTTGGAGTTTTTTATAGCCTTCTCGTCGCTTTTGTATGGGGAAGCGCACCAATCATTTATCGTTATTGCATCAACAATAGTTCTGCGTTGAAAATGCAAGCTATACGCAGTATTGGTTTTCTGGGATGTGGACTCATTATTGCTCTTATCTCTCCAAATGTGCTGCATGTAGCTTCACATTCACATTCTGCTCTTATGGTTTCAATAGGTGGGCTCTCCGCTCTTCTTATTGGTGACTCACTTTTTTTCCATGGGATTAGACTTATAGGTCCCGGTACAGCGACAGCCATTACAGGTACCTATCCGTTTTTTGCAAGTGTTGCTGCAATACTTTTCCTTGGCGAAAGGGCAACTACAGCTACTATTGTCGGTACCTTCTGTATCTTTGTAGGACTTGTAGTCTTTCGAATGAAACGAGAGGAGCCAAAACAAAAATCTCTACAGGGAGTTCTTTTATCTCTTTTTGCAGCATTCTTTTGGAGTGTTAACTTTGTTTTGACCCGTTGGGGAATGACTATCGGAGATATTTCTCCCCACGCTCTTGTTTTTTGGCAATCGATATCTTTTTTCATAGCCATTTGGATATGTTGGGGTATTTCTTGGCAAAGAAACAATCGCCAGGAACCATTATTCAGGATGCCTCTCAAAAATATGGTCATGATGATAACAGTTGGTGTTCTCTCTATGGGATTAGGTGGTTTTCTTACATCAGAAGCAATGCGATATGCTCCGGCATCTGTCGTTACTCCCATTACCGCTTCAAGCCCCCTCTTTGCAGCGTTTTGGGGAAGACTTCTCTATAGGGAACCTATTCTCATTCCTCAATGGATTGGAATTGTTCTGATTCTTACAGGTGGAGTAGCCATCAACTTTGGGTAAGCTAAAGGGGAAAACCTTAAAAAATGAGGTTTTCCCCTTTCCTCTATTTGTCGCCACGTATCCCTTAAAATAAGGTATGATTTATATATTGGATTTCGAAAGATTATGATCGTTGGAGGCAAATCATGAGTTCTCCTTTTGAAAAAGACAACGGCCAAGATACAAAAGAAAAAGTTCCATTTATTGGTCGATATGGTATACGAAGTCAGATATTTTTCTTGGGCTTTTTAAGTATTGTTGCTGGTGGCATGGTATTACGCTTTGCTAGAGGCGTTGTAATGCCTCTCGTTGTCGCTTGGTTGCTTTCGTATATTTTTAAACCGATTATCCAGACACTTGAGCGCAAAAAAATACCGCCCATCCTTTCGATTACGGCCCTAGTAGCCATCTTCCTTGGACTCTGCCTACTAGGTTTTACCTTCTTATATAGGCGTCTGGTACCTTTCGTAAATGCTTTTCCCTCGTACTACGACCAGTTTTTAGTTCTCGTAGAAGAGATTGGCAAAGCTAATGATATCCCTACAGATTTACTCTTTGAATTTGACTGGGGGAGTCGTCTCACGACGTGGCTTCTGACCCTGCCTGGAACAGCTATTTCTCTCGTGAGCAATTTGTTTCTGGTTATTGTCTTTCTTATTTTTATTTTACTGGGGTCTCCCGCTTCATCTGGGAAGCTTAAAAGAGCATTCTCTCCAGGAACTGCCTATCGATTTCAACATATTATTGATAAAATTTCTAAACAAATAGGGCGTTATTTGGCAACAGCCGTCATTATAAGTTCTTTGACAGGAGTCGCTGTCTGGTTGGCTCTCAAGTTTATAGGCGTTGATTTCTCTGTAAACTGGGGTGTGTTAGCCTTTTTGCTTAACTTTATTCCCTACATCGGTTCTATATTGGCATCAATTCCCCCCATTCTGGTTGCATTGGTAAAGTTTTATCCTGACTTCACACCTGCCATCATAACGAGCATTGCTTTGTTGACTATCCAGGTTGGTATCGGAAACATTTTAGCTCCCAAAGTTATGGGAGATGCTCTCGATATAAATCCTATTATCGTGCTTGTCTCCCTTCTTTTCTGGGGCTGGCTGTGGGGCGGCGTAGGTGCTGTTTTGGCTGTTCCTATTGCTGTGGTTATAAAGATCGTGTGCGAAAATGTTCCTTCTCTTCGTCCCGTAGCAATTATCATGTCATCGAAATAAGAACACACATATTTTTCTAAATACATATTTACAAAAGAGGGCCCCATCTCATATAATTGATTTTATCAACTATATGGAGGTTCTTCATGTTACGTCAAACCCAAGATCTGGCAATTTTAATAGAAGACATTGTCTGGCAATTTAGCGGAAAAAGCTTCAACGAAGAGTGTTGTGGCAATCTTTCTTATGGGGAATATCGAGCTCTCTATTTCATTTACCAACACGGGAACATTTCTATATCCGAATTATCAGAAAAACTTGTTCTCACAAAAAGTGGGGGGACTCGCCTTGTAAACAGACTTGAAGAGAAAGAATACGCCGAAAGAAAACGGAACTCAAGGGATGGACGCGTTTGCTGCGTAGGTTTGACAGCCAAGGGGGAAGGAATGGCACAATCACTTCATCAATCTTTTATTTCACGTATCGATAACACATTAAAAACTTTAGATGACCCTCTTCGTGACGTAGTTATTGCCGGATTTAAGATTTTCAAGAAAGCACTCTCAGAAAATGGCGAAAATAATATTTGATTATTTCAACCTTAGTTAATTTCAAACACATATTTTGCACAATGAAGCCCTCCAATATAGTACAAAGCTAATACATACTTAGGGGTGAAAACATGTCTGAACAGGCAAAACAAAAAAGTTCCGATGAAATTCGAAGTAAAGTTCGTGAACGATATGCGAAGATCGCTCAAAACCCAAATATGCAATCGGGATGTGCATGTTGCAACGGTTCCTCTTCCTGTTGCTCAACGTCACCTGAGACTCTTATTTCTAAAGAATTAGGATATTCTTCAGAAGAACTTTCTGTTACTCCAGAAGGCTCAAATATGGGGCTCGGCTGTGGCAACCCCCAAGAGAGTGCAGAGTTACAAGCTGGCGAAGTCGTTTTAGACTTAGGAAGCGGCGGCGGTTTTGACTGCTTTTTAGCAGCCCAAGTTGTCGGTGAGAATGGACATGTGATAGGGGTCGATATGACTCCTGAAATGGTCAGCAAATCCCGCGTAATGGCTGAAGAAGAGGGATATTCCAATGTTGAGTTCAGACTTGGGGAAATAGAACATCTACCTGTGGCTGATGCTTCTATTGATGTCGTTATTTCAAACTGTGTTATTAATCTCTCCCCAGAAAAAGAGCAGGTATTTTCAGAAATATATCGTGTTCTTCGAAAAAATGGGCGTGTAGCTATTGCAGATGTCATAGCATTACAAGAACTTCCCCAAGAAATAAAAACCAATTTAGATGCTTATAGTGGCTGTGTCGCAGGAGCTATTACTGTTCAAGAAGTAGAAGAAATATTAAAACGTGTTGGTTTTAAAAGTTTTAAAATTACTATAAAAGAAGAGAGCCAAGAGTATATAAAAGATTGGTTTCCTGAAAGCGGCGTAGAAAAATTTGTCCGCTCCGCGTATGTTGAAGCAGTAAAATAAAGACAAGAAAGGCCTTGCTCTATCAGCAAGGCCCTTCTTGCTTTGACTTCATATTCCTTTTATATATTGAGAATTTCTTCGATGGAAAGATCTGCGATTCCCAATGTTTCAAGTGTTGTGCCATTCTTCAAATAATCGACATCGTGAAGTTTGGAAGCCAGATCGATGGCAAGCTTTACTGTTGTAGCATCATATCCTGCCTTCTGGGCAAGAAGATAGGCCGGTACAAGTACACCCGGTACATCTTCTGTCAAATATCTTCCTTTAATATTATGGCCAACTAAATCGACGTAAGGCGACTCCGGACTCTGCACATACTCATAATATGTGTGAGCTTCGTTTTCTCCATAAAACATTTTCAACTGATCAAGAGCGCCTATAAGGTGTACTCCAAGGGCTTTACCAATAGCTATGCGCTCTTTTTCTAACTTTTCCATGATTTTTGCTATTTCAGGAGTAATTCCGTCCATATAGTGCCTGAACCCCTTAGGATTCTTTTCAATGGCACCATAGTTCAAGAGTACTGGGAATGGATGCAACGTAAAATTGATATTGTCAAGATCAATGGCAAGCAGGTTGTCAGCTGGAATATATTCAACATATCCTTCAAAGATGTCTTGAACAATGCGATGTACTTCTTCTGTATCGGATACTGGAGACGTAGCCATCTGTAATTTGAATTTCTTTTTGAAGATCATAACCGTATCGTAGCTGCTGATTCTGCATGCATAAGGCATAGATGCTGTTTCAGAGATAGATACCTTTACATCAATACCTTCCTCTTTCATTATTTTTCGGAATCTGAAACCTGCATAGTTTCCGGGAACAACAACGATATGCTGACCATCTTTAAGATGGGGAAGCATCTTTCTGAAGATAGGTTCATGAGCAAAGGAGGGAACCACGACGAAAAGAACCTTTGCTCCATCCATTGCCTCTTCAATATCCATAGTTACTCCAGACAAAGTTCCTTCTATATTAATATCTCCCTTGAGATGCATCTTTTTCTCTTCGCGAAGACGTTTGTAATCTTCTGTCGCTTCGAGAGGCTCCCACATCACAACATCGTACCCTTTAGCTGCAATCTGTGCGCAAAAAGCCCGTGCTCCATTTCCACTTCCAAGTACTGCAAATTTATGATTCATAGTTAGTCCTCCCCTCAATGTATATGGATCATAGATAGAAATAAATCGAAATCGATAAGACTGTAATCGTCACTTTTCGAGCTATCTGTATCGAACTCTCCACGGGAAAGACGATCTAAAGCATCTTCTATCCAAAGGACTGACCGGACACATATTTCATTGTGGCCTTCTTCAAGGGCAACGGAACGATATGGATTTCTACAGAGGCGGGCGTTACCTGCCAAAGGATGTCCGTAAAGCGTATATCCTGTATAAATGTATCTTTGTGCGGCTTCGAGAACCTGAATCGCCGTACCCTCAACTGACTCTACACATGAATAGGCGCTGATCACCCGAGGATTATTCGATAGAACCAACATAGTTATTCCTCAAAAATTGTTTGTTCTGAAATAGGAGTTGCCAATGCCTTGAGAGCTCTTTCTAGCAGACATTTTCGAATATAGAGTTCTTCTGCGGGCTCTTCAGAAGGAGCACCTACAGGGTAAGGAATAGCTACCCCGCGAATAATCCGATTGGCTCCGACAGTGAAGGCAACAGATGGAATAGCCGTAATAAGCACTGCTGGCAAACCTACGCGTTCAATTTCGCGAGCGAGCGTTGCACCGCAACGAGTGCCTGTTCCTCAGGTTGAAGTGAGAATAACGCCCTGCACCCCTTGGCTCATCAGCATCTCTCCCATTTCTTTTCCATAGCGCTCTGCTGATTTTACGGCGGTAACATTTCCCACAGTTACTGGATATTCATTATGGAGTCGTGCAAAGGCCTTTTCTTTTTCAAGAACCCGTGCTGCGTCAAGAGGTAATACGCGATTGGGATTCTCATTGGCTGGCACTGGATCATATCCGCCATGGGCAACTTCGTAATCGCCCTTTTTTAAGCTTTCAATGCCTTCTATGGAATAGTGACACCACTTAGATGCGTTATGAGCTTCAATACGATCAGGGTTGCCGCGAGGAACTATTCCTCCCTCCGTACCTATGGCAATGATTGCGTCACTCATATCAGAGACAGGCGGAGCCGGAGGAACTGTATCAAAAACCGGCATGGGGAGCTCTGTTGTGAAGGACTCGTTATTCATTTTCTTAACGAGCATATCCACTGCCCGACGAGAACCTCTTTTAGCTTTACGAACGTTTATCCGTATGCCCCTCGGAATGTATCCCTCTTCTTCCGGGCCGCCAATAGGCTCTTTATTGAGCACTTTGTCAGCAAGGCGAATCATTTTAGGCACAACTGATGAGATTTCTCGCGCCGAGTCGCCCGTTTCGACAATAAACATATCTTTCTTGGCAATATCAACGCCAGGATTAACTGGATGCATTGCACTTATTGCCGGAATACCCAATTCTGTTATAACTGCCTGACATAAAGTTCCACATGAAGTGCCATAACGACCAGCAGCAAAAGCGGGACCTGCAATAAACAGATCTGGATTTTCTTCTTTAATCCATTCAAGAACCTTTGCTTTTACTTCTTCAAGGTTTTCTGCTGCGTAGTTATCTCCGCAAATAATGGTTTTCACGATAACGTAGCGATTATTCGATGCGAGTTGAAAAACGTTACCAATACCTACTGGATCGTTTGTCGCAAAAGGAGGAATACCAGCTTTGTCTTCCCCTCCTATTTGTCCGAAGAATTGATTCATGTAATGAACTACTCTAATCTTAGTCATCGTCTGTCCTCCTATATGGCCCAAGTGGTGAGGTTTTCTGTTCCTAATTCGTTCGTCGACCCCATGATGCCAGCTATTTCCATAGCAACTGACCCATCAGGAAGCAAACTTCCCGAATGACCGCCAGTAATTACATCAACACATTCAATGTGCCCAATAACTTCATCCATAGGAGGAAGAATTACTCGCTCATTACCGTTTCCATTCGTCACAACAGCATCAGCTTCAGGCGTTACATCGGCGAGACCGGCAGAAGCGCCATCAGAGCCAGCATATTCATCTGTCACCAACACAGTTTTTATGCCATTCTTCTCAAAGAGTCTCGTGAGCATCATAAGATCAGCTTCAGGATTGCCGCCTCCATCTTCAGAGACAATGGCTCCTTCCGCTCCTATCATCTGAGCTATCTTAAAAACCTGATTACAGATTCTTTCCTTTTCCACAAAAGCAGTACGAACAGGTGCAACGATAACTCCAAGAAATGTTATTTTTTTCTCGTGTTCAGAGAGAAGGTCTTCTATAATGGGATTGTTCTGGTGGTGGTAAGTGGTGTGCTTGTGGCAGGGGGCCGCACAGTTTCCGCTTACCACTGCTCCGTCCATAAGCTCCGTTGGATTCATAAGCACAGGAAGACACCCCTGGGCATTGAGTCCATAAAAGTAATTGTCATGAAGCAGGCCCTGAGCGATGGTCTGACAAATATAGACGACCTTTGGTAATGCAGCATTGCTACCTAGAAGTTCAAGTAATGTTGCTGCAGGATATTCTGCCTCTTCATATTCCCCGAAATTTTTAACAGCTTCGGCAATGAAGCGAGCAGCTTTCACTCCGCCGTTCCGTACACTTCGTTCATGTTCATGTTTTCCCAGGCCAGGAACGGGCTCGAAGAGAAGCACAATATTATTTTTCTTCGAAAAGACACTATACTCTGCCCCTTTGCCAGACATGTCGATAAGCCCTTCCTGAAAATTGACAAGTTTTCCTGACGTTACGATGGCAGCACCATCAAGGACAATAGTCGTTCCTCGACCAGAAATAAAATCGGGATCACAAAAAAAGCCCGGGAAGGTGTATGTCTTTTCGTCTAATTTTGTCCGTGGTTCAATCACATCTTTTACAGGAACTATTCGTTTGCTTTCCCCGGGCCTCGCCAACTTAACATCAACACTTTGAAGCTGTTTATCTTCGAGCAGAAGAGAGATGAGTTCTTCTTTATTGATAAAAAGCGTTTTTCCCTGAATTTCTGTAACTGAACCAAATTGCACGTCTGCTACTTTAATTCGTCTCAGCTTCAAGGTTTCCATCTTTTACTCCTCCTAAGCCTGTTCGCGTTCAATAATGGCGCGACACATTTCTTCGTCGGCAGGTGCCATACCCCTTCTCGCTATTCGGCCAAGAATAGCTATAGTGTCATCTGCCCTTTCACAGACAAGGCCATCGCCTGGACGAATGGATATATCGTTCATTGCAAGATATGCAGATTCGATAGCCGTCCCTACTGCATTTGCCAATTTCATTGCACAACCAAGCTTTGCTCCATCGCATAAAACTCCGCCAATACTTCCCACAACGGTATTAATGGCCTTTTCGACCTGTTCGAAAGAACCGCCTAATTCCACCACCATACCGGCTGCTACACCCAATCCTGCTGCTATTGCACAGGCACACATGGGAGAAAGACGACCAATATGACTCTTCAGATAAATCGTTACAAGAAAGCTCAAGGCGAGTGCTCGAATGAGAACTTCTTGGTTCGCTTCAAGTTCGCGAGCCATAACAACGAGAGGAAGGGAAGCTGTAATGCCAACATTTCCACTGGTCGCACAACTCATGGCAGGCAAGCCTACCCCGTCCATACGGGCATCTGATGCAGCTGCAGTAAGGGCTTTTGCCTTAGTTATCGAATTGGCGTAAGGATAATCAAGAAAACCTTGACCAAAACGACCGCCTGCCTGCTGCTCAAGGCCAGCAAGAGCCAGGCTTTCATTCATGGAAATGGCATTATGGAGGAAGTATAAATTCTCAACAGGTTCATTTAAAGCAAATGTATAAAGATCTTTAAGGACGTAAGAAAGAATAGCGTCTTTTGAATAATCGGAAGAGGCCTTTTCTTCTACAGGTTTGCTTAATATCGTTTCATCGTTAGCTTTGACAAGAACTACATTTGTATGCGTTTTGACGATGACTGCTTGACCAATGCCCTTTGTAGTTTTTACGCTAGCATCAATGTAGAGACCGACTTCTTTACGACTCCAATCAATAGAAATAAGAGTTTTAGGTAACATATCAACAGCTTTTTTTTCATCTTCTTCTGTCACGTTATGCAAAACTTCAAGTCCAGCCTCAGCGTCGCCAGCTACAGCACCAAGAGATGCTGCAATGTCGAGTCCCATAAGTTTTGTTCCAGGAATACCTACAGCGATGGAATTTTTATACGTATCTCTATCCATTACAACAGTGACAGACTCAACTTCTCCACCAACAGCTGCACGAGCAACACTTGTCGCAAAAGAAACAGAGGTTGGACCAGTACATCCAAGCGCAGGATTAACTTCTTTTTTAAGAATAGTCAGCAACGATTCAGCCATGATACTTCCTCCTTGAAAAGCAGGGGCTTGAAGCCCCTGCCTAAAACATTTACTAATCGAGAACGAGTTTTACTGCCTCGTCGAAATTCTTTTCTCCCAATATTTTTCTCATCTCGGGCCATACTTTTTCACGTGCGTTCTGAGTCAAAACTCCTAGCTCTTCTCCGCTTAAACGTATAACGTTGATTCCGTAATCTTCCATACGTTTCTCATTGGCAGCCTGATCTGCTTCAGCCTGAGCTACTCGGCGATTTTCCATTTCAAGAGCCAATTTGGAGATAAGTGCCTGATCTTCTTTGGAAAGAGAGTTCCAAAGCTCCATATTCATAATGAGATACCACTGTTCAAAATGTGTATTTGATGGAACGTAGCATTTGATAATGTCACGGAAATTTGCATAATAGCCTTCAGCACCAGCACCAAAAGCACCATCAACGATACCTGTCTGCAAAGCTGTAAATGTTTCTGCAAATGCAAGAGGAGTTGCCATATATCCCTGTGCATCAGCTAACAATTCAAAAGCCTTTTGAGTCGGGACACGAACCTTCAACCCCTTGGATACTGAAGGATCTCCAGGTTTGTTAGGTTCTTTCATAAGAGCAGTTCCACCAAAATAGACTGGCCATACGCTAATAATTTTGAGATCCTGTTTGGCATATCTTTCAGCAGCCCAATTCATAAGAGGCGTACCGCTTACATAGTTTTTCTTAACGCCTTCCCAGTCACTAACAATATAAGGAAGGTTAAGAATCTGAAGCATTTTATCAGCGGTTGTAACAACTGGCTGAATAGCCATTTCTACAGCGCCTACACTGACTCTCTCGTGTACAACGGTGTAATCGCCAAGCTGAGCATTATCAAATATTTGAAGCTTGATACGACCATTGGATTCCTGCTCTAATTTCTCTGCAAACCATTTCACATCTTTGTCAATTGCCGTATCTGCCGGGCGGATATGAGAGATTTTCCACGTATACGATTTTTCTTTAGCCATAGCCTGCCCACCGACCATAGAGAGAGCTGCGAAAACAAAAGAAATCCCCAACAACGCTGCAAAAAACTTTTTCACTGTTACCGCCTCCTTTATGATTTGTGACTCTTTGCTGCCAATTTTGCGAACCATTTTTCTTTAAGCTTCTCCGCTGTAGGCGTTGAAGCCAAACCACCACGCATACTTCCCCTTAATTCAACAGGTAGAAGCTTTTGAACATTGATGAGAGCACCTACTACTTCGTCTGGCGGAATGATGCTTTCTATGCCCGCAACCGCCATATCGCCAGCTGCATATGCGTTAGCAACACCAATGGCATTACGCTTGATACACGGAATTTCTACTGGTCCAGCTACGGGATCGCAGATAAGCCCCAGAATGTTTTTCAAGGCCAGAGATGCTGCATGTACAATCTGACTCTCTGATCCGCCAGAAAGCTGTGCCAACGCAGATGCAGTCATAGCCGAAGCAACACCAATCTCTGACTGGCACCCACCTAGCGCGCCGGAAACAGGAGCTCTCATAGCAATTAAGGCTCCGACCATTGCTGCAACGAGCAAAGCATCTTCTATCTGAGAGCTTTCTGAATTCAAGTACTCCGCTGCTGTGAAGAGAGCCCCTGACAACACTCCACATGATCCGGCCGTTGGCGCTGCCACAACACACCCCATACACCCATTGAGAGTCATTACTCCTAATGCTCTTGCTATGGATTTGCCAACTGTAGGTCCAGACAGAGCCCGTTTTTGTTCCACTAATTTCATAAGCTTCAAACCTTCATCATGAGGCATAAGATTTCCCAGTAGAGTCAAATTTTCTTTCATCCCATCAGAAACTGATTGACTCATAACCTTCCATGCATCTTGAATTTTTGAGCGTATAAACTCTTTTGTCAGACCACTTCTTTTTGTTTCGTAGGCTATGGCAGCTTCAGCTAAAGATATCTGGTGCGATGAAGCGTAATCGATCCATCCCTGAAATGAGGAGAAAAGAGGCATATCGTCTTTCAATTTATAATCAAGCAAGCTAGAAAGAGAAAATACTCTCTTAATCCCCGTAACCTTTTCCAGTTCATTGAGTTGTTCTTTTTTTAAACTCTTTTCTGTAAGGCAGGTATATAAACAATCCTTAACATTTGAATCAGAAGAAACGCTCTTCTCGCAAGAGATAACAGAGACTTTTAAAACCTCCGAAAGCGTTTTTATTGAAAAATCACTTTCGGCAATAAAGACAACTCCGTCTTCACTTCCACGTAAAGAGATCGGGTATCCTTCCAACTCTGTCATGAGAATCTCGCCACCACCGACTGAGATTCCAACAACACGAACAGAATGCTTTTTATCGGTTAGCAGCATATCTACTGTGTTAGGATTCCTCTCTGACAGTGGTTCCAGGTGATAAGATACGGGGATATTTTTTTGCTCCGCAATAGCCAAAGCATCACCTATCTCAGGCGAATCCTCATGCATACCAAGTAAGCCACCAACTATGGCAGAGTCACTCATGTGCCCTTTATAGGTTTCAGCCAGCGCCCCGTAGAAAAAGAGGTCTACTTTTTCCGGTTCTCCTCCAAGAAAGGAACGTCCCATACGTCCAATGCGAAGAACTCCTGCTGTATGAGAACTTGAAGGTCCGGTCATTATGGGACCGAGTGAATCAAAAAGACTAACGAGTCTCGTTCGATTTCGACAAAGGGTCACGCTTTTCACTCTCCTTTACAAACACGGCTCTTACTACTGCACATACCCCATGAGACCAGGCAGGAAGAGCGATAGCGCCGGCCAAAATGTCGTAAGGATCATCACAGGTACATACCCTAACAGGAGGAAAGTCATGGCAGGTCGCAATATTTCTACGAACTCCACATTACCTATTTTCATTCCCAGATAGAGAATGCTTGCATAGGGAGGGGTAACACCGCCAACTGCAAGATTAACTCCGAGAATTGAAGCGAAGTGAATCGGATGAATTCCAATGGCCTGAGCCAGAGGCAAAAGCAGAGGGGCAACCAGAATAACTCCCGTAAGGTCGTTAACTATCATTCCGATAAAGAAAAGAAGGAAATTAATAAGAATTAAAAGTATGACCTTACTCTGGGTAATTCCGAACATGGCTTTGACAATAGCCTGAGGAATTTGCAGCATAACAAAGGTTTGACTCAACATGAGGCTGCACAAGATCATAACCATGATTGATCCTACCGAGATAGCGGAATCTCTGGCCACTTCGTAATAATTTTTAGCTTTAAGACCTTTATAAATCAAAAATCCTACTGGGATAGCATAGATAACGGCAACTGCCGCCGCTTCTGTAGGAGTCATAATGCCTCCATAGATACCGCCAAGAATAATAACGGGCATCATAAGAGCAGGTAAGGCCTTCCAACCACGACGGGCTATTTCGCGTACCTTTTCTTCTTTTTTAAGTTCAGGTTCCAGTTTAAGAGGAAAATGCTTGGCCCATACAAGGTTGATTACAGAAAAAAGAATGGTGACAAGAATTCCGGGACCAACTGTCGCTAAAAAGCACGCTAATATCGACGTTTCTGTTACCCACCCATAAACGATCATAATGACGCTTGGAGGAATAAGAAGTCCCAAAATTGAAGAGTCGGTAACTAGTGCTGTTGCATATCCTCTTGGATACCCCTGCTCGACCATGCGTGGAATGAGAATGGGGCCAGTTGCTGCAACACCCGTAAAGCCACTGCCTGAAATAGCTCCAATAATGGCACAGCTTATAGCGGCTACAACACCTAAACCACCACGTACTCGTCCGACAAAAACATCAACTAAGTCAAGAAGATATTTCGCAATGCCACTTTGACTCATGAGGCTTCCTGCAAAGATAAATAGAGGGACACACAAAAGAACTGGACTTAAAATTTGTTGCAACCCCCACATCATCATACCTTTCATTGAAACTCCGCCGACAATACTCATATACATGAGGGCTCCACCAAAGCAGAAAGGCAAAGGCACTCCAAAGGAGAGGAATACAACAAGAATAAGCAACGCTACAAGTGCAACAGATATCATTTAAAAAACCTCCTCTTCCGTTTGGGCCAACATATCTTTGGGTGTGTGGACAAAACTATTGAGGTGTTCTAAAAATTCAAGAACGGTGTAAAAAGTCATACAAGCCATGCTTATAAAAACCAAAGCTTCAGACCATATCATGGGGATAAAAAGAGTTGGACTCTCTTTTTGCACTCTCAACGCATATTTAAGATAGTCATATCCCCAGTAGGAAAGCCAGATAAGAACGATCCCACTTAAAACAGAAGCAACAGTTCGTACTAAATAGATTGTTTTTTGTTTTTTCATAAAAACTTCAAGCACGCGGGCTACTATTTGATTCTTATCAGCTGAAGCTTTGATGGAGCCTATGAGGTAGGCCCATGTGGTAGGAAAAAGAAGCAATTCCTCTATTCCCATAAGAGGCGCTTTAAATACGTATCTTAAAACAACCTGGCCAAAAACGAGAATAGCAATAAACGACATAAGGAAAACAAGTACCATATCTTGGGCTTGTCCCGCCCAATGCAAAATATTGCTAAAAAGGCCCTTCGGTTCAGACATGTAATTCCCTCCCCTCTCGACTTTTTAAATATGGGTGTCACACTCGCCATATGACACCCATCATGCATTGTGACGCTACTTGTTACACGAATTCATACGTCCCTCCAATGTTATTCTTACGTGCGCGCTCAAGAACAACAGAAGCAACGCCAATATCCATAGCACCTGTTCCAATAGGAATACAAAGGATTTTTTCACCGTCAGCAACTGATGCCTTTTTCTTCCCTGCGGCCAGTTCGCCAATGGTAGAATAAATGTCTTTTTCTGTAATTCTTCCGGCTATACCGAGCTCGGCAAGGGCTCCACGGTGAAGGGTCTGTCCAATGTGATCAACAATGATCTTATCGGCGTTTAATATGCAATCGTTGTCACATTCCTGGTAAGAGCCCATGGGGAAAAGCAATTTGCCTGGTTTAAACCACTCATTTTTAAAGAATTTTTCTTTAGACTGAGTTACACAAACTGCTACGTCACCACCATCGGCAGCCTCTTCAGGTGTTTCGGCAATGTGAATTTTCCCTTTCACATATGGCTCCATATCAGAAGCGTAACGCTCTGCAGAAGCTTTGCTAATGTCGTATACACGTACTTCCTCTAAATCGAAAAGTTCAGAAATAGCCATTGTCTGGGTATGTCCCTGCATTCCGGCTCCATAAAGGCTTAAACGAAGAGATTTTTTGGGATAAAGATATTTGAGGGAAACAGCAGTTTGCGCACCGGTACGCATATTTGTAATATAAGATCCGTCTAATACAGCCGTAAAGTTGCCCATTTGGGGATTAATAAGCATAATAAGAGAGGTAATATAGGGAAGGCCAGCCTTTTTACGTTCTCCTAGGAAACCTCCGGCCCATTTTATGCCTGCCGTGTCTGACCATCCGACGTAAGCTGGCATAGCGTTCATAAATCCGCTATATGGTGGGAATGGTGCCGTTTCTCCGAGATCAAGGTTAACTTTTGTGGGGTTTACAACAGTTCCATCGCCCATACCTTGGAAGGTTTTGTCGCAGGCTTCTACTACGTCTTTCATTGTGATAAGCTCTTTGATTTCATCTTGGCTCAATAACAACGTTTTCATAGAGTTTTCCCCCTTCATTGTAGTTTAATGATATTTTTGCTTTACTGATTGTAAAAGGTGCCGTATAGTAACAATGTTCTTCTGCACTGCTGTTGAACAATTGAACATTAGCACAGTCATTTAATAACGTCAATATAGAAAAAATAAAAAATTTAGAAATAAATTGTATTGAATACAGGGGGTCCCTATGTTTAAACCTGCTAACAAAGCAACTTTGCATCAAAATGTACTTAATCAAATGATTACCGCAATAAAAGAAAATGAATGGGAACCGGGAAGCAAACTTCCTGGGGAACAAAGTCTGGCAAACGCCTTTGAAGTAAGCCGAAATTGCATTAGAGAAGTTTTAAAAGCTCTTGAACTTACAGGAATAGTAGAAGCGCGGGCTGGTGACGGAACTTATCTTTCTGAAAATGCACTGCGCAACATTGCCAATTCGGATCTTGTGGCTTCTCTTTTCGAAGAAAGCACACTTATGGAACTTATAGAGGCTCGCCAATTGTTGGAGGGACAACTCGCTTACTGGGCAGCACAACGTGCAAGCGATGAAGAAATAATGAATCTCGAACGCATCCTAGTTGAGGAGCCAGAAACACCAAATGTGGAAGTTCACTATCACTTTCATAATTACCTTGCAGAAATTGCAGGCAATCCTTTTCTGTTGCGTCTTCTCGATTCTCTTCGCACAGAAGTTTCTGCTCAAAGAATTGTTTTTAAATCATGGCCATCTACCGAATTAGAACTATTTAAAAAAGATCATTGGGAAATTTGTCAGGCCATAAAAGAAAGAGCCCCTGAAAAAGCTCAGGAAGCTATGATTCAACACCTTCTCCGCTCACAAAATGAAATATTAGAAAGAAACAGGAGAGAAGGCAGAAGGAAAGAAGTATAAAAAGTAATATATTTTATTATGTAGTAGAATAAGTTAAAGTTTTAATCGCTTTATTGAGTTCAATGTAGTATAAACTTAATTAGAGAAATTTATGTCAAGCAAGGAGGACTTTATGTTCAAGCCTGCAAGTAAATCAACACTTCATGAGAATGTTCTTAATCAAATTATAGAGGCAATAAAAAAAGGCGTTTGGGAACCTGGGATGAAACTACCCGGTGAACAGTCACTCGCGAAAACATTCGGCGTAAGTAGAAATTGCATCAGGGAAGTATTGAAAGCATTGGAATTATCCGGAATTGTAGAAGCACACCCTGGAGACGGAACGTATTTATCGCTAAACGCTCTTCGTAACATCGCTAATATGGAATTTGTCGCGAATCTTTTTGAAGAATCGACCTTAAAAGAACTTGTTGAAGCTCGATCTTTACTGGAAGGTCAGATTGCCTATTGGGCTGCGGAACGCGCCACATCAGAAGAGATAGAGAAGCTGGAAAAGCTCTTACTTGAAAATGAAAAAAATCCAGATGCCGATATACACAACAAGTTTCATAATATTTTAGCTGAAATGGCAGGGAATCGCTTCATTTTGAGGCTCTTGGAATCAATCAGAAATGAACTGGCAACACAAAGGCTTATCTTTAAAAATTTTAGTCCAGAAGCTTTAAAACAACATAGAAAAGAAAATATGGAAATTTGCCAAGCTATTAAAAACCGGGATTCAGAAAAAGCGCGAGAAATTATTCATAGGCACGTTTCACGTGGTCAAGATGAGATTCTGGAACGTCTTCATAAAAAATCAAAACGTACAAAGACCGAAAAAGACACTTTGGGAAGCATAAAAAACCCGAACTAAAAATTATGATAAATACAAAAAGCAGGGGAGGTTTTTGTCTCCCCTGCTTTTTGGTATTTATTGGTGTTAGTTAATATTTTATTGTTTTAAAAAGTTCTGTCTGTTTTTTTATGGCTTGTTCAGTTGGAAGACGTTCCATACTGCTTGCGCCGTAAAACCCGTTAACCTCTTTACAATGTTTTAAAATATATTCAGCATCTTCTGGCATAGCGATAGGGCCTCCGTGGCAGAGGACTATAACATCTTTACGAACGCTTCTCGCCGCTTCTGCCCATTGATCAATAAGAAGCACGCATTCTTCCAACGTTTTTGATGTCTGGGCTCCAATGCCACCCTTTGTGGTGAGTCCCATATGGCATACGATAATATCGGCTCCAGCTTCAGTCATGGCCATGGCATCTTCAACACTGAAAACGTAGGGAGTTGTAAGTAAATCCATCTCTCGTGCCATACGAATAGCTTCAACTTCAAGGGCATATCCCATTCCAGTTTCTTCAAGGTTCGCTCTAAAGACTCCGTCAATAAGACCTACGGTAGGGAAATTCTGAACTCCCGCGAATCCCAGAGCTCTCAACTCACTTAGAAAGTAGTCCCATTTTACGAAAGGGTCAGTTCCATTGATCCCAGCTAATACTGGCGTATTTTTCACCACAGGAATAACTTCTCTGGCCATCTCTTTTACAATCTCATTAGCATTTCCGTAGGCTAGAAGCCCCGCAAGGGAACCTCTTCCAGCCATTCTGTAACGGCCAGAATTATATATGACAATGAGGTCGATGCCGCCAGCTTCCTCCCACTTGGCAGAGATGCCGGTTCCTGCACCGCCGCCTATAATAGGTTCTTTCTTACTTACTTTTTCTCTAAAAAATGACATTATTTCAGATCGTGTTTTATAGGTCATTTCGCAACCTCCTTAAAATTCTGAAACAGCGCCTGAGCAAATTCCGGGTCGTTAATATGATAGGGTAAGCAGATAACTTTGCGCATGTCAGTCTGATACACCGTTTCTTCGATAGCCTCGAAAAGAACGGCATCCGCATCGGGATCATAGAAGGGCTGACCTGGAGCGTCAATCATCGAAACACCCTTTTCTGGCAACAAAAAGCGTACAGGCCCTGAACAGTGGTTAAGCTTTTCTCCGATCCAGCGTCCCATCCGGGCATTCTCATCAGCAGTAGTTCTCATCAATGTTACCTGAGGATTATGAACATAAAGATTGCGGTTTTTATATTTCTCTGGAACAGTCTCTAAAGCACCAAAATTAACCATATCAAGGGCGCCTACAGAACCAACATAGGGAATGGCCATTCGAATAATTGCTCCGAAACGATCTTCCCCAGCACTCATAACACCGCCCATGAAAAGATCACAAACTTCAGTTGTAGTCACGTCTATTACTTTCTTGAGAATACCAGAATCAATGAGCTTTTCCATAGACTGACCGCCCGTTCCTGTAGCATGAAATACAAGACAATCATATTCTTTTTCCAGTTCGTGACGAATCATATCAACACAGGGAGTGGTCACTCCAAACATTGTCATGCCTACTGGTTCACGTTCTATGGATGGCGCTGGGATCGTTGTTTTCGCCATACCGGCAATAGCATGAGCAGCATTCCCAAGCACTATACGAGATATACGATTGAGGCCAGCTACATCGGTTACAGAGTACATCATGCAAATATCGTTAGGCCCCACATAAGGAGCCACATTGCCTGACGCCACAGTAGAAACCATAAGTTTAGGAACTCCAATTGGAAGAGTTCTCATACCTGCCGTAATAAGAGAGGTTCCTCCAGAACCGCCAAGGCCAATAACGCCTGCAATGTCATTCTGTTGTGAAAGAAAAGCGGACAAGGCCTGTGACATAGCTATAATGGCTTGTCCTCGATCTGTGATAGAGCCAAGAAAATGTGGATTATCGGGGTGATGGGAAGCGACCTGAGTGTTTAAGATATCCGCGCTAAAGGAGTGTGGACGAGTGGCAACATCTACAAGAAAAGCGTCGATACCCTCTGAACGAATAAGATCTCGCACATAAAGCAATTCGCTGGATTTTGTGTCGCATGTTCCGACAACATAAACCTTTTTCATCATTCCCCTCCTCTACTATCATGATTGACTCTTTAATTATACAAAAAATAATGTCGCCATACTGAAGAGAGAAAGTATACTTGCTCTGTTATTGCTTCGTAAAACGGCTCAAAAATTGCTCTGTTCTCTGATTTTTAGGAGATGCAAATATCTCTTTAGGACTGCCAGTTTCAACAATCCTTCCCTCGTCCATAAAAACTACCGTGTCGGCCACTTCTTTGGCAAAGGCAATTTCATGAGTAACAATCATCATGGTCATATGCTCATGAGCAAGCTCGCGAATAAGGTCAAGGACTTCTCCGACAAGCTCCGGATCAAGGGCGGAAGTAGGCTCATCAAATAAAATAACCTTAGGGTTAAGCGCAATAGCCCTACCTATACCTACACGTTGTTGCTGACCGCCAGAGAGTTTGGATGGATATGAATCTGCTTTATCCTTAAGTCCGATTTTCTCTAAAATCTGAAGTCCTTTTTCAACTGCCTGATTCTTGTTTTCTTTCTTCACTATAATTAAGGCTTCTATGATATTTTCCAAAACAGTTTTATTATTAAAGAGGTTGAAGGATTGAAATACCATCGCTGTCTGTTGGCGAAGTTCCCTTATCTCTTTCTTTGCCGCCTTTTCTACATCCACCTCAATGGCACCTATTCGAATTTTTCCCTTATCTGCTTCCTCCAAAAAATTTATACATCTTAGTAATGTTGATTTTCCAGTTCCGGAAGGGCCTATAATTGCAACTATTTCTCCTTTTTTAACATTGAGGTTGATGTCTTTTAAAACTTTCAGATCTCCAAAACTTTTATATAAACTCTTAATTTCTATCATTTGACAAACCACCTAAATCTTAATTTTGAACACTTAAATTTCGTTCAATACGTTGTTGCACCTTTCCTAAAACAAGCGTTAATGCCCAATAAACAACAGCAATATCAATAAAAGCTTCTAAATATCTATAACTTGACGCCGCTTCTAGCTGGGCAACAGCTATCATTTCCGTAACACCTATGGTAAAAGCCAAAGATGAATTTTTTACTATGCTAATAAAACTATTAAAAAGAGCCGAAATCGCGACTCGTGTTGCCTGAGGGAGAATAACTCTTCGCATCGCTTGCAAATATGACATTCCTACAGAAACACAGGCCTCCATTTGTCCTTTATTGACCGAGGATATGGAACCTCGTATTGTTTCAGACATAAAAGCCGCTGCATTTAAACTCAAGACAATCAACGCTGCCGTAAAAGAAGACATATTTTTGAAACTTGGGATAACTTGCACGAATCCAAAATACATCAAAAACAATTGAGCTATGAGCGGGGTACCTCTAAAAAAAGAGACATAAACTTTTACGAAAGGGGCCAGTAACTTTACCTTTAAATCAATACACAGCGCAATGAAGACTGCCGCTAAAATACCCCAAAAAGCAGCCCCTATAGAAAGCAATAAGGTTACTTTGAGATATTTGAGCATGAGAGGAAAGAGCATGACCGCAAAATCTATATCGAACCCAGGCAATAGTGGAACCTCCAATCTTTACAAAAGCAACAAAAAGACCCATGCAGAAAAAGATGATGGGTCTTTTTGATTCTATTATTTTTGCCTCTCTCTTTTAATTTTTCGTCGTATCAAGACCAAACCACTTTTCAGAAAGGGCACTCAACGTTCCATCTTCGTGCATTTCATGAATCGTCTTGCTGATCTGCTCTAAAAGAGCCTTATTTTCAGCCTTTTTTGTAAAGGGATAGGCATTAACTTCAAAAGTGAGTCTTTGACCAAGCAATCTGAGATCAAGATTTTCTTGTTCAATGATTGTCTTTGTTTTTATCTCTCCCTGCCAGCAGGCATCTACTCGACCAAGCTCAGTTTCTTTTTCTATAGGAGCTCCATCATAAGTTTTTATATCCAGATTCAAGTTGTAGTCTTTATTGACCTGACGCAGAGTAGCTTCTCCGTTTCCTCCAAGCCAGCAGCCAATTTTTTTCCCTTTGAGATCGTCAACCGTTTTTATTGAACTATCTTTTTTCACCGAAAAATCATAATAGCTATATGCATACGGTTCCGTAAAATCATAAAGCTCTTTTCGCTTCTCTGTAATTGACATCTGGTGTGCAATCGTATCAATTTGTCCAGCATTCAACATTCCAAGAAGACCGCTAAACTTTGCTAATTTGTACTCGACTTTAAAACCATTTCTTCTAGCCATTTCTTCCCATACATCAATTTCAAACCCCTGTAACTTTCCAACTTTCGTAAATGTCCATGGGGCATAAGCTCCTGATGTTCCTACAATAATGGTCTTTCCCTGTAGCGAAGATTGTGCAGAAGCTTGATTACAACCAACCACGAAGAAAAGAGATGCTAAAACCGCAATTAAAGTAAGAAAGAATGTACATTTTGTTGAGACGCGCACTATAAATCCCTCCTGTGAAAATATATTGCATACCACATGTAATTATGCCTTAGCATTATAATATCTATAACTATAAAACAAAAGCCCCCTTCTAATTATTTATGACCTACTCTAAAAAGGTACCCATCATCGAATAAAAATTTTTAATTGACATCTCTATAATCTCTAGTATAGTTGGGATAAAATATAATATAAAATATCGTATAAAATAATTGATCCACTAGATTACCAATTAAAAATAAAGAAGGAAGGTGGGTTTTTTGTCTTTAGCCCAATTAAGCCCTATCAGCTCTGATGGAGAAAAAACAATAAAACAAAAGGTGTTAGAGAGCATTAGGGATGCCATTATGAGAGGCTATTTTGAGAGTGGACAACAGTTGCGCCAAGATGAAATTGCCTTCCAGCTCGGAGTAAGTCGCATTCCCGTTCGAGAAGCCTTAATGCAACTGGAAACAGAGGGGCTTGTTACCTTTTATCCTTATAAAGGAGCTATCGTATCTACTCTTTCCCCTGATGAAGCCAGAGAAATTTTTGAAATTCGTTTTATTCTGGAATCTGAAGCCCTGCGTTTTGCCTTTCCCCAGCTTACAGATGAAGTTCTTGATGAAGCTGAACAACTTATAGAAGAGGCTGATTCAGAAAAGGATTCTGCAAATTGGAGTGATCAAAACTGGAAATTTCACTCTTTCCTCTATCTTTATGCCAAAAGACCACGCCTTCTAGCAATGATTGAATCTTTAAACCAAAACGTTGATCGTTATATTCGCATTTATCTGAGAACTCTTAGTTTTCAATCTGAATCTCTTGAAGCTCATAGGCAGCTCATTGCGGCATTACGTAATCGAGATATTGAAAAAGCGGTATCTCTGCTAAAGGCACACTTAAAGAATGCAGAAAATCACATAATTCAATATTTAACGCGATAAGTGAATTTTGTGGAGGCATACATTTTCTATGCTAAATCTCTTTACTATCAAGGAGGATCCTATCAATGAATCATCATGAACGAATTGAACACGCTATTGCTGGAAAAGAAACTGATCGTTTACCCTACAGCTTATGGTGGCATTTCCCAAACAAAGACAGAATGCCACGAAGATTGGCTGAACTTTCCATTCATTATCAGGAAATGCTTGATCTTGACTTTATTAAGTATATGCCTTACGGAATGTTCTCCACTGTTGACTGGGGATCTGATCTCAAGGTATTTGAAGGCTTCGGAGAGCCGCCTGTAGCTGCAAACTTCCCCATCGCTACACCGGAAGATTGGGATAAAATCACACCGAGATCTGGAACTTCTGGAGAATACTCCATCGTTCTTGAATCCCAGCGCATTGCTCTTGAAGAGCTTCATTGCCAGGTGCCAATTATACAGACAGTTTTCAGCCCTCTTACAACTGTAGTAAAGATGGCCGGAGAAGAGACATTAAAGAAACATTTAGAGGAGTGCCCCGAAAAAGTTCATAAAGGACTCGAAATTATTACAGAAACGACTAAAGAGTTCGCATTGGCAGCAGTAGAAAATGGTGCATCTGGCGTATTCTTTGCAACACAGATGGCAAGCCACGATCGTTTGAACAGTGCCCAGCTTGAAGAGTTTATGAAAAAGTATGATCTTGAAGTTCTTAATGCGATCAAAGATAAGTCGTGGTTTAACGTTCTCCACATTCACGGCACGAATGTCTATTTTGAAGAACTTTTCGACTATCCGGTTCAGGCTTTCAACTGGCACGATAGAGATGATGGCCCTGCAATGAACGATGTCAGAACAAAGACCGACCGTTGCTTCTGCGGTGGCTTAAGCCATAAAAATACTCTCCCTAACGGAACAGAGGAAGAGCTTCGTGCTCAGGTTATGGATACATGGAAGCATAACAACGGTAAAGCTGTAATCTTCACTCCCGGATGCGTAGTCGATCCTAATACGCCAGAAGATCGCTTAATGCTTCTGAAAAAATTCGTTGAAGAGACAGCAAAATAAATTTACAGAGAGAAGGAGTTTACATATGATATCACTCAAAAAATTTCTCAAAGAAGAGGTTAAACCTGCATTAGGGTGTACTGAGCCCGGTGCGGTGGCTTTGGCTGTCGCTCGGGCTACGGAAGAGTTACATAACGCTCCCGTGGATTCTATTAAAGTATTGGTCAGCGGTAACATTTTTAAAAACGGAATGTCTGTAGGCATTCCGGGAACAAACGGACTTCGAGGAAACACCATAGCGGCCGCTCTAGCTGCTCTTTGTGGCAAAAGCGCTTTGGGCCTTGAGGTTCTTAAAAATTCCACAGAGAACGACGTTCAGAACGCTCAGAAAATGGTTTCTGATGGGAAGGTACAGGTTCTTCCTGACCCTGACCGAAATGGAATCTATGTAAAAGCCGATGTAAAGAGCAAAGATACAACTGCAACATGTACTATTGAAGGCAGTCATACGGGCATTGTAGAGGTAACACTTAATAATGATGTGGTTTTCTCTACCAAGTCAAACAATTCTACTGATAAAGCAGAAACTAAAAAAGAACTTTCCGCTGCCCAGGAAATATCTCAGATGCCCTTTTCCTCTGTTGTTGCTCTTGTTCAAGAAATGGATGATGAAGATGTTGCTTACGCTCTCAAGGGAGCAGAGATGAACATGACGATTGCTGAACAAGGCTTTGATGAGAATCAAATGCAAGGTTTAGAGGTAGGCAAAACTCTGAGGAAATCAGCCGCTGATTGGAAAACAATGGATCACTCCCTTAAAATTCGTGCTATCAGTGCTGCTGCCTCCGACGCTCGTATGGCCGGAGCCCCCTACCCTGTCATGAGCAGTGCAGGAAGTGGAAACCACGGAATTACTGCCATTCTTCCCATCTATATTTTGGGACGTGAGTTAGGAAAAAGTGATAGAGAGATTGCTGAAGGAATCATTTACAGCCATCTTTGCACCAGCTTTGTAAAGAGCAGAATGGGCCGTTTGAGTCCTGTTTGCGGTTGTGCCGTTGCAGCCGGTGCCGGTGCAGCTGGAGGTCTCGTGCATCTTATGGGTGGCTCTGAGGTTCAAGCAGCCAAAGCCATGGAACTTGTTCTTGGAAACCTCGTCGGAATGCTCTGCGACGGAGCTAAAGAAACATGTGCATTAAAAGTTGGAACAGGCGCTTTCGAAGCTGTTCAAGCAGCTGAGCTCGTTATGAATGGTCATCATATCGAAATGAGCCAGGGTGTTATTAACGAAAAGATTGAAGATACTGTCGCCAACGTTGTTGCCGTCAATGCCAAAGGGATGAGAGACGTAGATAGAATCATTCTCGATATTATGGCTTCTCGTACTGCCTGCTAAATTGAGTGATATCATACAGTACAAGAAATAGATATTAAAAAGGGAGCGGATTTTTGAAATCCGCCCCCTTTTTCCTTTTCAGTCTTTTTAACGGTCGTCTTCCTCTTGTGGTGAAATAACAGCTCCTCTTCCAAGTCTTCGGAAGAGCAATTCACGTAATTTGATCACTTCTTTCTTACGCAAACATTCAATGATCATATCGTGAACTTCAACACTGGCTTTCATCTGCCAATCCCGATAAAGCCATCTATCAAACGAACAACGAATTTGATAAAAAAGATTTCTAAGCATTTTCTGAGTCCATATACAATTATCCTTTGCAAGAGAGCAAAGATAGACGTGGAAAGTCATCTCTTTCTCAGCAAATTCGAATGCTTTCTTCTCTCCTAAAACGTCGCTATTTATAATCGCATATAACTCTTCATTCAGTTCTTCAAGATGCTCTATTTCCTCGTCACTTGGTCCGCCCTCTACAATAACAGCTTCCAAAATGGTATGTTCCAAAAGAACACGAAGCTTAGTTATTTCTGTAAAATCTTCCTCGCGGAAAGTCGAGACAAACCAGCCCTTATATCTTATGGAAGAAATTAAACCTTGCTCTTCAAGTTCATTTAATGCTTCTCGAACTGGGGAGCGACTTATACCCAAAATACGAGAAAGTTCTCTTTCATTGATTTGATCTCCACACCGTAAAGTCTTTTTTTCAAAAACCTGTTCTCGTATATAGCGAGTAACGAGATCTTTCAATTTCCCCTGAGAATGGGATTGGCGCCTTTGATTATCTGCCATTAATATTTCCCCCGTCTTGGTCGATTAATCGGTCGACCAAGATTAAAATATCATCTATGAATACAGTGGTCAACCTAAAAATCTGTTAATTAGCATCAATTACAAACTGCACAAAGAGAGCTGTTCCGTAAGGAAGAGCTTCTTCAGGGAAGATAAAATTCCCATTATGAAAAACAGGAACGTTTTTCCCAGGAACGCAAATTCCCATTCTGGCAAAAACGCCTTTTGGAACAACCTCAAGATATCTGGAAAAGTCTTCGGACCCCATCGCAGGGATATCTATATATTTAACGTTCTCTGATCCAATGACCTTTTTGGCGCTTGTGCGAACAATCTCAACAACTTCTGGAGAATTGCTCAGCGGAGGAACTCCATAATGATAGTCAAGCTCCGCCTTACATTTATAGCTAGACGCTACACCCTCAATAACGTCGCGAATACGCTGTTCTATGGAATTTCTTACTTCCATATTCTGGCATCTGATAGATCCCGAAAATTCAACAGTCTCGGGAATAATGTTTTTGGCAGTACCACCATGTATCTCACAAATAGAAATAACAAGGTTATCAAGAGCATCGATTTGACGAGTAATAATACTCTGAATAGCCATAACACAATTTGAAGCTGCCAGAATCGGGTCGCAGCCTATACGATGAGGATATGCTCCATGACCACTCTTCCCCGTAATTTTTGCGGTAAAGAAGTCTGATGAAGCCATATAAGGTCCTTCTCTAAGAGCTATTTCTCCTACATTGTAAGAAGAATGTCCATGGAGACCCAAAATGTAATCCACTTTCGGATTATCAAGAACACCCTGATCTATCATATATTTCGAACCGTCAAGATTTTCTTCTGCTGGCTGGAAGAGAAGTTTGACTGTTCCAGAGAAACGATCCTTCATTGACATGAGCAGTTTGGCTGCCCCGAGCAACATCGCTGTATGGCAGTCGTGTCCACAAGCATGCATTACACCTGAAACAATCGACTTATCGGGAATATCGGTTGTCTCCTGAATGGGAAGAGCATCCATATCGGCACGAAGAGCAATAACTTTTCCTTCCCCTTTTTTCTCACCTTTTATAATTCCCAAAACGCCAACATTAGAACCAAGGGGAATCATTTCTACTCCCATTTTTTTCAGTTCGGACTGAACAAAGGCTGTTGTTGCAAACTCTTTCATGCTCAGTTCTGGTTCTCTGTGAATTTTACGTTTTGCCTCAACTATATACTCTTTTATATCAAGAGCTTTCTGAAGAATTTCAGAAGCCATCACAATCGCCGTCCTTTCGTTATTTCATACATCCTTACAGAATAGTGAGTTCCTTCGGAAAGAGATTGATAACCTCTCGTCCCGATTCTGTTAACATCACCAAATCCTCTATACGAACTCCAAATTTTCCTTCGAGATAAATTCCCGGTTCTATGCTGAAACAGTTGCCCTCAACAAGAGGAGTTTCATTTGCCTGAGAAATATAGGGACTCTCCTGACCATCCATACCAATACCATGTCCTAAACGATGGGTAAAAGCTTCTCCGTATCCATGTTCAGTAATAATATCCCGAGCTGTGCTATCAATATCCTTGGGGATAGCCCCTATCTGAACTTTTTCTTCTGCGGCAAGTTGAGCTTCCAAGACAATTTCATAGACCTTTCTTTGTGTATCTGTAGGAGCCCCAACAAAGAATGTTCTGGTCATATCATGGCTATATCCATCGTACCATCCGCCAGAATCTACCATCACTATGTCTTGTTTTTCTATAAGGCGATCGTTATCTCTTCCATAATGGGCTCTGCCGCTGTTAATACCCGAAGCAACGCAAGGTACGCGAGGAGAACCGCCATGAGATTCATGAAAATTCATAATAAATTTAATGATGTCTCTCTCGTATATACCAGGCCGAATATATGTAGTGAGAGCTTCCATCATTTTATCGTTCATGGAAGATGCTTTTCTCATAAGTTCTAATTCTTTTTTATTCTTAATGGAACGCATAGGTGCCAGAAGGAAGAAACCGTTAACACACTCCACATTTAATCCCTTTACTGCATCAATCATGTCGCCGGCCTCTATTCCTCGAGAAAAGGCAATTCGGCAAGAAGAAGAGAGACCTACAAGTTGAAGTCCCTTTTTAAATGCGCCTTGGAACCAGTCAGTGTCATTCCATTCCAAAATAGGAATATCGTCTTCGATACTTTTCATATCTGTTCTGTGAAGAGAGGGGCATAAGAAAAAACTCTTTCCTTCTCTGGTAACAAGAGCACCTTTCAGCCGTGAATCTGGATGAAAGTTTAATCCGGTCATATATTTCAAATCAGAAGAGGGGGCAAGAAAAACAGCGTCCAGCTCTTTTTGGTTTAGAAGTTCCACTAGTGTTTGGAAACGATTATGATCTATCATTTTTTCCTCCTGCTATTCCTCTGATCATGAGGTTGCCAATAAAGCCGAAAAACCTGCTTCGCCTTGAATACAAGGCGAAGCAGGATTCATAAGATCAATTGCTCGGAGAAAGAAAAATTAATCTGCTAAAGAAAGGTTCCCCAAGTAATTCAAACGACCGTCATAAAGGTCTTCTACGCCTACCAAATCTTTTCTGGCGCCATACAATTCGTGAGGCACTGCAAGAACAACAACAGGGTGAAGAACATCAAGTCTATCCCATGCTTTCTGGAAGAGCTCTGTTCTCTTTTCAGTATCTATTGTTATATTCGCTGTATCGATATATGTATCAAGTTCTTTATCGCTCAATAATGTCCAGTTTGAAGAGTTGACGTTTGAAGAATGGAAAAGAGGAAGCCAATACTGTCCAGCGTCGCGGTTTGTCTGCATTCCCCATCTGCTGATAAGAAGATCGTGTGTATGTTTCTTCACGTGATCGTCAAATACAGCTGATTCGAAAACCTGGATATTAACTTTAATACCTATCTGAGCAAGCATAGACTGAATGACTGTAGCTCCATTTACCTGATCTTGGAAATTGCTGACCCAGAGCTCTAATGTCATGCCATCTGGATAACCTGCTTCTTTAAGAAGTTCTTTCGCCTTCTCAAGGTTGTAGGGATATGTCTTCACATTCTCCGGGCTAAAGGTACAGGCAGAAAGCAGTGGCCCGTTGGGAATAGAAGAGGTTCCCTGGTAGACAACAGCGTTATAAGCCTCTTTATTAACAGCATACTCAAGAGCAAGGCGAACCTTAGGATCGTTAAGAGGTTTCTTCTGTGTATTCATATCAAGGAAAGTCAAAACAAGTCCCGGAGCTTCTACAACTTTAACCTTTTCAGACTCTTTCAATCTCTGGCAGTCATTGGGTGGTACAGAGTAGATCATATCTACTGTGCCTGTCTCAAGAGCAATAACTCTGCTGCTATCGTCAGGAAGAACGAGAACATTGAAGTTCTTGAAGTTCGGTTTTTTGCCGTGATAGTCTTCAAAGGCTGTGAGTTCAATTCGCTCACCTTTTATCCAGCTCTTAAATTTGAAGGGGCCTGTTCCTACTGGGTTACGGAAATACTCTTTGCCACCTTCTTCAACGGCTCTTTTACAAAAGATACTGGCGTAGGGGTGCTTCATAGAGTCAAGCCAGCCACCAACAGGACCGCGGGTTCTTACAATCACCGTATATTTGTCGATAATCTCAAATCCCTCAGGATCTATGAATTTGCCCTTTGACTTGGCGAAAACAGATTCAGATGTCGTTACACGCTTCAGAGAATACACTACATCTTCTGCTGTAAGTTCATCTCCGTTATGGAACTTTACGCCTTTTTTGAGATAAAACTTGTACGTGTGATCGTCAAGGATTTCCCAACGCTCAGCCAACACCGGAACCAATTTTTTGGTTTTACCATCTACTGTTACAAGAGGCTCATTAATATGTTTAGTAACAGCAAATGACATGGTGTCCATAGCCTTCTGAGGATCGAGGCTTTTCGCGTCTCCCGGAAGACCGAGAGTGAAAGTATCCATCGTAGCAGCGAAACCAGCGGTTGCGACTACGAGTAACATAGCTGCAGCAAAGAACAAGTGTAAAAATTTCTTTCCCTTCATATCCCTTCACTCCTTAAAAAGTAGTAAGTAATGCCAAACAAAAGTGAGTAAAATCAAATTTTACCGCAAAGCATCAAGTGTCGCGGCTGCCATCACCTCCATGCCAATAGGAATAGCTCGATCATCTATATAAAAATCTATTGAATGTGTTGGACAATGGGGCCCACCAGGAGTTCTGACTCCTAATCTGAAAAAAGTTCCAGGAGCCTTTTCCAAGAAATATGCGTAATCCTCCCCTCCCATAGCGGGTGAAGGCAAATCTACAACTCTCTCAACTGATTCAATATCACGACAAACTCTTCGAACGCGATTTACCCATTCCTTGTCAACGCATGTCGGGATTATATTGGGCGTTATTTCCACTGTGACTTTTGCTCGTAACGCTTGCCCAACATTCGTCGCAATTTCTCTGACTCGCCGATGGAAACGTTCCTGCGTCGTTTTGCGGAGATAACGAATGGAACCCTCAATAACGACGGGACCTCCTATATAGGCATTTGATATTCCACCTTCGATGCGACCAAAAGTTACAAAAGCACAATCGGTAGGAGCCAGCTCTCGTGAGCCTAGACTCTGAAGTGTGGTCACTATGGTTGAAGCTGCCAGAATTGTATCGACTCCATAGTGAGGATATCCACCATGAGCCTGTTTACCCTCTACAGTAATCTTTATTCGGTCAATACCAGCAGTCATGAAGTCATCTCGAACGCCTATTTCTCCCAGGTATATATCTGGAAGGGCATGGAGGGCCAACACTCCATCAACGTGGGGATTTTCCATTACTCCTGCTTCTATAAACTCTTTACCACCGCCTGAAAGCTCTTCGGCATGTTGAAAAAAGAATTTCACACACCCTGAAAACTGATCCCGCAATTCACTGAGGAGCCAGGCTGTACCAAGCAAAATAGCAGCATGAGAATCATGGCCACAACCATGAAAAACTCCATCTTTTTTAGAAGCATATGAGACTCCGGATTGTTCTTGAATCGGCAATGCGTCAATATCTGCACGAAGACCAATACAGCGCTTTGGCCCGTTTCCCGTTCCATAAAGTTCAGCACAGATACCCGTTTTGCTTCTTCCGATTCTTTGAATTTTATCGACATTAAAAGAACGAAGTTTCTCTTCTATCAAATTGGATGTCTCAAATTCACAAAAACCTAATTCAGGGTTCTGATGAATCTGATGTCTCCACTCAATGACATCTTGTGCAAATTCCTGAACCTTCTGAGCAAGGATAGAGTTCATTTTTTGATCTCCTTTATTTCTCTTTGCTGAATATAGGCCACTGCTTGCCTATAGACATGCTCATCGGGGCAATAAATTCGCATAAGAGTGCCTTTTGTTCCTTTCAGGAAGATAACGTGCATTGTATCCATTGTCTGGAAGCAACGCACGTCACTCCATTGAACTTTTTTGGTAACGTTACGTTTAAACTTCTCTATAGCGTTTACTTGAAAGGGACGCCAGTGCATACTCTCTCTCAAAGAAAACCTCTTCCCTTTCATGCTTTCGCTATATGCATACTCAGGGTCGAATCGATAGAGAACCACGTAATGATTTGGGAAAAGCAAAAAAGCAACAATCAAAAAAGCTCCAACTACGAAAGCAACAAGATAATTGGCAAAAAGAACAGCAGAACGAATATATGCCCCACTCATCGACTTGCCGAAAAATGCCTGAAGCAAAATGACAAGAACAACAGCAAGGCTCCACAAAATCACGGAAGAAATTCCCATATCTAAAAGTATGAGAGGATTTGTTCCTATGGGTACACCTGTAAACCATCGCATGTGTTCTGATGTCTGTTCGGCATTTGAGCGCATAATTTTTCTCCGTTATTTATGACGTTCTAGATGTTTAGTAAAGTGACACGAAACGAAGTGCCCTGGTTCTATCTCATTAAGAAGCGGCGTTTCCTTCGTGCATATATCCTGACGATAGGCACAACGTCCTGCAAAGCGACATCCAGCTGGAGGATTAATTGGACTAGGGACATCACCTTCAAGCAATATTCTTTTCTTTTTGTTGTCTAAATCCACAACGGGAACAGCTGAAAGTAAAGCCTGCGTGTAGGGATGAAGCGGTTCTTTAAAAAGTGCTATATTTTCAGCCTTTTCAACAACCTGCCCCAAGTACATAACAGCCACTTCATCAGAAACGTAACGAACAACACTCAAATCGTGAGATATAAACAGATAGGTGTACTCACGTTCTTTTTGCAAATCGCCAAGCAAATTGAGAATCTGAGCCTGAATGCAGACATCAAGCGCCGAAACGGGTTCGTCAAGCACTATAAAATCAGGATCAAGAGCAAGGGCCCTGGCTACTCCAATGCGCTGACGACGACCACCGTCAAGCTCATGAGGAAAAGAAGTAGCAAGCCTCTCGGCAAGTCCTACCGTATCCATTAATTTTTTAATTTTGGCATCTATCTCTTTTTTGCCTGAGCATGTCTTGTTAATCAACAATGGTTCGGCAATAAGCTGAGAGACAGACATTCTCGGATTCAATGAAGAGAAGGGATCCTGAAATACGATCTGAGCTCTTTTTCTGAATTCGTTTCTTTCTTCTTTGTTATATTTAAGAGTATCTTCTCCATCAAAAAGAACTTCTCCGCCCGTTGCTTCAATAAGACCAATGACAACTCTTCCCAGTGTTGACTTTCCACAACCGGATTCTCCGACTAATCCCAGAGTTTTCCCCCTTGGGATCGAGAGGTTGACATCATCTACGGCATGTAAAAGGCCCTTATGGACGTTGAAATATTTCTTAAGATGCTTAATCTCTATGAAAGTTTCTGTTTTTTCGACCTGTGCACACACTACGGCCGCCTCCCTTCAACACCCAATGGGAAATAACAATCGACAAAGTGATTGGGCTCATACTCTTTCATGCCACAAGCTTTTTCGTGGCAAATATCCCGAGCATAGGGACAACGGGGGGAGAAACAGCACCCCTTCGGCAAATCGGTAGGATCGGGCGGCAACCCAGGAATAACATGTAATTTTTGGCTAATATCACTATCAAGGCTAGGGACAGCATTAAAAAGGCCCTGTGTGTAAGGATGCATGGGTTTACTGTACAAACTCCGAATATCTGAATACTCGACCAAACGGCCAGCGTACATAATCGCTACGTCATCGCAGATCTCAGAAACAATTCCCAAATCGTGGGTAATTAAAATCAATGACGTGTTAACAACAGACTGAAGTTCTTTAATAAGCTCCAAAACCTGTGCCTGTATTGTTACATCGAGAGCCGTAGTTGCTTCGTCTGCAATCAAAAGACTTGGCTTACATGCAAGAGCAATGGCAATACCTACCCTTTGGCGCATTCCGCCGGAAAACTGGTGAGGGAAATCCTTTGCTCGTTCTGTGCGTATTCCGACAAGCTTCAACATTTCAAGAGCACGTTCGTGAGCTTGTTCTTTATTTAAGTCAGAATGGAGTGAAATCATTTCCATTATTTGTTCTTCAACAGTCATAATGGGGTTAAGAGAGGACATGGGATCCTGGAAAATCATAGCGATCCTGTCTCCACGAATATGCCGCATTTCGGCTTCGGTCATTTTCATAATATCCTGACCTTCGAAAATGATTTCTCCGTTTGTTACTTCTCCAGGAGGAGATTGAATAAGGCGAAGGACGGCAAGAGCTGTGGTAGTCTTACCCGCTCCAGTCTCACCAACGAGACCAAGAGCTTTTCCCTTGCGCAGAAAAAGATTCAGGTTATTTACAGCTTCGACAACACCCGAATCTGTATTAAAACGCACGGAAAGATTGCGAATATCAAGAAGGGGAGAGTTATCATCTACCATGTTCGTCATTTTAGTACACCTACCGTTTCTGCTTCGGATCAAGGGCATCCCGAAGTCCATCGCCAACGCAGTTCAAAGCCATAATGGTGATCATAATTGCCAATCCGGGAGCAATACTTAAGTACGCACTGTTTCTGAGATACGGTCTCGCAGCAGAAAGCATTCCACCCCATTCCGGATAGGGAGGCTGAATACCCAAGCCAAGGAAACTTAATGTAGCTGCAAAAAGTATTGCGTTTGCGACACTGAGGGTAGACTGAACAATCAGGGGTGCCGCACAGTTTGGCAATATATATAACAAAATGATGCGCGTATGACTCGCGCCCATAGCCCGCGCCGCTTCAATAAACTCCATTCCCTTTATCGAGAGAACGGAAGCTCTCATCAGACGGGCAAAACGAGGAATTGATGTTATACCAACAGCTACCATCAGGTTGAACAGACCAGGCCCAAGGGCGGCAGATATAACGATTGCCAAAAGTATGGTTGGGATAGCAAGTTGGATATCCATGATACGCATCAGGAAGTTATCAATTTTGCCACCAAAATATCCGGCAATAGCTCCGATAGCACCACCTGCAATAAGAGAAATTGAAACAGCGATCAGACCGACTTGCAAAGAAACCCTTGAACCGAAAATAATTCGGCTGAGAACATCTCGCCCAAATTCGTCGGTTCCCAAAAGATGGGTCGTGGAAGGCGGTTTACGGATCATCATGTAGTCTTGGTCAGCATAACCATAAGGAGCAACTTGATCTGCAAATATGGCCATACCTATCAATATGAGAAGAATAACAATACCAAGCACTGCAAGATAGTTTCTTCTCAACCGTATAAGGGTATATTTCATCATAGAATTATTTTTAAACATTGAGCTTCCCACCTCTATTTCACATGAATACGAGGGTCAACAAACGCGTAGAGGATATCTGCCGTTAAGTTGACAAGGCAGAACGCGATAGAAATAAAGAGAACGCCACCTTGAATGATGGGATAGTCGCGCATATTAATAGCCTCTAACATGAGACGGCCCACGCCAGAGATGGAGAATATAGCTTCTGTAACAATAGAACCGCCAAGAAGCATTCCAAATTGCATACTAATGATGGTAAGAATGGGAATCATGGCATTTGGCAAAGCGTGGCGCATAATGACGATACTCTCTTTTTGACCCTTGGCACGAGCGGTACGAATATAGTCTGAGTGAATAACCTCTAGCATACTCGACCTTGTTATTCTGGCTATGAGGGCTACGGCAGATCCGGACAACGTAATAATGGGCATAACCATCTGGCTCACCGTATCGAATCCCATGGATGGCAACCATCCGAGATACACTGAAAAAGCAAGAATAAATAGAAGGCCACTCCAGAAAGTAGGCATAGAAACACCGAGAAGGGTTATAAGGGTCGTAATACTATCCAAAATAGAATATTGACGTATTGCGCAAATAACCCCCAAAGGGATTCCCACCAAAGTACTAAAAGCAACAGCCCAAAAGGCTAGTTTCATAGTTACCGGAATGCGTGAAGCCAACTCCATAGAAACAGGGCTCTTCATCGCGTACGAGTACCCAAGATCCCCATGGAAAACTGCCCGATAAAGATAGCGCCCCAACTGAACAAAGAATGGGTCATCCAAACCTCGTTCAGCACGGAATGCTGCGACAGTCTCGACGGTCGCCTCTTGACCAAGAGCAATTTGCGCAGGATCTCCAGGAGTAAAGTACAAAATCGTGAAGATGATAACCATGACACTTAGAACAACGGGTATGAGTAGCAAGATTCTTCGAAAGACATACCTAAGCACAAATAACCACCTCTCACTAGAAGCATGATTTATATATAGAAAAGCGCGCTCAAAAAAACTTCTGTATGCTTTTTAGTCAAATGGTCGACCGGTCGACCATTTGAAAATTAGTCTATCACGCTCCATAACACCGGTCAATTAAAATCGATTTTCCACCTCTCTTATCTTTCTTTATTGAAAAGAGACGATTATTTAGGAAGGAAACCTCCTTTTAGAGAAAAGCCCTTTTACACATTATGTAATGTTTTACTATTTTGTCTAATTTTCAGGAGCAACTGCTGAACCGCTGCGCCGAAATGACCCCACTCCTTTTATACTACCGTTTTCTTGAACTTCAATCATATTTAATCCCCCGAAAAACATATCCGGATACTCATAGACTTTGACAACGTGTCCAAAAAAGTTCTGAAGGCAATCAACTGTCTTCGTTGAAAAGCCCTTCTCCATTCGCAATTCTGGATATAGAACATAGCCTACAAACTTTGGAGACTTTACAGCATCTTCTAAAGACATATCAAAATCAATAAGATCGACAATAATCTGAACGAGGGTAGAAACGATGCGACCTCCGCCAGGAGTTCCGAGAACCCAAGCAACCTTTCCGTCTTTTTCAATAATTAACGGCGCGATTGTTGTTCGTGGACGTTTGCCACCTTCCAGATAAAGAGGAGCACCATATGTAGCATCTCCACTAAAATTATTTAACTCATTATTAAGGAAGAAACCGTTAATCCAATATCCTGTTCCGAAAAAATCAGATATGGTCTGAGTACATGAAACAACGTTCCCATCTTTATCCATAACAGCAAAGTGAGTTGTTGTTGGTGATTCAACAGAAAAAGCTTCTTCCTTTTCAATAGATTTCGCACGTGTAGATGTTGTATCTATTTCTTGTAGAAGTACATCCGTAAATCCTTGGTTCTCTTCAAAAGGCAAAGGATTTCCGTATCGTTTTTTCCAACTTTGCGGTAAAGAAGCTTTCGATAAGTTAATTTCCATAAATCGACGCTCTGCATATTTTTTATCTGTCAAAGCTTGCTTAGGTAAAGAACTGAAGTCTCGATCACCAACGTATTTTTCCTGATCCAGAGCTGTCAAAATAAAAACTTCCTGCATGATATGGATTCTGAGGGGATCATCCCAGTCAAAGGCTGACATGTTGAATTTTTCCAAAATATTCAAGGTTTCGATAAGACGCGGACCGCCTGCTGGCATATCTGAAACATAAATATCATATCCACGATATGTTCCATGAAGAGGTACTTTTTCAATTACACGATAGTTTTGAAAATCTTCTTTTCTGAGCCAACCTCCGTTTTTTTTCATAAAAAATTCAATGGAATCAGCAATAGAGCCATTATAGAAAGCTTTTGCTCCTTCTCTGCCAAAGATACGAAGTGTCTCTGCTAAAGAGGGATTTGAATACCAATCTCCTTCCTCCCAAGGTAAAATGCTCTCTTTCAAAAAGCCCTGAGCTGAACGAAGAAGCTTTTCATACTCAAGAGTTACAGCCTGAGCAAACTGTTTATTCACTGCAAATCCATCTTGCGCCAAATGAATTGCCGGTTCAGCAAGTGCTTCCATAGGCATAGTTGCTGCCTTTTGGTGAATGTACTCTAAGGCTGCCGGTAAGCTAAAAACTCCAACACCTTTTAACGTCTGCATTGCCTCTGCAAAAGAAAGACCAGATTTTTCTATGCTTCCATATGTTGCCATTCGCGGCGCCACGCTTCTAAAATCCAAAGCGAAGCGATTGCCATCAGCTGTTCGGGCAACAATATATCCTTCTCCCCCCAAACCTGAACCGTAGGGTTCCACTACACCTAAAGCCAGGCTGACAGCTATAGCAGCATCGAAGGCATTGCCACCCTTTTCCAAAATTTCCGCACCAACTTTGGCCGCATCAAAATTCATAGCGACAACCATACCCTGAGATGAAAGGGCCGTCATCGCCAAAGATGGAGTTGCAATAAATGCAAATGTAAGAGCAATTGCAGAGACGAAAACCACTGCAAAATTTGAAAGTTTCTTCATTAGACTATTCACCTGTTCAGATCATAAAATATTATTTTTCCAAAGTTGAAGTACAAGCAGGACACCGTAATGCCTTTTCTGGAATTTCAGTAAAACAATAGGGACATATTTTAACAGGTGGCTTAGGAGCTGGTGCTGGCGGTCTTCGTAGACGATTTAAATTTTTAACCAAAATAAAAACAGCAAAAGCCACAATGAGAAAGCTGATTACAGAGTTTACAAAAACGCCGATATTCATAGTAATCGCCCCAGCCTCTTGCGCTTGAGCCAAAGAAAGATATGGGCCTGGAGTTGCTCCCTCTCTGAGTACCATAAAGATATCTTTAAAATCCACATTACCAAGCGCCATGCCAATAGGAGGCATAATAACATCCTTCACTAAAGACGATACGACACCTCCGAAAGCACCTCCTATAATGATGCCTACAGCCATATCCATTGCATTTCCCTTAACTGCAAATTCTTTAAACTCCTTTAAAATAGCCATCTCATCCCTCCTTCACTAAAGAAGCATTACAAATAGTATGCCTATTATAAAACTAAAATATAGAACGTGAGTAAGGAAGCATAACGTAAACTTTTTTGAAAACTTCATAAGAATCTTCCCATTTTTTGTTAGAATAAATGAACAATGTTATATGCATTCTCCGGGGGTGAAAATATGAAGCGTTTCTTTATATTATTCAGCGTTGCTTTTCTGCTCAGTTTGTCTTTTCCCCAAGAGGGGTACAGTTTTGATATGTCTCTGTTTAGAGGCCCTAAAATCAAGGATCTGTACCTTGTCATTATTCGTGATCCTGACGCTCAGCTTTTGGCCCTCGAAAAAGATGAAATACAGATGCTTACAGATATTGCCCGTCCCGCTGATATAGAGCGATTATCACAAAATGCATCAATTCAGATGTCATTGGCAAAAGGCTTTCATGGTTTTTTCTTCGGAATGAATCTTCGAATGTTTCCGTGGAATCGGCAAGAACTCAGACAAGCTGCATGGGAAGCTATTCCCCGCGAAAAGATAGTTCGTGATCTCTTCTCAGGTTACGCAGAGCCCCTTTCCACATTTTTACCACCTGCTTCTCCCTACTATGAAAAAGATGTTATTCATTATTTTTCTGATCCGGAGAAGGCTAAAAAAAGGTTGAAAGATGCCGGTTGGACGTGGAATAACAAAGGAATTCTTACAGATCCAGAAGAACACCGAGAGCTACCTCCAATGAAGATGCTCTCTCCCACAGCTCAAGTTTCACCGACAACGGCTGAAATAGCTGAACGGATAGCAACGTCTCTACGTGCAATTGGAATTCCCCTAGAGGTAGAGCCTATGGACTTTTCAGCCATGATTGCCCGTCTTGACGAACGGAAGTTCGATACGTATGTTTTAGCATGGCAAATGACTCGCGATCCCGATTCTCTTTTCGCTTTTTATCATTCTTCCATGGATGTACAAGGCGGCTATAACATTTCTGGAATATCCCATCCTCAACTTGATGATGTTGTATCTCGACTTCGATGGGCCCCTGACGAAGAAGCAGCTCGAGAAGCAGCTTCCGAAAGCCAAAAGCTCCTTTCAGAACTTGTTCCTGTTATTCCAATTTATAGTAGATATTTTATTACGGCGGCCACATCATCGTGGAAGGGATATGTTACAACGTCTTATACGACAGCTGATAATATTTGGAGTCTTTTCCAGTTGGAACCTGCGCAGGGCTCCATGAAACCTCTCCGATGGGTTTTACTTGACGAGCCACGCTCTCTCAACCCCCTTGATACGAGTTCTGCCTACGACTGGAATGTATTGGCCTTTATCTATGATTCTCTTCTCGCTATTGATCCAGAGACGTTAACAGATCTTCCTTGGGTAGCAGAATCATGGTCTGTCGATACCGTGAAAAAAGATAAACATAATGTTACCCAACTTACATTTCATATGAAGAAGGGGATGCTTTGGCAGGATGGACGCCCATTAACCTCATCAGACGCAGCCTACACTATTGAATATCTGAAAAACCATCAATTACCCCGCTATTACGATTCGGTACGAGATGTAGAAAACATTGAAACTCCCGATGCTCAAACTCTTATTGTTACAATGAACTCTACAAGCTACTGGCATCTTCATAACATAGGAGGCCTTCCTCTCTTTCCCCGGCACGTTTTAGAGCAGGTGAAAGATTGGCGGAGCTGGAAACCATCTCAAACATGGCTTGATAAAGAGAAAAAACTAACTCAGCTTATGGGGTCAGGTCCGTTTATCTTTAGAGAATACAGGCCTGGGGAGTATGTACACCTCACGAAGAATCCTCTTTTCTGGCTCTTAAATAACCGGTGACAGAAATGAAAAGCTACTGGTGGCGACGTATCGCAGGTTCTCTGCTCGTCTTGTTTGTGGTTCTCATTTTAAATTTTTTTCTCTTTCGACTTATGCCAGGAGATCCTGTAGCAACCATGCTCGACCCTCGATTCTCTCCTGAGGCGAAGGCAGAACTATCGAAACTTTACGGCCTTGATAAGCCCTTGAGTTTTCAGTTTTTGCTTTACCTTAAGCAAATGATAACTTTTAATTTCGGCTACTCCTTTTTAACGGGACGTACCGTATGGGAAGAATTGGCAACCCGTCTTCCCAACACGATTACTCTATTGGGGAGTGCCCTCTTACTTTCAGCCTTTCTGGGAACTTGGCTTGGCATACAGGCGGCTTTAAAACGTGGTAAATGGATCGAAAAGATCGTTCTTTGGAGTGGAGCTGTCTCTTTTTCTTTCCCTTCGTTTTTTGTTCAGTTGCTGCTTCTTCTCATTTTTGCGTATGCCATTCCCCTTTTCCCTTTGCGGGGAAGTGTTTCTGTTCCTCCTCCCATTGGATTCTGGGCTCAGTTAACAGATTATATATGGCACTTAATCTTGCCTGTGGGATCGCTTGTTCTTCTGGGATTCGGGGGATGGGCTCTCTATGTTCGCAATCTTATGGTTAAAGTGCTAAGCGAAGACTTCATTCTTATGGGAGAAGCTCGGGGACTTCCTGAAAAACATATTGTCTGGAATCACGCTTTTCGTACACTGCTTCCTCCTCTTCTAACGATTTTTCTTCTTTCGTTACCTGGCATTATCTCTGGAGCCGTCATTACAGAAACAGTCTTTTCCCTCCATGGGGTAGGCCGTTTTCTGCTGGAAGCCATTACAGGGCAAGACTACCCATCGGCAGGTGCTTCCTTTTATCTTCTGGCCCTTCTCACTATCTTTTGCAACCTTGCCGCTGACCTTCTCTACGGTATAGTCGATCCCCGTGTTCGTTTCGAAAGGAGAGGGCGCTAATGATGAGCCTCTTTCGACGATGGAGTTTTTTACTTCTTCTCTTTATAGCAGTTTTGAGCATTTTGGCCCCTTTTTCATTGTCGGTTTCTCCCAACCAAGAGGTTGCACCACCTTTTTCAACACCATTATGGCTCAAGAGGAATCTTCCTCCCACAATGAAAATAACTCTTTCAGAAAATATCCTGAAAAAAAATATTGCCTGGCCCTACAATCCTCCGACACAAATTCATCTTTCAGGTGAGATAACGCTCTCTGTTCCATCTGCCCTTGTTCTCGAAACTCCGACACAAAAATTTGTTTTGCACCACTTAACTGTTGGGAAAAATACTTTTGACATAGACGGACGAGACCTTTCCTTTAAACAAAGGCTTAATTTTTCTCCTTTCGCCCAGATTCCGAGCGAACTTTTTTCAGAAAAAGGTGAATATATCTTTCGCGTCGAACCTGATTTTTCAGCTCCACCGGAAATGAGAGGAACGATAACATTTGATATTAAGGGAGGACGGTGGGGCCTTTTAGGAACCGATCAACGGGGAAGAGATATTTTTTCGCTCTTCATTGCCGGAATCCGTGTTTCTCTCATTGTGGGAATATCAGCAACACTTTTGGCCTCCCTGCTCGGCCTTTTCTTCGGTTTGATCAGTGGCTATGCCGGCGGCTGGACAGATACCATCATTATGAGGGGTGTCGATATTCTTCTTTCTATACCCATTCTTCCCATTCTTATGGTACTTGCCGCCTATTGGGGAAAGGGATTATGGCAACTCGTTCTTATCTTATCGCTCTTCTCGTGGATGGGAACAGCACGCACTGTCAGAGCCATGACTTTATCTCTCCGCGACAGTAGTTATATAGAAGGTCTTCGTGGTCTCGGCGCGCCGACCTTTTACATTCTCTGGCGACACCTGCTTCCAGAGACTCTTCCACTACTTCTGGCCAACATAGCACTCGGTGTTCCAGGTGCTATTTTAGCCGAGGCGGGAATATCTTTCCTCGGCCTTTCAGACCCCAGAATCATTTCGTGGGGAAGGATGCTTCACGAAGCCCATTCTTTCGGAGCTTTTACCCGTGGAGCATGGTGGATGCTTCTGCCCCCTGGTCTTGGCATAACCCTACTCTGTCTGATTTTTCTTGATCTCGGGAAATTTCTTGAAGAGCAGATTGACCCCCAATTGAAGGGAGCACTTAAACAATGATACAAATCATCGATCTTTCCATTACATATATAACGCCATCAAAAAGCGTATTTGCCGTAAACAACGCCTCACTTTCTATTCCCAAGGGGGAAATCATCGGTCTTGTCGGAGAATCCGGCAGTGGGAAAAGTTCTTTACTTATGGCTATTCCAAGGCTTCTTCCTTCTAATACTGAAGTCTCTGGAGCTATTCTTCTTGACGATCTCGACATTCTCTCTCTTAAAAAAGACACTCTCAATACCATACGTTGGAAAGAGATTGCTCTTATTCCTCAGGGAGCCATGAACTCTTTTACGCCAGTATTAACTATCGGGAAACATATTGAAGAGGTTTTGACGTTTCACATGGAACTTCCACCCCATGCAATAAAGCAACGATGTGAAAGGGTTATGAAAGAAGCTGGGCTTGATGCATCATATCTTAATCGTTATCCCCATGAGCTTTCGGGGGGACAGAAACAACGGGCAGCTATAGCCACAGCCTTAGCATGTAATCCAACGTTTCTTCTTGCCGACGAACCAACTACCGCTTTAGATGTCATTACCCAAAGAGAGATAGTAGAAACACTAGCTACATTAACAAAAGAGAAGGATATGGGGCTTCTTTTCGTCACCCACGACCTTCCTCTTGCTGCCCAAATCTGCGATAAAATCGCCGTTATGCATGAGGGAGAAATAGTGGAAAAGGGTTCTCCTGAAGAAATTGTGAAAAATCCGCACCATGAGCACACCAAACAACTTGTAAAAGCATTACTTCATTTGGAAGGTGAAGAGATATGACAAACACAATTTTAACGGCAAATAAGGTCAGCCTCTTCTACCCCTCAAGAGACCCTAAAATGGAGGGCATTTGGGCCCTCAAAGATATTTCTCTTATTTTGAAGCAAGGTGAAAGCCTCGCTTTAATAGGAGAATCTGGGAGCGGGAAGACATCTTTGCTTAGGGTTATTCTTGGACTCATTCAATCGACGTCAGGGTATGTAGAGCTTTTTGGCGAAAATATCAATACATGCACACACCACTCTTTAATAGAGCTACGTAGGAAATGTGGGTATGTTCCTCAAGATCCTTATGGGAGCCTTCCTCCAACTCTTTCTGTTATAGATGCCGTTGCTGAACCCTGGCTTATAGTTTATGGACGAAAGAGTCGCTTGGATGCGTATAGTAAAGCACGTCACCTTTTACATACGTTAGGTATAACTGAAGAGAGGCTGCTCTTTTCTCAAGTGCGCTTCGGCTTATCTGGAGGTCAACGGCAACGAGTGGCAATAGCCAGAGCCTTGATTCTTGAACCTCGACTTTTGCTCTGTGATGAGCCAACAAGCATGCAGGACGCTTCAACACGAAGTGAAATTATCGAAGTGCTTAACAAGAGGGTAAAAGAGGGAATGTCGATGATATTTGTTACCCATGACCTCTATCTGGCCAGAGCGGCAGCCAGCCACGGCATGGTCTTGCTCAAAGGAGAGTGTTGTGAAGAAAACAGCACAAAAACTCTTCTTACCGCCCCCCAACACAACTACACGAAGGCCCTCGTAGCTGCTCTTCCTACGCTTTCTTCCGCCATACAAAGAGACTCAAGAACAAACCTCCTGCACAACCTATACACCCCATAAAAGCCAACATATTGCCCAATCCGAAGATCGATCCGCCGTAGCTCATAAGAAAGGGGGTAAAGATAAAACCGAACTCGATAAGCAGTGTTCCTGCAGCAACTCCTTTAGGCCTAAGCCTCTCAGGAAAAATATCGGGCATAAGAGCCAATATCATTGGAAACCCAATTCCCATTCCTAAACCATATATTGCTCCCAATAGGAAGAAAGAGTGGTTAGAGGAGGCAAAACGTGTCACGATAACAATAGCCCCCATTAAGGCTATGGTAAAACCGCTGCCAATTTTTCTATCAAGCTTATCCATAAGGCGAATGGCGAAAAGACGTAAAAGAAGGGCAACTCCGGCATTGGCAGCCATAAAGGAAGAAGCAATCAAGCCGCGAGAACGGATAAAAGCTGGCATATACTGTAACGTGGAAGAATTGAGGAAAGACCACGATAAAAGGGTGAGCACAAGAGGCCAGAAACCCGGAACATAAAACATTTCCTTCCAGCTTCCCCAATTTTCTTCTTGTTCAGAGCTACTTTGTGTCAAGTATGTATCCTCTGTCTCTTTACTTTCTTTTTTGAGATCTTTCAATCTCGGAAGCTGTTTTGACACTGCAAATGTTGCTATAGCAATAATTGGAGCAAGAGTCAGGAAGGCAAAGGTTCCTACTTTAGAAAGGAAAAACTCACTCAAAGGAAGCACTGAGAGTTGCGGCAAAACATAGGCAATGGCTATCCACGCATAGAGACTCCCTCGGCGTTCCGAAGGAATACTCAAAGCCTGATACGTGGTTACGGCGACCATAACTATTCCATAAAAAAGCCCCACACTCCCCCGAATAACCATAAGAGAGCTAAAAGAGTTAAAGAAAAGAAAGGGGAGAGAACAAACAAAAAGCAATAGAGAGGCAAAAAGAAGGCTTTTGCGAACACCAATCCTCTCGCTCATCAGGCTTCCAACAGGACGGATCAGAGTTGAAGCCACGCTGAAGATACTCATAAGCCATCCTGTCAAAGCGAGAGAAATACCTTGTTGCTGCAAGGCCACGGGGTACATAAAAAACATAGAAACATAGGCCTGCCCAAGATAGGTTACGAGCCAGCAGAGCCAAAACGTTCTACGATCAAGGGTTGTTGTCACTTCATGTTCATCTCCTGCGACTTCTTTTTCAATGCTGCATCCAAATGCTTACATCGTCTGCGATGCACAAAAGCAGGACACGTACACGCCCTATGAAGAATATCTACGGCATAATCTTCTGTACCATGAGCGATGAAAAGAGTGTCAGTAATCTGCTCAAGGAGGGAAAGGTCAAATTCAACACTTCGATTTCGCCCTGTTTCTACCTTATCAACCACTTCTACAAATTCTATTGTTTCCATCTTCTTCGCACCGTAGTGGTCGTCTATCGCCTCGTTTGAGAGTCTGTCAGCGTCACTATTTTCATTTCTCGGAACCCATTCATAAGAAAGATTTTTTCCACGCGACAACTCTTGGGCCCTCTGCCAGAGTTCTTTAAGATGAAGGCTATTAATCTTCCATTCCTTATTCATTTGGCAAACAACAAGACGACTATCCCCTCGGATAGTAACACGCTGAAATCCCCTATTATCAATTTCCCGAAGCAACATAAGAAGAGCTTCATATTCGGCTTCATTGTTGGTTTTGGAGCCAAGATAGAGCTTTTGTTGCCAGATAATATGATTATTTTCGTCGTATAAAAGGGCCCCTGCCCCTGCATCGCCAGGATTGCCCCGTGATGCACCATCAAAATGACCTTTAAGCATCGTCAATATCACCATTTTTCTGTCCAATAGACTTGAGAAAACGCAATGTTGCATCTTCCCAGCGAGGCATGTATATACCTAATGTATCGAGAGGGAAAGGATCAAGAGCGCTCATAGAGGGCCTTTGCGCAATGGGTCTGAACTCATCGCTCTGGACCTGATATATATTCTTTGTCACACCAAGCTCTTTCAGCGCAAAAGAAGCCCAATCATATTTGCTGCATCGCCCACTACACGAAAGATGGTAGACTCCCCATGCACGAAGAGATAAGAGATCCATCACTCTTTCAGCAAGGTCTGGAGCATATGTCGGGCTTGATATCTGATCTGATACAACTTTCAATTCGTTTTGTTCCCGACTCAATCGCAAAACCTGTTTCAAAAAGTTCGACTCTTCTTTTCCCTCAGGACCAAAAAGCCAGCTTATTCGTACAATAAGAAATCGATGGATGTGATTTTTAACAAAATCTTCACCCAGAAGCTTTGTTCGGCCATAGACGTTAATTGGATCGGGAGTGTCAGCAATGGTCCATGAACGTACGCTTTTTCCATTAAAAACATAATCTGAACTGAATGTCACAAGGGGAATGTTCTGTTCTTCTGCTGCTATAGCTAAATTTTTAGGGCCAATAGCATTAACAAGATACGCATCTCGCCAGTTCTGTTCTGCCCCATCTATATCGTTCCAGGCTGCGCAATTTATGATTACATTGGGCTGATCTTCATGTATTCGTCGCCGAACTCTGGAAATATCCGTTATATCTAGTTCCTGACGGGAATAGATGGTGAAAGGCAGGTCTTCTTCCTTAAAAAGACGCTGAAAGGCAAAAGCTAACTGGCCGCCACCTCCCGTTATAAAAAACTTCATGCCTCTCCCCTCCCTAGTGGTAGTATTCAAAACATTCTATCACAATGAGAAGGGGATTTTAGAAGAGCTATCTTTCCTTGGCAGCAAAAAAGCGCTCGTAAAGCATGATAACCAGAGTGGTTACCACGGCAAGAACAACGGCTATGGCGTCAGCCCGCCCAATATCTACAGAAACTTCTGAAACGTGAGTATAAATAACAAGAGGAAGTATTTTAACTCCTGTTCCCGTAAGAGCAAAAGCTGTACCAAAAGCTCCCATACTTACCGCGAAAAGAAGAGACGAACCTGCAAATATTGCTGGCCCCAACATGGGCAGAAGAACTTTAAACAGGATAGTGGCACGTGAAGCACCTAAATTCACCGCAGCTTCAATAAGGCTCCAGTTTGCGTTACTCCATGCAGCTGTCATGGTAAGAATCATTCGAGGGATCAAAAAGTAGAGATACGCAACAACAAGACCTCGCCATGTGAAGAGAAAGGCTGAAAATTCTAAAGCATTAATTCCAAAAAGACGACTGAATATCATGGTAATGAAGCCGCTCGTTCCTAAAAGGATAATAAACATGAAACCAATAACGAGGCCACTGAAGGTAAGAGGAACAGCTGTAAGAGCCATAAGAAAACGATGAAGTCTCCCTTTGCTCTTATAAACAACGTATGAAAGAGGTAGTCCGATAACAGTACCTAACACAGCAGTAGAAAGAGAAAGCATAAGGCTTGTTCCCAGAGATTCTCTATAAAGTTTTTTCGTAAAAATCAAAAGATAATTGGCAAGAGAGAAACCTCCATCCACAGTCACACTTTCTCCAAAAACCAAGACAAGCGGATATATAAGAAACACCCCCAACAAAAGAATAAGGGGCATCAGAAATAAAAAAGCTGTGCTTCGTCGTTCCACCTACGTTCAACTCCTTCAAAAAGAGGGAAGCGGCAAAAAAGAGAGCCGCCTCCCTTATTTATTGCTATTTCTAGTTTTCGCCTAAAACCTTGCTTCCCCATTTCTGGGCAGCTTCTTTCTGAACTTTCTGAGCGGCAACCCAGTCTACATTCTTCGCCTTCTCGTACTCAGAAGCAGGAAGGAACTTATCTACAACTTCTGCAGGAAGCTCTACGTCGTCACGAATAGGACGTACATATCCTTTGGCAAAGGTCTGCTGGCCTTCGTCAGAAAGAATGTAGTTCAGCCACAATTTAGCACTGTTTGGATTGGGAGCACCTTTGGCCATGCTTATGGCATAAGGAGATGTAATTGTTCCTTCTTCTGGAATCACTATTTCTACGTCATCACCAAGACCGGCAATATATTTTGCACGATATCCGTTCCAGTCGTAGGTAATCCATACTGGAATTTCTCCCTTAATGAACTTATCAAAGGGCGTAGTCTTCTCGATCATACGTACATTATTGCTCTTTTGAAGTTCGGCAAGATAGTCGATACCAGGGTCAAGATTCTCTATAGATCCACCATGAGAATAGGCTGTAGCAATTACGATTGCATATCCGATTCCAGCTGTTCGAGGATCAAGATATACGATGGATTTTTTAAATTTGGGATCAAGAAGAGCCTTCCATGAAGTAGGGGCCTCTTTTACCAATCTCTTGTTGACTACGAAAACTACAGTCCCTTTGTGAATAGAGAACCAGTTTCCTTCGGGATCTCTAAGGATTTCAGGAATTTTATCGAAGTTCACTGGTTTGTAAGCCTGAGTTACGCCTCGTTCCTTTGCAAGGGCACCGAAAGGCATAAAGTAATACGCTGTGTCAGCCTGAGGGTTATTAAGCTCTTTCTCAAGGCGAACAACAGTAGCTCCACTGCCCAGGTCGTTATAAACAAGTTTGATACCATAACGGGCTGCAAAACCATCGAAAAGGCCCTTCCAGTTAGCCCATGTAGGCCCTGTATCGTAACTGCTCAAACCTTTTTCCTGTTTTGCCATTTCCCAAAGTTCCTTTTCTCCAGCATACATTTCCTGGTCAAAAGCAAATGCTGCCCCACCAACAAATGTAGCTAAAGCCATTACTAAAAGAGCTAGAATAGCTATTTTTTTCATTGTTTCTACCTCCCTTGATATTTTTTATTTTTATTCTAGAACGTGCCCATCTTCCGGAGTAAAAGTCAAATGAATGGTTGAGCCCATTTCAACAGAAGTCGTTTGCATGTTAAGAGCATCAACCAATAGGCGTTCTTCGCCTATTGCCACGGCAATACGAGAAAGAGGGCCAAGAAAGACTCTTCCTTCAACAACTCCAGTAAGCACGTTATTATTTTCTATAGTTTCTGCAATCTTCAACCGCTCTGGACGAATCATGATTTTATACTCTCCTGAAGGACGGTTGTTCAGACAGGCCAAACGCACTTCCGTGTCTCTCCAGCGTCCACATCCACTTCCATCGCTCGTTATGCTTAAGATATTATTTACCCCAACAAAATCAGCCACAAAGAGAGATTGAGGAGCCGCATAGATATCCCAAGCCGTACCTACCTGCTCAATTTTCCCTTTGTTCATAACGGCGACTCTGTCTGAAATAGAAAGGGCTTCCTCCTGATCGTGCGTTACGTAAATTGTCGTGATTGCGCTCTCTCTCTGTATTTTTTTAATCTCAAAACGAAGGGCATTTCTTACCTTTGCATCAAGTGCGGAAAGAGGCTCGTCTAAAAGGAGAACATCTGGACGTATGGCCAAAGCTCTTGCCAAAGCTACACGCTGTTGTTGACCGCCCGAAAGTTGGCGAGGAAAAGACCTCTGCTTGTCAGCCAACCCCACCATCTCTAAGAGCTCCAATACTCTTTTTTCTATTTCAGATGCAGCTACTTTACGAACTCGAAGTCCAAAGGCAACATTCTCAAAAACATCCAGGTTGGGGAAAAGGGCATAATTCTGAAATACGAGGCCAACCTGACGATTTCGGGGCCCTGTATTCGTCTTATCTTCTCCTCCGATAAAGATGTGCCCTTCTTCAGGGGCAAGAAAACCGGCAATAAGTCTAAGTGTTGTTGTTTTTCCACAGCCTGAAGGGCCGAGAAGAGAAAGAAATTCTGCTTTTTCAACACTCAATGATATATCGTTTACAGCCGTAAACCGACCGAATCGTTTTACGACGTGTTGAAGGTCTACATTACTCACTCGTTTTCGTTCCTTTCTTCTTTAAGTTTTTCTAAAGCCATAGCTACGGCTTCTTCAGGCGTTTGAGCATGAAGTAATGGTGCAGGCTGCCCATTTTCGTCACAAATCTGCCATGTTCCGAGAGCAATTACAGTGCGCCCCATTTTGAGGGCAAAACCTATCTCTGACAGAGTTCCATAGGCCCCTCCAATAGAGATAACCACTTCTCCAGAGGAAACCACAACAGTGTTGCGAGCTTCACCAAGACATGTAGACAGAGGAAATGTTACCCATTTATTGGCTTCAGAACGGTCTCCCGGCAAAATCCCGATGGAAAGGCCGCCTTTTTCGGCCACTCCTTTACACACGGCCTCCATAACTCCACCGCGTCCTCCACAAACCACTACACAGTTATGCTCCGCAAGAAGCCGGCCTACTTGATACGCATTGTTCCAAATAGCCTGATCTGCGGTAGATGTACCGATTACACTAACTATTCTCATATTTTCAACTCCCAAAAAGGGTCTGTTTGTGTCCTGATTTACCAAAGAGTGCTCCCAATCCCATAACTCCGAAGAGGGAGAAGAGTGAAAGTCCGGCTAAAACTGTCGTTGCTGCACAAGCAAAACCAGTACTTACATAAAATGCCTGATATAAAACTACGGGGTATGTTTGACTTTGAGATCCTGTAAGCATTACTGAAAGCTGAAATTCTCCAAGGGACATAGCAAAAGTCATAAGAGCTCCGGAAACAAGGCCCGGTAATAAATTAGGAACCAGAACCCTTCGCATCATTATCATGGTATCGGCACCAAGAGATGCCCCTGCTTCTTCTAAGGTTTTCCAATTGATAAGATCCATATTTGCCATGAGCGGACGAAGCATAAAGGGAAGGGTATAGACCATATGAGCTACTACCAAGATTTGCCACGTTCCGATAAGGGAAAACCCTGGCCAGTTGAAAGCCTGAATCATACCCAATCCCATGACTACAGGAGGAATGGCAATGGGCAGAAGAATTGTAAAGTTGAAAAGAGAACGTAACCATCGCTTATCTATAATGTGCACTGCATAAACAGCGGGAAGGCAAACAAAGGCATTTCCAATCACTGTTAAAAAGGCAACAACAAGGCTTCTCTTCAAGGCATCAATATACATTGGTTGAGAGAAAAGTTCTTTATACCATGACCACGTAAAACCTTCGGGAAGCAGCGTTCCAAACCATTTGGCTCCAAAAGAACCAACGAGTATGAGAAAAATGGGAGCCAGAACATATGTAAAATAAACAACACCTAATGAAAAAGACAACGAACGACGAACAAACGAATGCAAAGTGTTTCCTCCATTTTCTTACAACATTTTATTTCTGTATCTCTACAAAGTTTCTAGCGGAATCCGGACCAAAGAATACACTGTAAGGTCAAAATCTTCAAGTTACAGGTCTGTAAAAAAATAAGGTCGGGAATAAATCCCGACCTTAAAAAGAAAAGAGTGTCGTTTTTATAGCCCTGCGTAGAGGGGATATTTTCCACAGAGCTCAAGGACTTCTGAGCGAATTCTTTCCAACACCTTTTCGTTTTCTACGTTTGTTACAACATCATCTATCCATTTTGCAATCTGTTTCATTTCTGCTACACCGAATCCTCGCGTTGTAACAGCTGGCGTTCCAATTCTGACGCCACTTGTAATGAAGGGGCTTTGAGTATCGAAGGGAACAGTATTCTTATTGGCAGTGATACCCGCCTTATCAAGAGCAGCCTCTACCGCCTTACCTGTTACTCCACGACTTGTAAGATTGATGAGGATCAGATGGTTATCTGTTCCTCCTGAAACAAGATGGAAATTATGCTGTTTCAATTCTTCTGCTAAAACTGCGGCATTCTCTATAACTTTCTTCTGATACTCTTTAAATGAAGGACGAAGAGCTTCTTCAAAAGCCACTGCCTTCGCCGCAATGATATGCATAAGAGGACCACCCTGCATTCCGGGGAAGATACTCTTATCAAGATCCTTGGCGTATTGCTCTCTGCACATGATCATTCCACCGCGGGGACCACGCAGAGTTTTGTGCGTTGTAGTCGTTACAAAATCACAGAAAGGAACTGGGTCTTTATGAAGGCCAGCAGCGACCAGGCCTGCTATATGAGCAATATCAAACATGAGAAGAGCGCCAACTTTGTCGGCTATCTCTCGAAACTTTTCCGCATCTATTTCGCGAGGATAAGCACTAGCGCCACAAACGATAAGCTTCGGATGATGTTCAAGGGCAAGGCGTTCTACCTCTGCAAAATCTATTGTTTCTGTCTCTTTATTTACTCCATAGGGAATGATGTTATAAAGCTTTCCAGAGAAATTAACAGGTGAACCGTGGGTCAAGTGCCCACCATGAGCCAAATTCATGGCCAATATGGTATCTCCAGGCTGCAAACATGTGAAGTAAACTGCCATATTTGCCTGGGAACCAGAGTGAGGCTGAACGTTAACATGGTCGCAGCCAAAAAGTTTTTTGGCACGATCCCGAGCAAGATTTTCTGCTTCATCGACAATGTGGCATCCACCATAATAGCGATGTGCAGGGTATCCTTCCGCGTACTTGTTTGTCAACACAGATCCCATTGCGCACATAACTGCAGGGGACACAAAATTTTCCGAAGCTATTAACTCTATACCATGCTCCTGACGTTCTCTTTCCCTAGTTATAACATCGGCTATCGCTTGATCTGTCTTTGTAAGTTCTTCCCATGCTTTTTCAAACATACAAAACCTCTCCTTTCACTCTACGCCTATCTTGATGATGAAATGATCTTCATTTCCTCCCCAACAAGCTGAAATTTCTCAAGGGCAAAATCAAGATCTTCTCGTGTATGTGCAGCCGAGACCATCACTCGAATACGAGCTGTTCCCATAGGTACCGTGGGGAACGTAATGGCACTGGCAAATATTCCCTCTTCAAAAAGTCGGGCACTAAACTTCTTTGCATCAAGAGCTTCTCCAATAATAACCGGGGTAATCGGAGTTTCGCTATGTCCGATATCGAATCCCATATTCTTCAAGCCCTCTTTAAGATAGCGACCATTCTCCCACAGACGTTTCACTCGATCTTCGCTCTTTGAGAGCTCTTCAAGAGCTGCCATATTTGCTGCAAGATCGGGAACTGTCATAGCGCTGCTGAAAAGATTGGGGCGAGCTTTTTGACGCATATAGTCAATAACATCCGCATTACCCGCTACAAATCCTCCAACAACACCAAAAGCCTTTGAGAGCGTTCCGACTTCTACATCTACTCGACCGTGAAGATTAAAATGATCAACTATCCCTCGTCCGCCTCGACCAAGAACTCCTTCTCCATGGGCATCATCAACCATAATCATGGCACCATGTTTTTCTGCTACTTCAACAAGTTCTGGCAGAGGAGCAATGTCTCCGTCCATAGAGAAGACACCATCTGTAATAACAAGCTTATGGCAATCATGTTTATCATATTTCGTCAGCTGAACATCAAGGTCTTTGGGATCCGCATGTTTAAAGCGTACAATTTCTGCCCTGCTTAAACGGCATCCATCAATAATAGACGCGTGATTCAACTCGTCGCTAAAAATAAGATCGTTTTTATTAACAAGTGTTGGAATAGCTGCGAGATTGGCGCAAAAGCCAGATTGAAGCAACATTGTCGCTTCGGTTCCTTTAAATTCCGCCAACTTCTTTTCAAGTTCAAGATGAAGAGCTAATGTTCCGGCTATTGTCCGAACTGCTCCCGGACCAACTCCCCATGTATCAACATATTTCTTTACAGCTTCTTTAAGAGCCGAATCGTTACAAAAGCCCAAATAGTTATTAGAGCAGCAAGAAAGATATTTCTTCCCGTTCATTTCGACCCAGGCTCCTTGGGGACTGGAAATTACAGGAATATTCGTATATAAACCTTCCCGCTTCAATCTTTCGAGTTCTTCCGTAATAAAAGCTTTTTGTACCGTCATACATCCTTCCCCCTTCTTACGAGTCACATGTAACTCGGTCTTTACTCTTCTTTCTTATTTTGCTTTTTTAAGAAGTTTCTCCTCTAAGTGAACCAACATATCTTTCGTCATCTTATCAAGATCATATAGAGGGTTAAATCCCCACTCTTCATGGGCCGCACTCACATCAAGAGAGTTAGGCCACGACTCGGCTATAGATTGACGAACAGGGTCCACATTATATCCAAACGTAAAATTGGGCATAAACTTTCTGATAGAGGCAGCTATTTCTTCAGGGTCAAAACTCATAGCAGAAATATTAAAAGCATTACGGTGCTTCAGTCGTGATGAATCCGCTTCCATAAGCTGTATTACTGCATCAATGGCATCTGGCATATACATCATGTCCATATAGGTGCCTGCCGCAATAAAAGAATCATAATGTTTATCTGTTACAGCTTTATAGTAAATTTCTACCGCATAATCCGTTGTTCCTCCACCTGGTTCCGTTTCATAAGAAATAAGGCCGGGGAAACGCACTCCTCGTGTATCGAGATTATATTTTTTATGATAGTAATCACAAAGAAGTTCTCCCGCCACTTTTGTAATGCCATACATAGTTGTTGGCCGCTGGATTGTATCTTGTGGCGTGTGATCAAGAGGGGTATTAGGCCCAAAGGCCGCAATGGAACTTGGGAAAAATACAGAACACCCTTTTTCTCTTGCAATTTCCAAAGTATTAAAAAGTCCACCTGCATTTATTTGCCAGGCAAGCTGAGGTTTCATTTCTCCAACAGCCGAAAGAAGACCTGCCAAGTGCATAACGGTATCTATATTATATTTTTCCACAAGATTGGCAAGAGCATCGCTCTCTCGAACGTCAAGAATTTCGAAGGGGCCATCGCCGAGTTTTTCCACACCTGCTGTCTTAATGTCTGAACCTACAACATGAGCAGCTCCATACTGTGAACGTAACTTTTTAACTAACTCTGTTCCAATTTGTCCCAAACACCCTGTAACTAAAATGTTTTTCACTACTCATTCCTCCTTCACAATTCATTATGATGAATTGCTAAAACAAAAAGAAGGGACCTCCGAAGAGGTCCCTGAATATACCTTATTCTGTATATGCTCCTGACGTTGACGTCGACGTTGACGTCGTCATAGTTGATGACGATGACGACGTTGATGTTGATTCTTTACCTGCAATCTTATTTACAATCAAAGCGATGGCTCCATCACCTGTGATATTACATGCCGTGCCAAAACTATCCTGTGCCAGATAGAGTGCGATCATAAGCGAAAGCATAGTGGGATTGAAGTGAAGCATTGATTCAAGCACCCCCAGAGCTGCCATAACAGCACCGCCCGGTACTCCAGGAGCGGCAACCATTGTTACGCCAAGCATGATGATAAAGGGGAACATTGTCGCAAAGGAAAAGGGCATTCCATGAAGCATCATGACGGCCAATGCGCAACTCGTTAACGTTATTGTACTTCCTGAAAGGTGAATTGTAGCACACAAAGGAATAACAAACTGCGCAACACGTGGAGACACATTATTCTGTAACGTCTGTCTTAACGTCACGGGAATTGTAGCTGCGGAAGATTGTGTTCCGATAGCTGTCAAATAGGCAGGAATCATGTTTTTAATAGCTTTGAACGGGTTGGTCTTTGCTACTGTACCAGCCACAAAATACTGTAAAAGAATAATAGCAACGTGAAGAGCGATAATAACCACATACACTTTGAGGAAAACTGCCATTAACATCTGAACTTCACCAGCCTGGGTCATATTGGCAAAGATACCGCAAATATGTACAGGAAGAAGAGGAATAATAATGGCACTGATAAGCTTCTCTATAATATTCTGGAACTCGTGCATTACTTCATTAAGACGTTTCCCATCAATAACGGCCATACCAATACCCAACGTGAAGGCAATGAGCAAGGCACTCATAACCCCCATGAGTGGCGGCATTTCAACTTTGAAATAGGGAGCAAGAAGCGCTTCTCCAGGGTTTGATGCCGATGCCAGCATACTGCCCTCCTTTATGATATTGGGGAAAATGATTGAATCAACTCCATAAGCTAAAGAACCTGCTATAAGAGTTGAAACATAGGCAAGCACCACGGTAACTAACAAAATTTTACCGGCACTCTTCCCCAAGTCGCCAATACCAGGAGCCACAAATCCAACAATGATAAGAGGAATAACAAAGCCCAAAAAGTTACCAAAAATCCCATTAAACGTAGCTAAAACCCTTATCACCACTTCAGGCATAAAAGAACCGATTATAATACCTAAAATAATAGCGATGATAAGACGTGGAAGAAGACCTAGCTTTTTTTTCTTTTCCTGCATGCGACTGCACCCTCCTTTGTATTGTACTGCATTTACCAATAATAGGTACAGTCTTACCCTCTAACCATCGGAAAAGAACTGAAAAAAACAAGCTTCGTTTTCACAAAAGCTGATTTTTCTCAGCAAAACAGGAAACAGACAATAGTACCTAAGAACTACAATTAGTGCTGACTCGGAGAAACGAGCCCCTTTCGAATAGCATATTTTACCAGATCAGCTATAGTTTCAAGCCCTAACTTTCGCATAAGGTTCTGTCTGTGGGTTCCTACCGTTTTAATGCTTACATGAAGCAAATCGGCTATTTCTCTGTTCGTTTTGCCTTCTGCAAGATACATCAACACTTCCCGCTCTCTCGTTGTCAATTTTTCTTCATTTGGAGAGGAACCTTGCTGAACAAAATGAATGTACATTTTTGCAACGATGTCTGATACACTCGGGCCAAGATACACCCGGTCATTATAAACTGTTTTAACAGCTTCAACCAACTCGGAGGAAGCACAATCCTTCAATAAAAATCCTTTTGCGCCAGCTTTAAACATCTCAGAAATAAAGTTTCTATCAGCATACATAGACAAAGCAACAACTTTTGTTCCTGAAGCCCTTTTTTGAATTTCTTCGGTTGCCTCAATACCGTCCATTACAGGCATTTTAATATCCATAACAACAATGTCGGGGCGTAAAGATTCCGCAAGAGCAACTGTCTCTGCACCATCCTTGGCTTCAGCTATAACTTCTATTTCAGGATGTCTGCTTAAGAGAAGCCGCAAGCCTTCACGTACAATCTGATGATCATCTGCAAGTAAAACCCGTATTGCCATGGCAAGATACCTCCCTATACATTAAAGGAATCAGCCGGCACAAAAAGGGTGATTCGTACCCCTTTGTTTTCCTTTGACTTAATAATCATATAGCCTCCCAGAGAACAGAGTCGTTCTCTCAAGCTAAAAAGCCCAAATGACTGCTTATTGGTTATTCCTTCATCTATATTATGCGTATCAAAACCTCTTCCTTCGTCACAGACTGTCATCCGAATCATCTTTCCAGAATACGACGTTTTAACATACGCCTTATCAGTACCAGAGTGTTTAGCAACATTAAGCAACAATTCATGAAGGGCCCTGAATAAAAATGCCTTTAAATCATCGCTCATTTCTTCTGGTAACCCCTGGTTTTCATATAAGATACTTAGACTGTAGTTTTCCTGCATCTTTTCGGCAAGCCACTCTACTGATGCAGCAAATCCCAAACGATATAAGATAGGGGAGCCTAACTCGAAAGTGAGTGTTCGAGTGCTCTTGATAGATTCCTCAAGAGAAGACAGTATTGCCGTCACTTCGTCTTTTTGAGAATCATCGTTTATTCCCTCTTGAAGCAATGCCAGTCGAATCTTGGTTAAGGCTAAATTCTGACCTATGGAATCGTGAACTACTTCCGCTATTCTACGTCTCTCTTTTTCTTCGGCCATAGAAAGAGCAGAGGCGAGGCTTCGCAATTGATTTCGATATGTTTCTTCATGATTTCGAGCTTCCTCAAGTTTTTTATTTATAAAACGTAATTGTTCATTTGTTCGTTCCGTTACAATACGTAGCCGCTGCTCAGTCTCTTTTTCCTGCCTGTTCATAAGATATTTTCGAATAAACCAGAGTAAAGCGAGAAGGAGAAAGCCATATCCAGTATAAGCGAGAGGCGTCTTCCAAAGAGGAGGGATTACCTCAATGTCGAGTTCCGCTCCATCCTGATTCCACACTCCATTATTATTTGAACCTACAACTCGAAAAGTATATTCCCCCGGAGGGAGGTTAGTATAATAAGCAAAGTGCCTGTTTCCAGCATTGACCCAATCTCTATCTAGCCCTTCAAGTTTGTAGCGATATTGGTTAGACTCAGGGTGTGTATAGTCAAGAGCCGAAAAGTCTATTGAAAGAAATTTATCGCTATAATTTAATATAACCCGTCGTCTTCCTCCCGCAGCCCAAAAAGGCTGAACTGGCTTGTTCATTACAAGAACCTCATTAATAACAATAGGCGGCACATGAGAATTTTCCCAGACATCTGTTGAAAAAAAGCTGTTACATCCGTTGATACCACCAAAATACATTCGGCCAAAAGAATCCTTAAAGGTCGCTGAGGCATTAAACTCTTTTGCTTGAAGGCCATCCCCAAGATTGTAGTTTCTTACCGTATTCATTCTGATGTCATAACAAGAAAGTCCATTGTTCGTACTTATCCATAAGTTGCGGTAGTTATCTTCCAAAATGCCTCGAATCGAATCTCCCCTAAATCCATCTTCTTTTGTTAAGAGCAGAAATTTTTTGCTGGTTTCGTCGAATTGGCATAACCCCACATCTGTGCCCAGCCAAAAAACGCCCTCTCTATCTTCATAAATAGAGAAGATCCGATTGGCAGGAAGACTCTTGGAATTAAGAGGATCATTTACATAGTGTTCTACTCTGCCTTCAACGGGGTTAATTCTAAAGAAGCCGTTATTTGATGTTCCTATCCATAAATTATGGCGGCTGTCTTCAAAAAGACACGATATGATATCCTCTCTTAAATACGAAGCTTCGTCTGCTGACCAGGGAATGGCTTCAAAAAGGCCTGCTTTTCTAACGAAACGATAGAGACCTTCTGATGTTCCTACCCAAAAGGTACCTTTAAAATCTTCTAAAAGTGTCGTGATCTTATTCGATCCCCCAAATGAAGACGGGAAAAGAGTATTTTCATAAGTCGTAAAATTGCTATCTACCTTGTTATAACGACAGAGTCCTCTGTCAGTTCCTATCCATATGTCGCCTGCTTTGTCTTGAAAAATAGAAAAGACCCTATTGCTCGCAAGACTATGCTCATCATCTATATCTGATAGAAAATGTTGTGTTTCACCTTCCTTGGAAATAAGCTTCACTCCATTTCCAAATGTTCCTATCCAGAGATTATCGTACCCTTCTTTATAGATGGCATAGACATTATCTCCTGCAACTTCACGAAGAAGAAAAGATTTACCGTTATATCTCTGAAAGGGACGTTTCAAATGAAATTTTTCAATGCCTTTGGAGTGGGTTCCCAACCAGACGATGCCAGTGAGGTCTCCCAGAAAGATTGTATCTTTTCTGTCTCCGTGTATAGAGAGTATTTTATTGTCCCGCAAAGCCCTGGGATTATTTTGCTCATGACGATAGACAAGGGCCTCTTCCGTTGCACGGTCAAAACGCAGTAAACCTCCGCCATCAGTAGCTATCCACACATCTTCAAAGATATCTTCGTAAAGGCCTGAAATGGCATGAATAGAAACATCTTCTCCCTTCTCTTTTAGGGGAACTTCTTCAAATTTTTCCTCTTGGGGGTAGAATCGATAGAGTTTTCCAGAAGCGGTACCAATCCATAAGAAGCCTTTTCTACCCTCAGTTATGGCAGTAACAGGTAGGGCTTCTTTTGAATGAGCATAATATGGGATAAACGTATCTCGTTTCGTGTGGAAGTTCAGTGCCTTATTGGTGCCAACCCACAATTGATGCTTTGAATCAACATAGAGGTTTAACACTCCCTCTCCGCTAAATCCTGAAGAATCATCATCAAGGTATATATTCCACGTCTCTCTTTCAGGGTCAAAACACCCCAGACCATTCTGAAACGTACCAACCCAGATATACCCCTTTTTATCTCCTATTACATGAGAAATGAGATCGTCAGGTGGAGAAGAAGCATCTTTCGAGTATCTATATGATTGAAAAATTTCTCGAGAGGGATCAAATCTATTAAGACCCCCTCCAAATGTTCCTATCCAGAAAATACCATTTTTATCTTCATAAAGAGACGTGACCATATTGTTCGAGAGACTATTTGAAGAAAAAGGTTCATGACGGTAAACCCTGAAACTATACCCGTCATAGCGATTTAAGCCACCATTTGTTCCAAACCAGAGATACCCTTTATGGTCTTTTAGAATAGTATTTACTGTCGTTTGCGAGAGTCCCTCCTCAAGGGAGAGATGTTCGAAAATAATCTCATCCCGTCCTTGAGCAGAGGAAGGCAAAAAAAGCAACAGAAAGAAAAGGCTTATGAGAAAAACCTTATTTCTTATCTTGAGCCACGTCACATATGTGCCCCCTTGAATAAAGGTAGAATGGATATTGCCTATTCTATCATGATCACTTATAGCTATTATCTTTAACAGACTCCGAACCGAAGTCTTCTTTTCTTTATCAAGAACGTCGTATCTCTACTTGTCCTTCTCTGGGGAGAATGGGCAGACTATAATTTTCTAAAAAGGACTCAATTTTATCAGGAGCTATAAACGCACTGCCGCCTCTCCATTCAACATATACCCAATGATCAGGAGTTCCCCGTAAAATCTGATTCCCTTTATACCAACCTTGCTTTTCCATCTCCTCTGTAAACTTTTGAGAACTTTCAATCACATTATGCGCTTCTGTGGGCCAATAGCCGTCATCTCCCCACATATAATTCCGGTTTTCAAAAGACCATGCCGATTTTTTATATTCCACGTAGGTAAAAGTATCAGGAACAAGATTATCTTCTATGTAGAGGAAACTATGTCTGGCTTCTGAGCGAGTTCCCTTAGCCGAATAGGTCAACTTCTGACGAAGACCTTGAGGGAAAGAACTCTCATCTTCCTCAATAAAAAATGTCAATGGAGTATTAGGAGTTTGAAGCGATTCAGGAATCTCTATTTTTTCTGTTTGTTCTGACGATTGTGCCCAAGAAGCAAATGGCAAGAAAAAGAATACACAGCAAACACAACAAACAGACAACAGATGAAGGAGCCTTTTTACCATCAATATCACCTCTTTATAAATATTTTCTGACGAAAGAACGGTAAGACGTGTAGAATATCAGGATAAAGAAATTTTTCACGCCGTATGATAATTTAGACATTCATTATTGCAAATTTAACAAGAACTATTATGTATTATAAATGAGGAGGATTTTTATGCGCAAAGAGGAAATTTACGCTAAAGCACTATCTGCCCATCAGGAATCCAAAGGGAAAGTTGCCATTACGAGCAAGCTTCCCGTAGAGAGCATGGCCGATCTGGCTATTGCCTATACTCCAGGAGTTGCCGAACCTT